>JBFXEX010000038.1:0-47122 GCA_050179645.1 Xanthobacteraceae bacterium | reverse complement strand
AAAAGCCCTCAGCGCGCTCTCATAGGCGCTGCCCATCGCGGAGAGAGTTTCGGGATCGAACGCTACGGGCTGCTTAATGTAATGAATAATATCAGGCATGACGGTCTCCAACATGAGTTGGAGAACTGTGTACGCATCGCCTAGAATTAGCCAGCCGCTCGTAGTCTAAGAGCAAAAGTCATCTGCAATGATCTTCTCTCGCTTTACTCATTGAATGCACTATCGGCCATCGGCTCTGTTATCTTGGTTGTCTTCGTCTTCAAGCACGCCAAATTCAGACGATTTTTTTCCGTCAACGGGACCCATCGCCTCCGCGTTGGCGAGGCCGATCCTGAACAGTTCGCGCACTGCCGCAGCTCGGCTGGGCATTCGGTTCTTGAAGCGAAAATCGTCCACTGCTTCGAGTTCCTTGGGCGACAGCATGATCTGCAAACGCTCGCCACGGCTCAGATTTTCGTTCTCGATGGCGATGGGAACCCTCCATGGGTGACTGAATTTGCTAGTAAAACAAATTGTATGCCAAAATCGGTAAAACCGTCAATTACTCATTTGTCCTGGCGCGGCGTGGCCCGGGTGTTGTTCGCAATCGCCGTGGGTCAATCCGTCATTTCTGCGAGCGCGCGAGGTTTCCGCCGGATCGGGTGACGCGCGTCGCGTCGCAAACCGAAGGTGATGACGTCATCAGAGGCGCCTGGCGCGCGTGGTCGTCAACCGGTGTCCCGGATCAGCGGTGCGGCGTTGGCCGCCGCACCGCGTTCGGGACATGAATCGCGTATCTCACCAGTCGTGAACCTGCGATGGACGGGCGGCGAATTCGCCCCGCCCACTCAGGCAGCGGTACGGACTCTCGGCGCGGCAGCCGGCCGGATGTTCTGATTGACCCGGAAGAAGTTGTTCGGGTCGTACTTCTTTTTCACTTCGGCGAGCCGTTGGTAATTCGCACCGTAGGTAGCTTCCACGCGGCCGTCGTTTTCGTCGTCCATCATGAAGTTCACATAGCCGCCGCCAAGATTGTGCGGATGCACCGCTTCCCAGTAACGCCGCCCCCACGCCTTGAGGGCGTCGGCCTTTGCGGGATCGGGGTCGATGCCGCAGATCACCATGGACCAGGTCGCGTCGCGGCAATTCCACGCCGTGTCCTGTACGCCGACACGGTGGACCGCGCCGTCGATCGGATAGAGATGCATGAGCGAGAGCGCGCTCGGCGACTTCGCGGCATGTTCGACATGCGTGTCGATGGCAGCATCGGACAGGTCTTTCACAAAGTCGCCCTTCCAGTACCATTGCAGCCCCTTGGGCAGCAGCGGATCGAACAGGCTCTGCAGCGTCGTGAACGGCATTTCGCACATGCCGTCGAGCAGCGGCTTGGGCAGCGCCTCGCGCACCGGCCGCATCGCCGCCTCGCCTTCGGCCGCCGGCCCGTCGTAGCAGGAGATCAGCGCACAGATGCGCGTGCCCCAAATCTCCTCCGGAAACGGCGCGGCGGACGGCACCGTCTTCAGGCCGAGGAACGGGCACAGCTTCTCCGGCGCCTTCGGCAGGAAGTCGCGATAGAAGCGCATGATTTCCTTGGCATGCCGGATGTCCCAGAAGATCGGGCCGGCATAGACGTTCGTGACCGGATGCGCGCGATAGAGGAAGCTGGTGACGATGCCGAAGTTGCCGCCGCCGCCGCGCAAGGCCCAGAACAGATCGGCGTTCTGGCGCTCGCTGGCGGTGACCAGACGGCCGTCCGCCAGCACGACGTCGGCCTCGATCAGGTTGTCGATCGTCAGCCCATGCTGCCGGCTCAGGTAGCCGTGGCCGCCGCCCAGGGTGAGGCCGGCCACGCCGGTGTTGGCGACGATGCCGGCCGGCACCGCAAGGCCGAAAGCATGAGCGGCGTGATCGACGTCGCCCTGGCTGCAGCCGGGCTCGACCCGCACGGTCCGCGCAGCCGGATCGACCCGCACGCCCTTCAGGCGCGATAAATCGATCACCATCCCGCCGTCGCACGAGCTCAGACCCGGGCCGCTATGCCCGCCGCTCCTGACCGCGGTCAGGAGACCATGGTCGCGGCCGAAATTGACGGCGGCGATGACGTCGGCAACATCCGCGCAGCGCGCGATCAGGCGCGGGCGCTTGTCGATCATGCCGTTGTAAAGCTTCCGCAGGTCGTCGTAGGCCGCGTCAGACGGCCGCACCAGATCGCCACGAAAGAGGGTCGCGAAATTCGCGAGTGTTTGATCGTCGAACATCGGTCAATGCTCCCAGTTTGCGGCCCTCCGCCCCAGGGCTGATGCGCCGGACCGTAGATCGCAGCGCCGCGATGCTCTATGATCGCAGCGCATCGAATCTTGCCCGGCCGTCCAGCGTCTTGACCGTTCCGCCGGAAGAATTGACTGATCGTCTTGCCTGATCTGGAGTTTGGATTTGGATGTCCTGTCTGATGTCCTTCGCGCCGTCCGGCTGACCGGCGCGGTCTATTTCGAGGTGCAGGCGCGCGCGCCATGGGCGGCGGAGACCCCTCCGGTCTCAACCATCTGCGCCGACGTGATGCCCAATTTCGAGCATGTCATCGCATTTCACATCGTGCTGGACGGCAATTGCTGGGCACAGTTGTGCGACAACTCGGATTCCGCAGTCCGCATGACGGCCGGCGATGCGATCATCTTCGTCGGCGGCGACGCCCACGTCATGAGCGCCGAACGCGGACAGCGCGCATCGCCAGATCTCAGCCTCTACCGCGGCGTGCGGGAGCGGCCGCTGCCCTTCGTGTTCAGCGAATTCGGCGGCAGCGGCGCTCCAACTCATCTCGCCTGCGGCTATCTCGGATGCGATGCACGCCCGTTCAATCCGGTTCTGGAGGCGCTACCGCGGATGCTGGTCGTGCACGGCAACGACGCGGGGATCAATCTGACGTATGACCTGATCCGGGCCGCACTGCGCGAGAGCGAACGACCTCGCGCCGGCGGCGAAACGATTCTATCGAAGCTGAGCGAGTTGATGTTCCTGCAGGCGATCCGCCAGCACATTGATGGCATCCCGGCGGAAGCGACCGGATGGCTTTCGGGGTTGCGTGACCGCCACGTCGGGATGGCGTTGAGCCTGATGCACAGCCGGCCCTCCGAGCGCTGGACGATCGACAGCCTGGCGCGCGAGGTCGGATTGTCCCGCTCGGCGTTCGCGGAACGCTTCAGCCAGTTGATGGGCGTGCCGCCGATGCAATATCTCGGCAATTGGCGGCTGCAGCGCGCGGCGCAATTGCTGGAGCGCAACGGCATCAGCATTGCGCAGGCGGCGCGCGATGTCGGCTACGAGTCGGAGGCGGCGTTCAACCGCGCCTTCAAGAAGCAGGTCGGCATCCCGCCGGGGTCGTGGCGGCGCTCGCGATCGCTGCGCATCGCGACTTGAAAATCGCGGGCGCACATCGCCGTCCGGACGGCTGGGCGGCGGAGCTACGATCTCAAATCGTGGGACACATCGCTGCGAACTGCGTCAAATCGAGATCGGACGACGCCAAGCGCGACGACGACAAGTCCAAATAAGACGAGATAGATAGCTCCGCGGAGTTCACTGGGGATCGCATATTGCATGATTTGCAACTGACCAACGTCACCAGTGCCATACAACGTATCCGGACATTCCATGCTTCGCTGGCGACGACGGTCAACAGCAGCATATGCGCGGGCAGGAGAACGACGGCGTGATATGGCGTGAACCAGATGCTGAACGGCAACGGGGCGAGCAGGCCGACACAGACATCGGCGAGCCGCGCTTGCGGCTCTGGCGCCGAGACATTCGGTCTTGTCGCAAAGACAAGATAGCCGGCAACCAGCGCGATCCAGACCGCCTGACTTGAGCGCAACAGAATCGACGCTTCGACCGAATGGGGCTCGTTGCCGACGATCAATGCGCTGGCTTCGCGCCACAGATCGGCAGGCAGGACGGCTTCCTCTCCAGCAGGCGGCGCGTAGAACAGCGCCTGACCGACCCAGCCCTCGAGAAGTTGCACATATCCAGAAAATCCGAATACAGCGATCGGGAGGATCGTCGCGATCAGGACGGCCGCGACGATCATGGAGAGTGCAAGGCGATATTCCCGGCGCCACAGGAAAACAAAGAACAATACGCCGCTATAAATCTTGAGATTGCTGCTGATCCCCAGCAGCAGCGCGCTCAGCAACGTCACGCGGGTCATCAACGCCGCCATGACCAGGGCCAGATAGAACATGTTGTTGTTGTGGGTGCGAAAGTCCCAGCCGATCTGGTTGTCCGTCAACAGGACGGCGCCCAGGGCGATGAGGTAGCGTCCTTGCAGCCTGTTTGCGCCGGTCAGATGCAATCCGGTCCACAAGACCACGGCTAACGACGCGGCCTGCAGAGCGAGCCAGAGAGCAAACGCCACCATCTGCGGCAGCGCGGAGAGCGGCATGAACATGGCCGCTGCCGAGGGCAGATACGGGAAAGGCAGTCTCCAATTCCCCCAGGCGACGGAGGGATATTGCAGATGCTGGGCGAGCACCGGAGGGAAGCCGTACCACTGCCTGAAGTCGACCTGGCGATCGACCGACGTGAACAGATCGTCAAAGCGCAGCGCCGTCAGGTAGTAGATCGCGAAGAAAATGATCCCGCCAATTGCGGCGGCATCGGCGATCCGCCACGACCAGGTTGAGTTTGCGCGTCTGCCCATCAAGAGATGCTCGCGCATGTGCCGAAAGCCATTCTCGCTAGTGGAGTGGATTTGACATTCGCTACCCAGCGGGCCGCAAGGTTGTAAAGCGAATGTCAAATCCAAACTCCACTAGAATCATAGATTTGCTAGTGGTCCTTGATTCCAACATTCGCAAAAGTGCGTGCCGAAATGGGATGCGAATGTTGGAATCGGACCACTAGCCGCGGGCCGCATGAAACGAGAATTGCAGGACGAGTCTTACCTTATTTCAGATTTCTGTTTGCTCCATCACGGCCTGCAAGTCGTGGTTGGTTTGTCCCGGCCGTCCATGCCTTGAGCGAAAGTAAGACGATGCGGACGGGATCGCTTCGTCGCGGAGCCATAGGGGTCACGCCGCGCGGACGAGGCCGGGCACGGCGCCCTTGCCGCGGACTTCGGCTTCCTCGAACTCGGCGGCCGCGATGGCGCGGTCGAGGGCGGCGCGCAGTTCCTTGGCGGACTCCAGCGTCAGTTCGATGCCGGCGCGCGCGCCCGGTTCGAGCGCCATGTTGATGAAATCCAGCGTGATGACGTCGCCGAGCGGCGCGTGGCGGGCGTGGTCATAGGCCACCACCGCCTGCGACAGCGGGAACCATTCGTCGCCGCGCTTCGCCATACCTTCGGCGGGGGCGATTTCGATGATGGATGTGCACATGGTTGGCTCCTAAGTCTAATGTTCGCGATCGCGGTCTTCGTGATTGTGTCCTCTCCCTTGCGGGAGAGGGCTACGCCGAAACTTCATCGCACTCTGATGGGTGAGGGGGAATTTCAAGATTCACCCCTCACTCAATTCTTTTGTTGAACCGCTGCGGCTGCCCTCTCCCGCAAGGGGAGAGGGCATAATCATTGCGACCTTCGGCTCGGCTACAGTTTTGGTGCAGCTCTCCTACTTCCCCAGATGCTTGCCGAAGAAGGCGAGAACCTTGCTCCAGCCGTCCATCGCGGCTTCGGGCCGGTAGAGCGGCCGGTGCCAGTACCAGATGCCGTGGCCGGCGCCGTCGTAGCGGTGAAACTCGTAGTTCTTGCCGTGCTTCTTCAGCTCGGCCTCGTGCTGGTTCACCTGCTCGGGGCTCGGCGCGCGGTCGTCGTTGCCGAAGATGCCGATCAGCGGGCAGGAGAGGTCCTTGGTCATGTCGATCGGCGCGACCGGCGTCTTGGCGTTGAGTTCCTCCTTGCCCATCACCACGCGGCCGCCCCACAGCTCGGCGCAGGCGTCGACGTCCTTCTTCTGGCAGGCATAGATGAAGGCGTGCCGGCCGCCGGAGCACGAGCCGAACAGCCCGACCTTGCCGTTGCAATTGGGCTGCGCGCGCATCCACTTCACCGCCGCCTCGGTGTCGCCGACCATCTGGGCGTCGGGGATGCCGCCGTCGGCGCGCACCTTGGCGGCGACGTCGTCCGGGTTGCCGTCGCCGGCGCGCTCATAGAGGTTGGCGCAGATCGCCAGATAGCCGTGGTGGGCGAAGCGCCGCGTCGTCTCGATGTAGAACTCGCTCCAGCCCGGCAAGTGGTGGATCAGCACGACGCCCGGAAACGGGCCCGGCCCCGCGGGCTTGGCCACATAGGCGGTGATCGGGGTTCCCTTGTCGCCTGTGAGAGTCACGTTCTCGCAGGTCATACCTCGGTAGAATGCCATCAGTCTTGCTCCATGGGCCTTGTCGCGCTGTCAGTTCGAGGGCGTCGACGTGGTGCGGGCAACCTTATTTCACAATCCGTAGGTGTCCCATTCTTTCTCGGGGATCTGGGCGCCGATCGCATATTTGAAATCCAGCACCTTCAGCCGGTCAGGCGATGTCCGGCAGGTGAACGAAAAGCGGTACCAATGGCCGCCGCTGCGAAAAGCTCCACCTGAACCCCGCATGACATCGTTCTTCGCCTCGGGCTCAGACACGGCGCCGACATCGGCGCGGTCGGGGTGGTACCGGTTCTTGTCCTTGTCGATCCGGCGCATGGCCTCGGCCCCGCAAACCTGCTGGAGACGGGTCTCGGGATCGAGGCGCCGTAACATGCGTTCAAAACGGGAATCGCGGGCGAAGGCCGTACCGCAGAACATCAGAACCGTTGCAAGAACGAGGCCGACCAGTCTCATCCAAACCCCCCACGTGTCTCGAATGGATCAATACTGCTGCTGCCTCGACCTTCACAAGAGGCACGGGACGACGGGTGGCTTATGGTCGCATCGCGGCTGGCGATGCCGGTCCGGACGCCGCGCTTGAACGCGCCGCGCAATCGGCGATTTCGGCGTTGTTGCGCTAGGTGTCGCGGGACGGCTTGCCGGCGGCGCTGCGCGCGCTCGACATTTCGACGACGACGGTGTCGAACTCGCCTTGCATCGGCCCGCTGATCACCGGCTCGTTGGGGAACTTGTCCGACGGCCCGTACCACGGCCGCCGTTCCGCAACCCCGGCTTCGAGCGATTGGGCGATGACCTTGCCGATCTCGTCGCCCTGCAGCGGCACGAGCTTCTTGTCGGCATCGTAGCGGTAGAGCTGCGGGCAGAAATACAGTGCGTGAATTCGCGGGTTGTAGCCGTCCACGACCAGGAAGTGCTTGGCCCTCAGGAAGATGTTGTATTTCTTCACCACCCTGCGCTCCTGCGTCGCGTGGGCAATGCGCAGACGATCGGGGGAGGGGCCGACGATTGTGCTGGCCTCCAGCAGGATGACCCAGTCCTTGCTGTTGGCGTTGTGCGCGTGGATCGGCACGAAGTGGTTCGGCACTTTCCGGCGGAAGATACCCATGGTCTGACTGAAGCCTCGTCGATCGCGGCCTGATGAGCGGGGTCATTGGACCACTGCGGAGCGGCTTGGGCAACAGTGGCCCCGCAGCCGCGCGGCCGGCACGATCATGTAATCGTAATGGGGATGTCGCCGATGTAGTCGCTCTTGCCGATGTCGGCCCCGCACTGGCGCAGGATCGCGTATGCGACGGTGCAGTGGAAGTGGAAGTTCGGCAGCAGGAAGTGCATGAGATAGTCGTCGCCCTTCATGCAGCCCTTGTTGTCGGGACCCAGCGGGAAGGTGATCTCGCGCTCTCCGGCGCTGTCGATCCGGCTGCGGTCGACGGATTGGACGAAGGTGACGACCCTGGCGAGCCGCGCCTTGAGGTGATCGATCGACGTCTCGTTGTCCTCGAAGTAGGGGGGCTTGATATCGGCGAGGCGGGCCGTGCCGTTCTTCGCCAGGTCGGCGGCGATCTGAACCTGCCGGATGAGCGGAAGCATGTCGGGGGCCAGCCGCCAGCCGAGCAGGATCGCGGGGGCCATGTCCTTTTCGGCCGCAAGCCTGGCACCCGCCTCGAGCACGCCGGACAGCGCATTCAGGCCGACCTCGAGGGCGGGGACGCACGCTTGCGACAACGAAAATGGCGTGGCGATCACATCCTGCATAGCGAGCGGATCCTGAACTTGGTGAACGGATTGTCCGAACATCCACACTAATTCGCTTTTATGACAAGTCGCCGATCATGTCGCCGAAGCGAGAATCATACCAATTGTGCGTGTAGCGCCGATTGTTCGCCGAAAGCGCACCATGGCCGGCCCGGACCTTTGGCTGGGCAAGCAATGGGCCAATGCCGGAACGGCATACCGCACAGCCTCGACAAGGCTCTTGGCCTTCGTTAGGCTCCCGCGCAATTTCCACCGTTGGGGTAAGAGGCCAGCGATGAAGCTGTTTGGATTGGACTTTCCGGAGCCCAAGCGGCCGATCTGCGAGACCTGCGCGGAGCCGATGATTCTGACGGGACGCATGCCCGATCCGCGACGCGGCGCCGGATATGAAACCCAGGTGTTCGAGTGCTATGCGTGCCGGCGCGAAATCTCCATGTCGGTCGCACCGCAGACCGAAGCCGAGCCCCAGGCCGCAGATCACGTGAAGGGCTAGCAGGTTATCAAAAGAGGGGTCATTCCGGGACCGGCCGAAGTACGATTGCGTCTCAAGCACCGCGATAAATCAGTGACCGCCGCCGCGGTCATCGTGATTGCGCCCTCTTCCCTCGGGGGAGAGGGCTGCACCGTTATCTCAGCATGGTCGGACTGGGTGAACGGCCACGCGCGTTGAACCCCTCACCCACTCCTTGTCGTTGAAACGCTGCGGCTGCCCTCTCCCCCAAGGGGAGGGCGCAATCACGGCAGCCCCTCGACTCCGCTAGTCATGACGATGACCGTGATCGCCGTCGCCATGGTGATGGTGGGGCTCGCCGTCGCCATGATGATGGTGGTGATCGTGCTCGCCGTCGCCATGATGATGCTTGCCATGCTGGGCGTGCGAATGGGCGTAGTGCAGGCGTAACAGGTCGACGCCGTAGTCGTTGCCGTTCGGT
Organism: Xanthobacteraceae bacterium; assembly: GCA_050179645.1. GTDB lineage: Bacteria > Pseudomonadota > Alphaproteobacteria > Rhizobiales > Xanthobacteraceae > VAZQ01. The sequence continues at coordinate 38,109 of JBFXEX010000038.1, read as the reverse complement.
GTGCGCACCAGCGTGTGGACGTGGAACTTGGCCGGCTCCTTGTTGGTCAGGAACACCCCGGAGTGATGGTCGAACTCGATGAAGATGACCGGGCTCTGGATGCGGTAATAGAACGGGCTGACTTCGTCGTAGCCGCCAATCCAGCAGAAGTGGGTTTCGCCGAGATGGCGCTCGACTTCGTTCATCCGCGCGGCGTGCGGGCCGGGCGGCAGCGGCGCCACATAGGCCGACACCAGGTCCATCAGATTGCGCCGCTGCAGCGCCGACAGTCCGTTGCCGCGCAGGCCTTCCAGCGGCACGATGCGGTTGTCCTGGTGCGCGCCGCCGAGATGCAGGTGGTCGGCGAAATGCCAGCGGCCGGGCGGCAGGTCGTTGCCGCTCATCGAACGGGAGACCAGTGCGATCTCCTGCTGCTGCGGCGACAGCGACCGCATCAGTTCTAGGCCGGTGCGCTCCTCGTCCTCGAACAGGCGCGTGCCGGCGAACGGGCCGGCATCCGCATAGACGGGCTCAGCGCCCAGAAACGTTGGCGTCAGCACCATCTGCCGGCCGATGACAAGGCAACTGAGGCAGAGGTGGTGGCCGAACAACTGCCAGCCCCACGGCTCCGACGGCGACGGCGTCCCGAACAGGCAGAACGTGTAGGCCCATTCGCCCAGCACTTCGGGGCCGCCGACGAGGTCGCCGAGGAAGCGGTTGAGCTTCATTACCGACCGCGACACCTCGAAGCCTTTCGCGCTCAGGCTCGCCTGCAGCACCGCCATCGTCGCGTCGCGGATCGGTTGTGGCACCTCGTCGAGCCGCAGCCCGTAGTCCTCGATATAGTTCTCGGTGTTCTGCCATTGCTGCCAGATCCGCGATTCCACCGGGAAGGTCGTCTTGGCGCGCTGTTCCGGCGAGAGCTGCCGCAGCAGCATGTCGACGGCGGCGAGCATCGCGTCGGTCGGGGCATCGGCCGGTTCGAGCGAGAACAAGCCCGGCCTGATCACGCCGTCGGTGGTGATGCCCTTGAACGGGGCCTCGGCGAGCTTGGCCCAGGTGCCGAACAGGTCGGCGGCGCGCGGGCTCTGCAGACGGACGGCGGTGTGGGCGCGCGGCGTCGCGCCGGAGATCCGCGACTGCCCCGGCAGGGGAACGAACGGGCGAAAATCGGCGCGGCTCATCGGGCGAGCTCCGTGGCATTGCGTGGTTGCACAGGATGCACCGATGAGTGAAGCCCGGTCAAAGCCGTTCGCCACCCGGCGGCCGACCGAGCGACGTCGAATCGTAGCAAACAGCCTTAGATGATCGCATGCCGAACTTTGGCGGAGATCCACTCGCTGACGATGACCGTCGCGAAGATCATCATCAGAATGACCGTCACCTGTGGCCACGCCAGCACATTGAGCGACGACTCAAGCGCCAGCCCCAGCCCGCCGGCACCGACGAGGCCGAGGACGGTTGACTCGCGAATGTTGATGTCCCAGCGGAACACGTTGATCGAGGCGAAGGCGGGCATGATCTGCGGTACGATCCCATAGATCATGACCTGTCCCGGGCTCGCACCAGTGGCGCGGATGGCCTCGACCTGGCTCTCATCGATCTCCTCGATGGCCTCGTAGAGCAGCTTGCCGATGAAGCCGATCGAGCGCAGCGCAATCGCGATGATCCCTGCCATGACGCCGGGGCCGACGATCGAAACCAGCAGCAGGCCCCAGATCAGCGCATTGATCGAGCGGGATGCGACAATGATGAACAGCGCGATCGGCCGCACCAGGACGACGCTCGGCGTTGTATTGCGCGCCGCCAGAAATGCCACCGGCGTCGCCAGGACGATCGCTATCAGCGTCCCCAATGTCGCGATGTTGATCGTATCCCACAGCGGGCGCCACAACTGCTGCGCATAGGACCATCGAGGCGGCAACATGCGGCCGAAAATGTCCGCAGCCTGCTGCGGCGCGCTTTCGACAAACGCCCAGATCGTGTCCTGGGTCATCACCCGCCAGCAGAAGACGGTGAGCGCGACAAGCGAAAGCCAGCCGGCGAAGCGCAGCAGGCTTGCGGCCGGTGTCAACTGCCGCCAACCGCGGCGCTCATCTGTAAGCGCAAAGACCGGCACTATTGAATCCTGCGACGAATGAGGCTGGACCCGTACTCGCACACCATGACGATCCCGATGATCATCAGCAGAATGGCGGCGGCGCTGTCGAATTCATACCGGTCGAGCGCGGTGTTGAGCGTCGCACCGATGCCGCCGGCGCCGACGATGCCGACGACGGCCGACTCCCTGAAATTGATGTCGAGGCGGTAGAGCGAAAGCCCGACGAGGCGCGGCATCACCTGCGGTGCGACCGCCCAGGTCACCACCTGCCACCAGGAGGCCCCGGTCGCGCGGATCGCCTCGATCTGCGCGTGATCGGCTTCCTCGATGTCGTCGGCGAGCAGCTTGGCAAGAAAGCCGATGGTCGACAGCGACAACGTCAGAAAGCCCGCGAACGGACCGAAACCGAACATCGCCACGAAGAAGATCGCGATGATGATCTCCTGGAAGCTCCTGGCGAAGGCGATGACGGCACGGCACACCAGGTAAAGCCATGCCGGAGCCAGATTGCGCGCCGCACCCAAACCGAACGGCACCGACAAGGCAATGCCGGCGACGGTCGACGTGACCGTCATGGTCAGGCTTTCGATCATGCCCTGTTGGATATCGCTCCAGCGCGACGTGAAATCCGGCACGAGAAAACCGGAGAGAAAGCGCACGCCGCGCGTGAGCCCTTCGGAGACACGCGCCCAATTGACCTCGACGGTGCCGAATCCAACAACCAGATAGGCCAGTGCGCCCAGCACGAGAATCCAGCGCAGCCGCGCACTGGCGATCAGCGGCGGTCGACGCCAGCGGCGCGGATAGCTACTCGCCGCAGCGACCGTGCTCATGCGGCACCGGCAATGCGCCGTTCGGTTTCGGAGACGAGATCGGCAGCCGTGTCCCGATCGTCGTCCGCAGCCGCCGTCTGCGTCCAGTCCTCTTCGCCATAGATCCGCGTCAAGACATCCGCGGTGAGACCGGCCGTCGGGCCGTCGTACACCACTTCGCCGGCCCGCAGACCGACGATCCGTGGCAAGAACATCTGTGCCAATCCGACGTCGTGAATGTTGACGATGGTTGCCAGACCGCGCTCCGTGCAGACCTCGATGAGGAGTCGCATGACCTGCCGCGACGTCTTTGGATCGAGACTTGCCGTCGGTTCGTCCACCAGCAGCAAGTCCGGCTCCTGGATCAACGCCCGGGCGATGCCGACGCGCTGGCGCTGGCCGCCGGACAGCGCATCCGCGCGCTTGTCCACGTGATCCATCAAACCGACGCGGTCGAGCACGGCGAAGGCCTTTTGGATATCGTCCGCGGGGAAGCGCCGGAACCAGCTCGCCCAGAAGCCCACATAGCCGAGACGTCCTGAGAGCGCGTTCTCCATCACGGAGAGGCGTTCCACCAGCGCGAATTCCTGAAAGATCATGCCGATCCGCCGCCTGATGCGGCGCAGATCGCGGCGGCCAAGCGCGGTCACGTCCGTGTTGCCGAGCAAGACCTTGCCGGCAGTCGGCTCGACCAGGCGATTGATACACCGGATCAAGGTCGATTTTCCGGCGCCCGACGGACCGATCAAGCCGATGACCTGTCCCTTGCCGACGGACAGGTCGACGCCGCGCAGGGCAGCATCGCCTGTTCCATAGATTTTCTTAAGGCCCTCGACCTTCAACATCGAAGGGTCGCGGCATCACTTGCAGGCATACGATACCCCGAGCGCTTGGTCGATCTGCCGGACCACAGCCCAGTGCTCCTTGAAGGTGATCGGGATGAACTTTTCCTGCGGCGGCTCGGTGTTCTTGAACTCGGCGAGTAGCGTGGAACCGTCCCAGTTGAAGGTAAAGAACGCCTCCTTCACCTTGGCCGCGAGCTCCGGCTTCAGGTTGTAGACATATCCATAACCCGTCGTCGGGAATGTCTGTGACTTGTAGATCGTCTTGACCTGATCTGCCTTGATGACGTTGCGGGCAATCATACGATACATGACCGAGTTGGCAACCGCCGCCGCCGGGTAGTCTTTGTTGGCGACGCCGAGGACTGAGTTGTCGTGCTTGCCGGAGAAGACGGGCTCGAAATCCTTGCCGGCGACGAGCTTGAATTGCTCCCGCAGCAACGCCGACGGCGCCTTGTAGCCTGAATTCGACGTTTCCGACGTGAACGCAAGCTTCTTTCCCTTGATGTCCTCGACCTTTTCGACGCCGGAGCCCGGATACGTGATGATCTCCATCTCGTAGCCGAACTTGTCGTCTTTCGACGCCATCATCGTGAACGGGACGAACCCGGCGCAAGCGACCGCAATCGGATTGGACCCGGTGTTGAAGCCTGCGACATGGAGCCGTCCGGCCCGCATCGCCTCAAGCTGCGCGGCGTTCGACTGGACCGGGAAGAACACGACCTTCTTGCCTGTGACCTTGGCCATGTGTTCGAGAAAGCCCTGCCAGGCCTTGGCGTAGACGGCCGGATCCTCGACCGGCGTATAGGCGAATACCAGCGTCGCCGGATCGACCCATTGCTTCGGGTCGGTCGGAGTATCCGCGACCATGTCGCCATTAGTATCCGTATATCGGCTGTCGAGCTTGAACTCCGCATGAGCGACACCGATGGCAGTGGCGGCGGCCAGGAGACCGCCAACGACTGAGGCGAGAAACCTTTCGAGCATGGATGTGATCCTCGGTTACTGCTTTGTTGAAGACTGGGGCTGGAGACGTGCAGACAGTTGATCGAGCAGAAAGACGATGATGAAGATCACGATCAGTATCGTGCCCACGTGACTGTAATATATCGTAGCGCCCCTTCAGTTCCTGGCCAATGCCCCCAGCGCGCGTTCGTCTCAGTTGCATGAAAGGGGTTATGGTAGCTGCCGCTTCGGCGGTCAGCCACGCAACGGTACTGCATGCCAGAAAGAGGACGAGCCGGTCGCGTGACCATGTCCGCGAATGTGCCACGGTCGAACGTATCAGGCGGCGCGGCAAGTCTTGCGGGGAGTACTGGCGCAAGAAATGCGACCGCCGGCGGAGCATGAATCGCCCGTCAAGGACATTGAAGTCCCGGCGCCGGGGCCGCTACGATTTCTGATGCCGATTCGGCCTGGGCGAGTGCAGTCGCACTACGACCATCGATGGCGATACTTGATTGCCGCACCGAGCGCAAATGACACGGCGACGATCGCGGCCGTAAACAGCACGGTCGTTGCATGCCATGGCCCGTGATCGGTCGCCGCCGCAGCCGCGATCAGAAGCGTGCTGATCGCAAGGATGGCCGGTATCTCGAACGTGAGCAGAAATCTCTCCGGAGTGTTGGTCATGGCGGTTCTCCGTCGCTGGTCGACACGTTCATCATGGCACCGTAGGCGATCCCGAACTGTGATGAAGGTCACACAAGAGCGAACTAATCCCGGTCGAACGCTCTCAGGCCGAACAAGAAAAAAGGGCCCCAGCACGTGGCTTGTGCGCGGCCCTTTGAGTTGGGAGGAGCTGCTCAGGATGCCCTGGAGCCTGATTCGCAGTGTAGGGCAGGCCGGACGCGCCATATGTGAAGTGCGTCACATATGGCAAAGTTTATTGCCCGAATCGCTTCGGGCCCCGGGATCCGACCCTCGATGCCTGCCCGCCCTGCAACCGGCCCCACGACCCCAGACCCACCGGCGCGTTCGTCCGATGCGCGGTCGACCGCAGCCACGCTCAAGGCGGAGATCGAGATGCTGCAGGCAAAGGTCGCGGAGCTTGAGGCCATGGTGGCCGATCGGCGGACGGCTTTTCATGCGGCCGCGGAACGCGGCCGGGCAGAACGCCTGTTGGCCGATCTCCTGCGGATGACCGCCGAACTGATGTCCGCACGGGAAGCGTCCGCCCGGCTGGAGGGCGAACTGGAGGCGCTGCGGTCGCAACGGAATCAGCGTCCCTGGTGGTGGCGGATACTGACCGGTTGATCAGTCGCGCCGGCCGGTAAAGCGAGCATGGAACGGGTCGGCCGGTGCGAGACTGGGCGGCGTGTTGGCCGTCAGGCTGGTGCCGTTCAGCAAGTCGAGGCCGTGTCCGAGGTTGAGCGCCGGCGCCGCGACGGGCTTCACGCGTGCCGTCCGAAACCGCAGTTGCGACGTCGGGCGGGGCTCCGAACTTGGCTGCGGTCTCTCGGTGGTTTCGGCCGGCGGCAGCGTTACCGCCACGGACTGAGGTCGCTCATCGCGTGTGTCGGTGGCGACCGCTGACGGTTCTTCAGGCCGCGCATCTTCTTCGGGCTCGACCTTTTCGGCCTTTTTCGGCCAGCGCAGCTGTGATTTAGGCGGGATGTCGCCGGTCCTCAGAAACCAGCACTTGCGGCCATCGATCTCGCGCCAGAAATACCGTGCTCCGACCTTGGGTTCGCCCGGTGCGCTCATACAATCGATCATCGCCCATGCTGACGAACTGCCGAGCGAACTCCCAAGGGAGCAGCAGATCGACACAAGAATGACGGCGTTGATCCGAATGGCGACAGCGGCAGCAGCGCGCATGCGCTTCATGTGCCTCTCCCCTCCGCGACGGACCACATGCCATTGGAATACGGCGCCACTGAGGTTTTTGCTTAGGCAAATCTTTACCTCTTGTTAGCGATTACCTTTATCTCGAGGCGTCATTGCGAGCCAACGGGTCCGCGCTTTCGCGCGGCCCGATGACATGCTCCGCGAAGCAAACCAGCGTTACACCTCGGAGTCCGGATTGCTTCGTCGCTTCGCTCATTCGATCTCAGCGGGACACGGCGTCCGGGAGAGATGACGTGCGTGCGTCAGCCGACCAGGAAGTGAAGCCGCACATTGAGATCGGTTTCCCAGCCGATGAAACCGCGGACGCGCACTTCGTTGGTGCCGGGCACGACGTTGTGGACCTCCATGCTGGCTGCACCCTGGAACGGGCGCACCTGTCCGCCGATCAAGCCGACTTCGCAGATCGACACCATCACGACACTCGAGGGAGTGCAGCCGGGGATGGTCCACCTCGTATCGAATCCGTGGTGATCCCTGAAGTCACCGACGCGCAGGATCGCCCGCGCTTCCGCGCCGTCGCGGCCCTCGCGCGCTACGGTCTGGGTGTCGTACGCCTTGGAGTCGGCAATTTTCGGAGACGGTGCGGTAGCTTCCAATGTGCTCATCTGCAAACCTCCTCGTTGCTGCGACCACGCCGGTCGCATCGCCAGCAATAGCGCCGAGGAGGTTTGCTCCGGTGTGAGGTAACTCACAGCGGACCGAGAGTTCGTTGGCGCCTGGAGGGACTCGAAGCAATCTAGCGACAACAGCGAGATAGAGAGCGTCGTCACCAGGAGCGGGACGTGCGGCGGTCCGGGGTCGGACCGCCTCGTCATGTCATCTGATCTTGGAAACTCCGCGCCAACCCATCCGTCAGGATGAGCTTGGCAGTTCGATTGCGGTGTTGACGGTCTCGATGCTGTCGTAAATCGATACGGACACGACGGGATGCTTCTTCTTAATAGCCAGTCCAGCGATGCTGGCGGCGTCCGCCGAGGCGTACGAGCCTTTGGTCTGCCGGTCGACCTGAAGCAAAAACCGTCCGAGTTCAGGCCGCTTGCTTTGCGATAGCGGCGCTACGGGTGCTTCGGGTCCCGAATCCGTCGTCTCAGGCATCTTTATTTGGCGCGGGGCCATTCAACTCTCCTTGTGCGGAAGATATTAAATACATGGCTACTCTACCGCGCGATTGCCAGTCCTTCTTGTCCGCCAGGGCCGCGCTGTGTGACGCCGAAGCAAAGAAGCCCCGGTACGCTCGGGGTGGGGGGTCGGGGTGCGTACCGGGGCTCTGTTTGTGATGCACACGTGGGGCGACGTTCCGTGCATCACTGCGGCGGACTATGCGAGCGGGATTCCAACAATTCGTTCGGCATTTGAATGGAAAGCGGCCAAATCCGTTAGGGCGGCGTTAACCCATCGAGTCCCGAACTCACTGGATGGGGTGGGGTGGCGCTTGCGCGAGAAGACCCCACCTCCGACCCCCTCCCCACAAGGGGGAGGGGAGCGCACCCCGCTGCTGTGGCTACGGCTTCGACCTAAGTCGCAGGCTCTGAGGCCACTGAATTCCGGGTCCGGCCCTCGGGTCGTCCCGGAATGATGATGGGCCGATCGGGCAAATCCCGATCAAACTAACTCCAGCGCCACCGCGCGCGCTTCCGGCACGACGTCGTGATCGTAGAGCTTGCGGCGGAATTCGGCATGGGCGGTGAGTTCGGCGTCGCGGGTCTTGATATCGGACTTGAGCGAGTCGTAGCGCAGGCCGTTCTCGCGCGAGCCGGATTGAACCTTCGCGGTCCGGTCACGGCGAAGCCGTTCATAAGCGAGCAGCGCCGCCAGTACGGTGGTGCGATCGGTATTCGTCAGGATGGTGGCGAGCGCCATGCCGTCCTCGATCGACTGGTTGGCGCCCTGTCCAAGGTGCGGCAGCATCGCATGCGCGGCATCGCCGAGCAGCGTCAGCCGTCCCCGCGTCCACGTCGGCAGCGGATCGCGGTCATACAGTGCCGTGCGGAACGTGGCCTCGACCCGGCCCAACAGATAGCCGATGCGTGGATCCCAGCCGGCGAATTCCCGGCGGAGCGCGTCGGGATCGCCGGCAGCCGACCATGACTCCTTCGTGGCTTCGTTCTCCGGCACGAAGCCGACGAAATTGATGAGCGTGCCGGCGCGCATCGGAAAGGCCAGGAAGTGTCGGCCCTTGCCGAGCCACATCATCCAGCTTTGCGTCGGCCAGTCCGGCACCAGTTCGGCTCGAACGATGCCCCGGTAGGTGACGCTGCCCGAAAACACCGGGCGGGATGCGGACGTCACATGCTGTTGGAGCACCGAGTGAATGCCGTCGGCGCCGACCACGACGTCGCCTTCGGCGACCGCGCCGTTGGCAAATGTGACGCGGGCCACGTCGCCCCGCCGCTCGAAGCCAGTGCACTGGTGCCCGGTGTGCACCACGTCGGTCGGCAGATTTTTTGCCAGCATGCCGACCAGGTCGGCGCGATGCATGCCGTAGGTCGCGTTCCAGCCCGACGAGTCGGTGACCTGGACCCGGGCGATCTCGCTGCCGTCCTGGTGGAAGTAGCGCGAACCGTTGCCGACCTTGGCGCCCCACTTCTCGACAGCCGGCCCCAGGCCGACCCGCTGCAACTGGCGCACGCAGTTCGGCGTGATGTAGACGCCGGCGCCGACCTCGCCGAGCACGGGGGCCTGCTCGTAGACCGATACCCGCAGCCCCTGTGCGATCAGGGCGTTGGCGGCAAACAGGCCGCCGATGCCGCCTCCGACGATGACAATGCTGGGTCGTGACGAAGTCATGGGAATTCCTTCTTGCAATGCCGCCGTCGGCATTTGGCACGACGGTCTCGGGTCAATAGATACAGATGAAACCAATGCCCTTGCAAGCAATTGACCCAAGTCAATTTTGCGTCGGGTGTTCTACCCGCCCGGCGCTCGCTGCAGGCGGCGGATGGCCTCTTCGAGGGCGGAGAGGAACGCGGAGCGATCGCGCGGCGAGAACGGCCGCGGGCCGCCGGTCACCTCGCCGGCGGAGCGCAGATCGTGCATCAGGTTGCGCACCGCAAGCGTCATGCCCATCGAGTCCTCGGTGAACGGCCGGCCGTTGGGCGCGATGACGGTGGCGCCCGACTTCACGCAGCGGCCCGCCAGCGGCACGTCGGCGGTGATCACGATGTCGGTCTTGCCGACGCGCTCGGCGATCCAGTCATCGGCGGCGTCAGGGTTTGTGCCGGCGGCGACCCGCTCGATCAGCGGGTCCTGCGGCACGCGGATGAAGCCGACCGCCACGACGACGACCGGCAGCCGGTGGCGGGCGGCGACGCGGTAGACTTCGTCCTTCACCGGGCAGGCGTCGGCATCGACATAGATGCGGATCGTTGGCGCGGGTTTTGTCATCGTCTTGCGGCTTGGACGTCCTCTAGGACTCCGAAGCCACCCGATCGAAGTCGCGGCTGCGGTCGGCGAACACCTGTTCCAAAGAACTCCGGTCGATGGGTTTTTCCAAGATCGGGATCGTGGAATATCTCTGATCAATGCTTTCCCGGCCGTATCCGGTGATGAATATGAATGGCGTACCGAGAGCCATGAGTCGAGATGCGACCGGATAGACGAACTCACCGCAAAGATTCACGTCGAGAATAGCCGCATCGGGAGCGAACTGGTCTATCGCCTTCATGGCATCATCCACGGTGGGTGAGATGGCGACAACCGAGCGGCCAAGATCGATCAACTGCTCCTCCAAACCCATGGCGACCAGCGCCTCGTCTTCGACGATCATGATGCGCTGGCCCGAAATAGGACCCGCGGAGCAACCGGTGCGGGGCGAATTCTGAATCGAGCCGTTCTGACCCCTCTGGTTGCGGGGCACTCGGAGCGAGCAGAACAGCCCTCCTTGCCGCCATTCGAAGTTTGAGGTCCCGCCCAGCTGGCGCTCGATGCTCAGCGTGATGATCTTCATGCCGAAACCGATCTTGCGCGGCTGATGCGGCGGCGGCCCGCCGGTCTCGTGCCAACGGATGACGATATCGTTGGCCTGAGCTTCCCATTCCAGCTCGATCCGGCCCGCCGACTGGGACAGTGCGCCGTGCTTAGCGCAATTCGTCGCCAACTCGTGGAGAGCCAGTGCCAGCGTCTGCGCTGTCGTGGGGTCCAGGAACAGGTTCGGACCGCCGATGACGATTCGATCGGCAGAACCGGAAAAATATGGCGCGAGCTCATCCTTGACGAGCTCGGTAAGCTCCGCACCCTGCCAGCGGGCATCGGACAACAGTGCGTGAGCGCGCGACAGCGCCTTGATGCGACCTTCGATCGCGTTGGCGTATTCCGGCACGCTGCCCGCCTTTGTCAGCTTGACGATCGACTGCACGATAGCCATCGCGTTCTTGGCGCGATGGTCGACCTCTCGCGCCAGAAGCGCCTGCTGCTCCTCGGCGTTCTTACGATCCGTAACGTCGACGGTCACGCCGCTGATGCTCACAACACGCCCCGCGGCGTCCTTCGTGGCCGCGGCGTTGCTGATACACCAGCGCATCTGGCCGTTTGGGCGGTGCACGCGATATTCGGTCTGTTGCGTCCCGCCGTGCTTCTGCAAGTTCTCCATGCTGATCCGAATCGGCTCCCAGTCCTCCGGTGCAATGAGGACCTTGACATGCTCGGGCGTGACCGAGAATTCTCCTGGCGTCACCCCAAAAATGGCGTGCTGCCCCTCGTCCCACGCCAACGTGTTGGAGATCAAATCCCAATCCCAGGAGCCCATGCTGCCCGCAGCGAGCGCGAGGCTGCGTCGTTGTTCGCTCGCCAACAATCGCGACGTCGATGCTTCCAATTCGGCCGTGCGCCGAGCGACGCGGTGTTCCAGTTCGGCATTGAGCCGTTCCAGCTGCCGGCTCTTGCGATAGAGATCCGCGAACACCCTGACCTTGGCTCTGAGCAGCTCCGGCACCACCGGCACCGGCAGGTAGTCGACCGCGCCCTTTTCGTAGCCTCGCAGGTGGTCGATTTCCGCCAGATGGATCGCGGAGATGAAGATGATTGCGATGCGTTTGAACCGCGGGTGCTCTCGGATCAGAGATGCAAGCTCAAAGCCATCGAGCTCCGGCATGCAGACGTCGACAAGAATGACCGCGATCTCGTTCTTGAGCAACTGCTCAAGCGCTTCCTTGCCGGACGACGCCTTGATGAGATTGTCATCCAACGACTGCAGAATCACCTCGTAGGTGAGCAGTTTCGATGGCTGATCGTCCACCAGGAGGATGTTAACTTTGTCCTCGGAAATCATTCCGACATTCATCCGTTCAGCGGTGTAGCCAGAGCCGTAAAGTCGACAGCAATTGCTCGGTGTTGACCGGCTTTGCCAGATAGTCGGATGCGCCCGCTTCCAGGCACTTTTCTCGATCTCCTTTCATCGCCTTCGCCGTCAGCGCGATGATCGGAAGGCGACGGAACGCCGGATTGTCGCGAATGACGCCGATGGTCTGATACCCGTCCATTTCGGGCATCATGATGTCCATGAGCACGATCGCGAGTTCCGGGGTGCGCTCGGCTGTCTCGATCGCCTCGAGTCCCGTCATCGCCGTGAGTACATTCATACCGCGGCGTTCGAGCACGCTGCTCAAGGCAAAGATATTGCGCGCGTCATCGTCGACCAGCAGAACGGTGCGGCCCACCAGATCGTCATCCGACCCCGTGAGCCGTTCGAGCATCTGCCGCTTCTCAAGCGGGAGGTCCGTGACGACCCGATGCAGGAACAAGGCAGTCTCATCGAGCAGGCGTTCGGGCGACTCGACGCCCTTTACGACGATGCTGCGCGCCATGGTGTGAAGCTGAGCGTCCTCCTCGGCCGAGAGTTCCCGGCCGGTAAAGACGACGACCGGAACGTCGGATACGCGCTCGTCGCGCTTGATCGCGTCGAGGACCTCGAAGCCGGTCATGTCCGGGAGGCGCAGGTCAAGAACGACACAGTCGTAATGCTGATCCACCAGGCATTGCAGCGCGTCGCGCCCGGTACCTGCGGTGTGAATCTCAATGTCGTCGTAGCTGAGCAGTTGCCGGATGCTCTGTTGCTCCGCAGGGCTGTCTTCAACCACAAGGAGCCGCTTGCGGCGGCGCTTGGCATAGTCGGTGATTCTCCGAATCGCGTCCTCAACGCCATCGGCGGTCGTCGGCTTGGTCACGAATGAGAACGCGCCGCACGCCAGGGCATGCTGCCGGTCTTCGTCGAGGGTCACGACTTGAACCGGTATGTGGCGGGTGAGCGGGTTCTGCTTGAGTTGACATAACACCGTCCAGCCAAGCATGTCCGGCAGAAACACGTCGAGCGAGATTGCGGTCGGCTGGAACTGTTTGGCCAACTCCAGAGCGTCAAGTCCACGGGACGCCACCAGCACCTTGAAGTCCATGCGGCGTGCCAGTTCGGCAAGGAAGCCGGCATATTGGGGGTCGTCTTCGACAACCAGGAGGATATCGTCCCCAGGCGCGATATCGAAACGATCGTCGGAAACAAATTCACTCGGTTGCAGATCGGGCTGTACCGGCTCCTCGCGGCTGCGTTCGACCGAAACCGGCGCCGTCGAGCGCATGCCGTTCGAAGGTCCGGCGTACTTCAACGGCAGGAAGAGCGTAAATGTGCTGCCAATTCCCGGAGTGCTCCTGAGCTGAATCTCGCCGCCAAGAAGATTGGCAAGCTCGCGGCTGATCGCCAGGCCGAGTCCAGTGCCGCCATACTTACGGCTGGTGCCGGCATCGGCTTGCTGGAAGGCCTCGAAAATGATGCGCTGTTTCTCGATCGGGATTCCGATTCCGGAATCGGCGACTTCGAAAGCAACCACCGGCGACTGATTCAAAAGCGAATGGCCGGGCGACCATCCGCCAACCGCCGCTGCGACCTTCAGGCAGACCGATCCCTTGTCGGTGAACTTGAATGCATTGGATAGAAGGTTTTTCAGTACCTGCTGCAGCCGTTTGGGATCGGTTGATATTGTTGATCCCAGGTTGGGATCGATCTCGACCTCAAACGCGAGCTGGCGGTTGTCCGCTTCGTGCCGGAACGACCGAGCCGTTGCGTCGATGAAATGGCTTAGCACGACCTCCTCGGCATCGACCGCCACCGTGCCGGACTCGATCTTGGAGAGGTCGAGGATGTCGGTAATCAGGTTCAGAAGGTCCGTTCCGGCGCCGTGGATCGTCCGGGAAAACTCGACTTGCTTCGGCGACAGGTTGCGGTCCGCGTTCTCCGACAGCTGCTGACCGAGGATCAGAATGCTGTTGAGCGGCGTCCGCAGCTCATGCGACATGTTGGCGAGAAATTCCGATTTGTACTTGGAGGTCAACGCCAATTCGGTGGCCTTGTCCTCGAGTTGCCGTCTCGCCTGTTCGATCTCTTGGTTCTTGCGCTCGACCTCGACGTTCTGTTCGGCCAGCTGCTGGGCCTTCTGCTCAAGCTGCTCGTTGGTCTGCTGCAATTCCCTCTGCTGCGCCTGCAGTTCGCCGGCGAGCTGCTGCGACTGCTGCAAAAAGCTCTCGGTCCGCATCGTGGCTTCGATGCTGTTGAGCACGATGCCAATGCTGTCGGTGAGCTGCTCGAGAAAGGCCAGTTGCAGCGCAGTGAAGTTCGAAACTGAAGCAAGCTCGATGACGGCCTTGACTTCGCCTTCGAACAGCACCGGCAGCACCACCACGTTTTGCGGCATCGTCTTGAACAGTGCCGATCCGATCGGCACCGCCTGGGGTGGCATTGCGGTGACCAGCATCCGGCGCTTGTCGACCGCGCATTGCCCGATCAAGCCGGCGCCGAATTCAATGCGCCGCTCGTGGCCATGATTTGCGTCGTCGGCGTACGACGACAACAGGCGCAGGTGCCTCTCGCCCTGCTCCTCCACCTGATAGATGACACCCAACTGCGCATCCACCAGTGGCGTCAATTCGCTCAGCAGCACCCGGCCGACGGTCTGCAGGTCGCGCTGCCCCTGCAGCATGTTGGTGAAACGGGCCAAATTGGTCTTGAGCCAATCCTGTTCGGTATTGCGCGCCGTCGTGAGCCGCAGATTGCCGATCATCGTGTTGATGTTGTCCTTCAACTCGGCCACTTCTCCTCGCGCCTCGACCTGAATCGAACGGGTCAAATCGCCCTTGGTAACCGCTGTTGCCACCTCCGCGATCGCGCGGACCTGCGTGGTCAGGTTCGCGGCCAGCAAGTTGACGTTGCCGGTCAGGTCCTTCCACGTGCCGGCGGTGCCCGGAACGTTCGCCTGACCCCCAAGGCGGCCTTCCACGCCGACTTCGCGAGCGACCGTCGTGACCTGATCGGCGAACGTCGCCAGAGTTCCGGTCATGTTGTTGATGGTTTCGGCGAGAGCGGCGACTTCGCCCTTGGATTTGACGATCAGGTATTGATTCAAGTTGCCGTTGGCGACTGCGGTCACAACCTTCACGATGCCGCGCACCTGTTCGGTCAGGTTCGCCGCCATCACGTTGACCGTATCCGTCAAGTCCTTCCATGTCCCGGCGACGCCCGGCACCTCGGCCTGTCCACCGAGCTTGCCTTCAGTGCCGACCTCGCGGGCGACGCGCGTCACTTCCGAGGCGAAGGCGTTCAGCTGATCGACCATCGTGTTGATGGTGTTCTTCAGCTCCAGGATTTCGCCCTTCACATCGACGGTGATCTTGCGCGACAG
Source organism: Xanthobacteraceae bacterium (assembly GCA_050179645.1). Taxonomy (GTDB): domain Bacteria; phylum Pseudomonadota; class Alphaproteobacteria; order Rhizobiales; family Xanthobacteraceae; genus VAZQ01. The sequence continues at coordinate 22,865 of JBFXEX010000038.1, read as the reverse complement.
GTCGCCGCGCGCGACGGCGGTGGTCACCTCCGCGATGTTTCGCACCTGCGTGGTGAGGTTCGCCGCCAACAGGTTGACGTTGTCGGTGAGGTCCTTCCACGTGCCGCCGACGCCCGGGACCACTGCCTGCCCGCCGAGCCGGCCGTCGGTTCCGACTTCGCGCGCTACGCGCGTCACTTCCGCGGCGAACGACCGCAATTGCTCGACCATCGTGTTCAGGGTGTCTTTGAGCAGCAGAATCTCGCCTCGGACGTCGACGGTGATCTTCTTCGACAGGTCGCCGCTCGCAATCGCGGTGGCGACCTCGGCAATGTTGCGCACCTGGGCCGTGAGGTTGGACGCCATGAAGTTGACGTTGTCGGTCAGATCCTTCCAGGTTCCGGCGACGCCGGGCACTCCCGCCTGTCCGCCGAGCTTGCCCTCGGTGCCGACCTCACGCGCGACGCGCGTCACTTCCGAGGCGAACGCGTTGAGCTGATCGACCATGGTATTGATGGTGTCCTTGAGCTGCAGGATCTCGCCGCGGACGTCGACGGTGATCTTGCGGGACAAGTCGCCGCGGGCCACGGCGGTCGTGACTTCGGCAATATTGCGGACCTGCGCGGTGAGATTGCCGGCCATTGAATTGACGCTGTCGGTCAGGTCTTTCCAGGTGCCGGCGACACCCGGCACGCTGGCCTGGCCGCCGAGCCTTCCTTCGGTGCCGACTTCGCGCGCCACGCGCGTGACTTCGCCGGCGAAGGCGTTGAGCTGATCGACCATCGTGTTGATGGTTTCTTTCAACTGCAGGATTTCGCCACGCACGTCGACCGTGATCTTGCGCGACAGGTCGCCGCCGGCGACCGCCGTCGTGACCTCGGCAATGTTGCGGACCTGCGCGGTCAGATTGCCGGCCATCGAGTTGACGCTGTCGGTCAGGTCTTTCCACGTCCCTGCCACGCCCGGCACTGCGGCCTGGCCGCCGAGCTTGCCTTCGGTGCCGACTTCGCGCGCGACTCGCGTCACTTCGCCGGCAAAGGCATTCAGCTGGTCGACCATGGTATTGAGGGTCTCTTTCAGCTGCAGAATCTCGCCGCTGACGTTCACGGTGATCTTTTTCGACAGATCGCCTTGCGCCACGGCGGTCGCCACCTCGGCAATATTACGAACCTGTCCGGTCAGATTGCTTGCCATCGAATTGACGCTGTCGGTGAGGTCTTTCCAGGTGCCGCCGACGCCCCGCACGACGGCCTGTCCGCCGAGCTTCCCCTCGGTGCCGACTTCGCGCGCCACGCGCGTGACTTCGCCGGCGAAGGCGTTGAGCTGGTCCACCATCGTGTTGATGGTGTCTTTGAGTTCGAGAATTTCGCCGCGAACATCCACGGTGATCTTCTTCGACAAGTCGCCGCCCGCAACCGCCGTGGTCACCTCGGCGATGTTTCGCACCTGTGCGGTGAGGTTGCTTGCCATCGAGTTGACGCTGTCGGTCAAATCCTTCCAGGTGCCGGCGACACCGAGTACGTTCGCCTGTCCGCCCAGTTGTCCTTCCGTGCCGACTTCGCGGGCGACGCGCGTGACTTCGCCCGCAAAAGCGTTCAGCTGGTCCACCATCGTGTTGATGGTTTCCTTGAGCTGAAGGATCTCCCCCGAAACGTTGACGGTGATCTTTTTCGACAAGTCGCCACGGGCGATGGCGGTGGCGACGTCGGCGATGTTGCGAACCTGCGCGGTCAGGTTCGAGGCCATGAAGTTGACGTTGTCGGTGAGATCCTTCCAGGTGCCGGCGACGCCCGGAACGGCGGCCTGACCGCCGAGCTTCCCTTCGGTTCCGACCTCGCCTGCGACACGGGTGACTTCCGATGCAAACGCATTCAATTGATCGACCATCGTGTTGATGGTGTCTTTGAGTTCGAGAATTTCACCTCGCACGTCGACCGTGATCTTTCGCGACAGGTCGCCGCGCGCCACCGCCGTGGTCACCTGCGCGATGTTGCGTACCTGCGCGGTCAGGTTGCCGCACATCGCGTTGACGGAGTCGGTCAGGTCCTTCCACGTCCCGGCCACGCCCGGCACGATCGCCTGGCCCCCGAGCTTGCCGTCAGTGCCGACCTCGCGTGCAACACGGGTCACCTCCGAGGCGAACGATCGGAGCTGATCGACCATCGTGTTGATCGCTTCCTTCAGCTGAAGGATTTCGCCGCGGACATCGACGGTGATTTTTTTTGAAAGGTCGCCGTTGGCGACGGCGATGGTGACATCCGCGATGTTTCTGACCTGTGCGGTCAAATTGGAGGCCATGGAGTTGACGCTTTCCGTCAACTCCTTCCAGACTCCTGTCACCTCCGGAACCTGCGCCTGACCTCCCAGCTTGCCTTCGGTGCCAACTTCACGCGCAACGCGCGTCACTTCCGACGTGAACACGCCGAGCTGCCGGATCATCGTGTTCACGATATTCGCCGATTGCAGAAATTCGCCCTTCAGCGGGCGGCCGTCGACATCCAGGCGCACGGTCTGCAACAGGTCCCCCTGCGCAAATGCGCCGATCACGCGCGTCACTTCGCGCGTGGGCCACAGGAGATCGTCAATCAGCGTATTGACCGAGACCTCCATTTCGCCCCAGGCCCCGCCAGTCAGGCCCAATCTGACGCGCTGTCGTGTCCGTCCCTCGCGGCCGACCACCTGGCCGATGTTCTCAAGCTGTTTGGACATCCGCTCATTGGCGGCGACAACTTCGTTGAAAACGTCCGCGATCTTGCCCTCAAGGCCGGGCTGGTCTCCGGCCAGGCGCACGGAGAAGTCGCCCATCCGGACCGTCTCCAGGGCGTAGAGAAGATGGGGCAGGTCGAACGAAAGTTGGGGAACTGCAGAAGAGCGCTTTGCTCCGGTCGTCTTTAGCCGGCGCGGCCGCGTAGTCATTCAGAGACCCCCAAAAACAAGTTGCGCGTTCTTGAGCGCATTCCTAGCGAACGCAGCAAAACGCTCCACGGCGGGATTGGTTCCGGCGGCAGAGGCTTGGTTTGCCCACGATTGGAAGCGGGGGTGCTATGGCACCTACATTAGGTACTATGGTGCGGGTCTAATCGCGCCAGATGCTCCTCTTCGCCTGACCGGATGACCGGCAAAATGCGCGCCGTCCTAGCGGGTGTCGGCCGGCGTTGGTTGCAGCGCCAACCCCGAGTTACTGGGCTAATTCGAGGTGGATCCCTGATTGCAGTGGCAACGCCGGGCGGCAGGCGAGGTTGCCGGGAGGACCGGTCAGCGCCTCGAGGAACCGCTCGCCCCAGGAATTGACGTCGTTGCGGGCGATGGTCCGATAGAGCGCGTCATGGCGCTCCTTGCGTTCGGCGAGCGGCATCGACAACGCGCGCGCGATTGAGGCCGCGACCCGTTCGGGATCGTACGGATTGACCAACAGGGCCGCCGAGCATTCGTCGGCCGCGCCCGCGAAGCGCGAAAGGATCAGCACGCCGGGATCGTCCGGATCCTGCGCTGCGATGTATTCCTTGGCGACGAGATTCATCCCGTCCCGCAACGGCGTAACCAGACCGACGCGGGACGCGCGATAGAGGCCTGCCAGCGCCTGGCGGCTGTACGCCTGGTTGACGTAACGGATCGGCGTCCATGCCGCTTCGCCATACGTCCCATTGATGTGCCCGGCCGCGGTGTCAACGACGCGTTCCATGTCCACGTATTCACTGATCGTCGACCGGCTTTTCGGCGTGATCTGCAGGTAGGTCACCTTGTTGCGCCACTCGGGATGGAGCGCGAGAAAGCGGTCGTAGGCATCCAGGCGCTGCGAAAGCCCCTTGGAGTAGTCCAACCGATCGACACCGATGATCATTGCGCGTTCGGCCAGGCTCTCCACAACTTTACGGACCATCGGGGACCGGACCGACCGCCGCGCAATTCGGCTGAAGGTGGCGGTCTCGATGCTGATGGGAAAGACGCCGACACGGGTCTGACGCTCCGGTGTCTGGAAGCGAAAGCCGCTGAGCGGCCGATAACCGCATTCATTCTCAAAGTACCGGGCGCAGTTGTTGGCGTCGGCCTTGGTCTGGAAACCGACCAGATCATAGGCGCCAAGCTGCGGGATCAGGCTCTCATGATTCGGAAGTGCGGTGAGGATTTCGGGCGGCGGCAAGGGAATGTGCAGGAAGAAGCCGATCTTGTTGCTGTGACCGCGCTCACGGAGCATCTGGGCGAGCGGGATAAGATGATAATCGTGGACCCAGACGACGTCGTCGTCGCGTAGCAGTTGGTGAAGCTCGTTGGCGAAATGCTCGTTCACCCGACGGTAGCCGCTGAGGTCGCGACGCAGGAACTCGGCAAGGTCGAGACGGTAATGCAGAATCGGCCAGAGCACGCGGTTAGCGAAACCGTTGTAGTATTCCGCATAGTCGTTCTTCGACAGGTCGGTCAGAACGTAGGTCAGATTGTCGCGGTCAATGGTCGTGGTTGCGAGATTTGGATCGTTCGAGGTCTTTCCGCTCCAGCCAAACCAGATGCCAGGCCGGTCCTGCATGAGCGAGCGGATCGCAACCGCCAATCCACCCGCCTGAGTTGTCCCTCCGGTCGGCACCGCGACACGATTGGAAACGACGATCAGTCGCCCGGATCCGGCCGATCCCGAAGCTCGGCGGGTCCCAATAACGGACGCACTCGGCGGTTCGTGACCGTCCGGGCCGTTTTCGTGAAGATCTGCGGAAATTTGCTCCATGATGGGTTTGCTCAATGGAACCGATGGGCGATCGCGGCAATGGGAGCCACCGCTCGAAACTATAACGTGCGACGCAGCAAGAAGTTCCGTCGCCGCCTCAGACGTCGGGCGCTTTCCAGGACGACCCGCGCGAGATCAGGAGGGAATGTATTGTGGCTCGATCGACGGGGGGCAGATCGAATCGCTGATGCTCGCAGGCTCCTTCAGGTGGGAAAGCTCCATGAGCCAGCGGCGCACCGTCATGGGCTCATCAAAGTGATGGGAAACGCCTGACAGGCGCGCGCCGACCGAAATCGCGACCCCGTCGTATTCCGGTGCCACCCGAAACATGCTTTCGTCTGTGATATCATCGCCCAGCAGAATCGGCCGACGGCCCGTGAAGGGCGCGAATTTCATCAACTCGCGCACGCCGGTGGCCTTATCGAATCCGACCTGCTTGACCTCGATCAAGAACTTGCCGGGCAGCAGCTCGATCGGGCAATCCGACATGTCGGCCAGCAGGGCCGTCGCGGCCTGCAGGACCGCGCGCCCCTTGTCGGGCGCAAGGCGATAGTGAATCGCCAATGAATATTCCTTGTCCTCAAGAATGATGCCTTGGCCGATTTCTGCGATGGTCGCGAAGCTGCGCTTGATCCTTGGGTCGAGCGGCGCGAGTTGGGCATATTTCGAAATCTCGCCGTCCGCGACCGGCCTCAATTCGGCGCCGTGGCCGCCGACGGCCGGCAGCTGCAGGGGAGAAAAAATAAGATCGAGCTCATCGATCTGCCGGCCGCTGACGAATGCCACGGCTCCGCCGGAGCGTTGCCAGAGCCGCGACAGCGTTTCGCGCAGGCCGGGCGGCACCCGCACTTCGCGCGGGGTCGGCGCCAGGTCCAGCAATGTTCCGTCGACATCTAGCAGGAATGCCACCTGATCAAAGCCCACGGGTAGCTTCGAAGCGATGCTCGTCATCAGGGAACCGGTCTTTGGGGGCAAGGCCACACGCAAGAGATGGGCCTCGGCGCGGGCGAATCACCTTGTTAATGCACGAAGTTAGCTTGGGTTCCCCACGCGAGCACGATGTATCCCAGGCCTACGCTCGCATCGCGGAAGAGCGGACAGCGCCGGCATGCCGCTTCGGCCTCGCGCAATTGCTTGAGCGTGCGAATGTTCGGCGGATGCGCGGAATCCGACTCTGGCACTTCGCCGTCCTGCAGCCTCTTCTCTGACCGCAACGCGCTCGAAAAGTGCGAGTTTCATTCGCGGGCAAAACAAGAACTCGCACTTACGCATTTCTTCGAGTGAACCACCGGGCGTTGCCGGCGTTCGTCCTCTGTCGTCGGTGACGCATCAGCGAATGCGCCCTGAAGGAAACAATTGTCATGTCACTGAAAGTCCTGGCGTTGAATTGCACCTTGAGGGCGTCACCGTCTCCCTCGTCGACCGAGAAGCTGCTCAACGAGTTGCTCATGGCGTTGCAGGAATACGACGCTGAAGGCGAAATCGTGCGCGTCGTCGATTATGACATCAAGCCGGGCGTCAGCTCCGACGAAGGGGTCGGCGACGACTGGCCTGGCCTGCGCAAGCGGGTCCTGGCGGCCGACATCCTGATTATCGGCTCACCGATCTGGCTCGGCCAGCCGTCGAGCGTCGCCAAGCGCGTGCTGGAGCGAATGGACGCATTTCTGGGAGAGCGCGACGAGATGCAGCGGATGCCGAGCTACGGCAAGGTCGGATTCGCCGCCGTCGTCGGCAACGAGGACGGTGCGCATCACGTCGCCGCGGAAGTCTGCCAGGCGCTCGCAGAAGTGGGGTTCACCATCCCGACCGGCGGCGTCACCTATTGGGTCGGCGAAGCGATGGGGAGCAAGAACTACATCGATCTCGACACTACGCCGAAAGCGGTTGCCGAATGGACGCCGGTACTGGCGTCAAACGCCGCGCACCTTGCCAAGCTGCTCAAACAATCGAACTACCCGGGGCGAAAACAAAAGTAAGAATGGAGCAACACGCCACTCCCGCTCGAAACATGGCAACGGACTAAAGCGGGACGGACTAAAGATAGTGCCTCGCGGAGGTGGGGTTGGCATTGAGCGAAGCCATCGCCCAGCGCCCGAGGCGCAGAGCATCGCGCTCGCCCTGTTCCACCCTTTCCAGGATGAGGCGGGCAAGCCGCACCCGCGCGTCGCAAGCTTGCTTCGGCGTGAGCCGGCCCCTGGAAGTTCCCATCAACGACCAGGCTGCTTCGAATGCTGCGCTCATGACTTCCGCGCTCGTGGTATCCCGGCGGTCGAAAGGATCAAGGGTAAGAGCTTCCCGCATGACGTCACTGCCTTGCCTGGTGAGATGATGTGTTGCCAACCCGGAAGGCGCCGGATTTGTTCCGCCGCACTGCAACAAACGCCACCGGGGGCGCGACATCATGGTCCCGCCCCCGCCAATTGAAGTAATATGTAAGCTTAGGCTGCGCGGCGGTTTATCCGGCTTTCGGCGAGCGCAGTCAGCTTCTTGTCGGCGGCTTTCTCCTCGTCGAGGTTCTGCTGCAGCAGCGCGGCACAATCCTCGCGGCCAAGCTGCTTGGCCCAGGCGATCAGGCTGCCATAGCGGGTGATCTCATAGTGCTCGACCGCTTGAGCGGCTGCGATAAGAGCGGCATCGAGCACAGTCTTGTCGTCAATTTCGCCCGCGACGTCGTTGGCTTCTTCGATGATGCCGTCGATCGCCGGGCAGTTCACGCCCGACGGCTCATGGCCATGCTGCCGGAACACCTGCTCCAGCCGCGCGACCTGGTTCTTGGTTTCACCGAGATGCGCCTGAAAGCCCTGCCGCAGCTGCGGGTCGTTGGCCTTCTGAATCATGTCCGGAAGCGCCTTCAGGATCTGGTTCTCCGCGTAGTACTTCAGGATCTGGTTCTCCGCGTAGTAAATGTCGCGCAGCGTATGCACGAACAGATCGTCGATCGATTTGATGTCCTTGGAAAAGAAGCCCATGGCGGCTCTCCTGTCGCTGGCGTTGTTGCATGACCCCCGCAGGAAAACTGCGGAGTGCTCGGACTTGTTCCGAACAAGGCGCGACAAACGCGCCGTGGAACTCGCTCTGCAGCGTTCGTTTGACTTGGCGTGCGCGCCGGTCCTAATCCCGCTCGCGATTGGTGAACCGCGCGTTGCCGAGCCCGGTGCCGATTGTCAGCACGCCCCAACGCTTGACGTCCTGCATGAACGGCACTTCGCTCAAGCCCTGCACCACGGCATCGTTGTGCAGCAGGATGGAGGTTTCCTCACCGCCGATCTTCGGCAGCCCCTCGAGGAGCGCGGCCGGCAGGCTGAACGACTTGCTCGCCCAGTTGCCCGGCAGGTTCTGAACGCCACGGTCGATCGAGCCATCCTCCCGGATGAGGCCGGGGCAGCCGATCCCGATGAATGGTGCAAGCTTGAGACCTTCTTTCTCGGCGCGGGCGGCGAGCTTGTCGAGCATCTTGATGAGCCGCTCGATCGCCGCGCCGCGCGACAGCTTTTCCTCATCGGCGTGCTTCCACAGCTCCATTTTCCACACCCCGGCCTTCGACAGGTCAGCGGCACGCTTGAGGTTGGTTTCAACCACGCCGGCGCGGATGTTCGTGCCGCCAATATCGACTGCCAGGATGGCGCCGTGACCTTTGAAGATCCAAGACGGCGCAAGAAAGAGCGATCCGATCAGTCCGGCCTCGTCGGGATCGCGCCGCACCGGGACGAGATCGATGTCAATCTTGTCGGCCTTCAGGATTAGGCCGGTCCGGCCGATCGCCATCTCGCCGACGCGGCTTGCCCGGAAGCCGCCGCCGATCACCACGCGCTCGGTCTTCTGCCAGGCCTTCGCCTTCAAATATCGCCGGATCACCAGCGCAAATTCCTGAGCGAATTCCTCGATCGCGGTATGCACGAGGCCCGCCGCCTCGATGTCGTCGCCGGTCAGCGCGTCATCGAGCTGCTGCTTGCTCAGTTCCTCGCTGTCTTCGGCTCCGAGCGGATCTTCGCCGTCTTTGCGGGCGAGCTTGCGCCAGTTATCCAGGATGGCGCGGAAGGCGCCTTTGCTGGCGCGGTCGCCGACAAACCCCTCGTCGTCGCGAGCCTCGATGTTATAGCTGTCGACTTCGACGGCCGGCAGCACAGTTGCACCGTGCGCCGCAATCGTTGGGGCCACGGCTGATTGCTCTGTCATGATACCTCCATCTCGACAGCCGATAACGAAAACTCGGCGTCAGGGTTTCGACGAAACGAAAATTCGGAAGCCTGCTGTGCGGCGGCAACGATGGGGCGGCTCAGCCTCCCGAATAGCCGCCGATGATCGGCAGGATTTCGCCCGTGATGTAGCTCGAGCAGCTTGGCGCCGCGAGGAAAACGAACGCCGGCGCGATCTCTTCGGGCTGCGCGGGGCGGCGCATCGGCGTTTCGCCGCCGAACTTGGCGACGCGCTCCGCATTCTTGTCGGCGGGATTGAGCGGCGTCCACACCGGCCCGGGCGCAACGGCGTTCACCCGGATGCCGCGCTCGACCAGATGCGTCGCCAGCGAACGGGTGAATGCGTGGATGCCGCCCTTGGTCAACGAATAGTCGAGCAGGTGCTTGTTGCCGAGGAGCCCGGTCACCGAGCCGGTCATGATGATCGACCCGCCGTTCTTCATCTCCGGCACAGCCGCCTTGGCCATGTGAAAATAGCCATAGAGGTTGGTCTTGAGGGTGCGGTCGAAGTGCTCCGCGCTCAGGTCCTCGAACTTGTTCACATGCTCCTGAAAAGCGGCGTTGTTCACCAGGACATCCAGCCGGCCGAACTTCTCGACGGTCGCCGCCACGGCTTCTTTGCAGAATTCCGGATTGGCGACGTCCCCCGACAGCAGAATGCAGTGGCCGCCCTCGTTCTCCACCGCGCGCTTGGTTTCGGCGGCATCGTCATGTTCGCTCAAGTAGGCTACCGCGACATCGGCCCCTTCGCGCGCGAACAGGACCGCAACCGAGCGGCCGATGCCTGAATCGCCGCCGGTGATGAGCGCGACCATGTCCTTGAGCTTATCCGACCCTTTGTAGTGCGGGGCGTCGTACATCGGCCGAAGATCGAGTTCTGCCTCTTCGCCCGGCTTGTCGAGGTGCTGCTCTGGCAGCGGCGGGACCGGATAGGTGCGCGCGCCGGCCTGCATGGCCTTGGGCTTGCTATTCCTGGTGCCGCCCGCTTCATCAGATTTGTCGATGTTCCGCTGGATGGCGCGCTGCGCGCGTGCAACTGTTTCCGCCTCCTGCCGAAATGCATCGGATGTCGCGACCTCGGCGTTGCTGCTCTTCGTCATGGCTTGCTCCAATCGTCCGAACGCTAGAACCCGGCAGGGCGGGGTGCGTTCCGTCTGACCCCGACCGGCTCCTTCCGGTGATGTGTCAGGCGGCCTTGCGCGTCCGGCGTGATTTCTTCGCGGGCGATTTACGGCGTGTGGGACGGCGCTGCGACGCCAAGCTCCGCCGCAGCGCCTCGGCGAGATCGATCACATTGTCCGGCTTCTCGGCTTCCTCGGGCGCCTCGATGGTCTTGCCCTTGGCTTTGCGGCGGACGAGCTTCCGCAGCGCCGTCTCGTAGTCGTCCTTGAACTTGCGAGGATCGAATTTGGCCTCCTTGGTCTCCAGGATGTGCGACGCGAGGTCGATCATCTCCTTGTTGACGCGCGGCCAGGTCAGGCCGGAGAAATACTCATCCTCGTCACGTACCTCGTGCTCGTAACGCAGCGTGGTGCCTAATATTCCCTTGTCGAGCGGCTCGAGCGCGATGATGTGCTCGCGGTGAGCGATCACGATTTTGGCGAGCGCCACGCGCTCCTTGTCGCGCATTGCCTCGCGGATCACCGCGAACGCCTCCGCGCCCATCTTGTCACGCGGCGCAACGTAGTACGGCCGGTCGAGGTAGCGCTTGTCGATGTCGCTTTGCGGAACGAAGCCTTCGATGTCGATCGTTCGAGTGCTTTCGACCCGAACGGCCTTGAGCTCGTCCTCGTCGATGGGCACATAACGGCCCTTGCTGAGTTCGTAGCCCCTGCCTTTGTGTTCGGTGTCGACCGGCTCGCCGGTGACCTCGTCCACCATCTGCTGCCGCAGCCGATGGCCGGTTTTTGCATTGATCTGATGGAAATGCGTCCGGCCAGCCTGCGAGATGGCGGGGAAAAGCTGGATCGGACAGGTTACGAGCGAGAGACGCAGGTACCCTTTCCAAAAGGCGCGTGGCATGAGGAGGTCCGGTTGATCTCACGGTCGAGCGCCCGAGCGATCGGACGTTGGGCGAGCCGCGGCGAGCATCTAACTCACGGCGCCTGTCGCAAGTTCCATTCGCGGGCATGCAACGCGGGCCGCAACAGGCTACTTCGCGCAACGAGGTAGAGAGAGGACGCCCCAACAAGGTTTGGCAGGTCGAGGCGTCCACCCAACGCTTAGGGGGGCATAGACCGCTCGCGTCAGGCGAACACGCTAAGCGGTCGTCGTCGATTTTCGTTCCGCTCGGCGAGGAACACGCAGCAAGCCCAGGGCCTACACAGGGATAGGTCCGGCGCGCGCCGCCTACCTGCCAAAGAAAAACCCCGCCGACCGGCGGGGCCAAGTTTCGGTGGTCCATACGGGGGGATCGGGGGACAGGACCACACTGGCACACGAACGCACATGCCATTGAGCTGGTTCCTGTTCACTCAACACAGAACGAGTCTCAATTAAAGTCGGTGTGCCGATTCTCCCGTGTTGGAATCGGACCCGTGGTCTAGTTGCGAGGTATTGGATGGCCTACGAGTTCCGGCGGCCCGCCGAGAACAAGCGCTCTCGCGCTGTAGGGAGCGATCACGCCGCCCCATGCGAAGGCGATGACGGCGGCGAACGCCAGCACGGTCAGCATCCCCATAGCGGCGGTTCCCAACGCGTTGTCGGATGTGCGCATGATGCCTCCTCCGTTCGAGCACCCAACTAGAGATGGGAGACATCGTTCCATGCGCATCTCGGGAACTGCCGGATCGTCTTAGCGCGCGTCGGGCCGAGGCATACCGCTTGGCTTTGCCGGGAGGGGCGCGCGTTCGCTTTGGCCGACTGTGGAAGTTTCATCGCTTGCCGAGCGGTCCTGGCGATTGTTGAACTCCCAAAGGCCAACGCCGAGGAGCAAAGCAATCGCGACTGCTACGAGTGTCAACCGAGCGGGACTCTGCCTGCGAACATGCCGAGGTGGATTCGTGCCCGAAGGAGAGATGTACGGGTCGCTCATCTGTCGTGCCTCCATGTGAGGGCACAACGTCAGATGCATCCAGTCGTTCCTTGCAGCGCCAATGGCTGCCCGTCGAGGAACTCCCTTGAATCAGTCCCTGATGATACTGGGGACGAGCACGCCGGGGTCGCCACGAAGTGTGGCTGGAGCGTATCGATAGTGCTCGACGCCTAATCACCTTGCCCTCTCCCGGAATGGAGAGGGCCCAGCATCGCCGATTACTTGCGGCTTCGAGCGTTCGTGCTACTCCGCCTTGAGGCCGGTGGCCTTGACGATCGGCCACCACCTGTCGGTCTCGGCCTTGTGGTGAGCGGCGAGCGCCTCGGGCGTCTGCTGCGCGCGCGGGAAGATGTCCTGGCCCACACCGGCGAGTCGCTGCTGGACCTTGGGATCGGCCAGCGCCTGCACGACCGCGGCGTTGAGCTTCGCGATAATCTCCTTCGGCGTGCCTTTGGGCGCCCACATCGCGTGCCAGTAGGCAACGTGAAGTCCAGTGGCGCCGACTTCGTCGAGCGTCGGAACGTCGGGAAGCGCCGTCCAGCGGTCTTTGGCCATCACCGCGTAGGCCTTGATCGACCCGCCGCGCACGTGGCCGAGCGCATTTGCGCCCTGGTCGAGCATGAGGTCGATGCGGCCGGCGACCATCTCATGCACCGCCGGCCCGCCGCCTTTGAACGGCACGAATTGCAACTTGGTGCCGACCTTGTCGGCAAAATAGATCGACGACACCTGCGCGCCTCCGGCAGCGCCGACGGTGGCGGCGGTGGCCTTGCCGGGATTGGCCTTGAGCCAGGCGATCAGCTCCTTGGCGTCTTTCGCCGGGAAGTCCTTGCGCGCGATGATCAGCTGCGGCGTGTTGGTGAGCAGCGCGATCGGCTCGAAATCGTTGAGGACGTGGTAGGGCAGTTTGTAGGTGATCGGGTTGACGACGTGCGTGCTCCACTGCCCGATGCCGATCGTGTAACCGTCCGGCGCGGCGCGGGCGAGGCGCGCGGTGCCCAGATTGCCGCCAGCGCCGGGGACGTTCTCGACCACGACCGGCTGGCCGAGCGAAGCGCGCATCGGCTCTGCCAGAATGCGGGCGATCGTGTCCAATGGCCCGCCGGCCGGGAACGGCGCGATCAAGGTGATCGGACGCGACGGATAGGTTTGCGCCGACGCGCCGCCGGCAGACAGCACGGCGGCAGCATACGCAAGGGCAACCAGTAGCTTCTTCATAACGGTCCTTTCGCGGCGGTGGGGCAGGCGATTTCCGCATAGACCCGCTGTTCAAGCAAGCGATATGCCAGCGCCTGCGACGGTATCGCTCATGCGATGGACGGCCGCGCGCATGACGCGAGCTTGCCGGTTGCATCGCGCCAGAAACCGCGCCACAGCACCGTCACGGCGGCGGATCGGGAGTGCGGCATGGCGGTGCGGAACGGAGCTGAGTTTATCGAGGGCCTGCGGCAAAGCCCGCGGGAGATTTGGGTCGAGGGCCGCCGCGTCGGAGATGTCACGACGGACCCGGTGTTCGTGCGGCCGGTGCAGTCTATCGCGCAGCTTTACGACCTGCAGATCGCGCCCGAGCATCGCGAGGTGATGACCTATACCTGCGAGGACACCGGCGAACTGGCCGGAAGTTCGTTCCTCACGCCCGCGAGCCACGCCGACCTGGTCAAGCGCCGCGAGAGCATGAAGGTCTGGGCCGACGCCACTTTCGGGCTGGTCGGCCGTTCGCCCGACTACCTCAACACCGTGCTGATGACGTTCGCGGAGGGCGCCGATTTCTTCGGCCAGCGCGGCGAGCGCTTCGCCGACAATGTGCGCAACTACTACCGCACTTGCCGCGACCGCGACCTGTTCCTGACCCACGCCATCGTCAACCCGCAGACCGACCGCTCCAGGGGCTCGCACGAGCAGGAGGGCGAATTTGCGCATCTCGGCGTGGTCGAGGAAACCAAGGACGGGCTGATCGTGCGCGGGGCCAAGATGCTCGCCACCCACGGGCCGACCGCCGACGAGCTCCTGGTCTATCCGCAGCCCGGCCTGCGCGACGGCGAGGAGCGCTATGTGCTCGCCTTCGGCATCCCGTGCGCGACGCCGGGGCTGCGCTTCATCTGCCGCGAGCCGTTCGACAGCGGCACCCAGAGCGTGTGGGACCATCCGCTCGGCGCCCGCTTCGAGGAGCCCGATGCGGTCTGCGTGTTCGACGACGTGTTGATCCCGTGGGAGCGCGTCTTCCTCTACGGCGACGTCAAGATGGGCAATGCGCTGTTCGCGCAGGCGAGCGTGCGCAATCACACCGGCCACCAGACCGCGATCCGCGGCCTCGCCAAGACCCGGTTTCTCACCGCCATCGCGGTGGCGATGACGCGGACGGTAAAGTCCGACGTGTTCCTGCATGTGCAGGAGCAACTCGGCGAGTTGCTCGGCTATCTCGAACTGATCGAGGCCGGGATTCTCGCGGCCGAACTCAAGGCCGAACCGACCGGGCGCGGCGCGATCCGCCCGGCCTACGCGCCGCTGCAGGCGCTGCGCTACCACCTGCCCAAGTGGTACGAGCGCATGGTGCAGGTGACGCAGGTGCTCGGCGCCGGCGGCCTGCTTCTCAGCCCGACCGAAGCGGACATGCGCTCCGAGATCGCGCCCGACATCGCGCGCTATTATCGCGGCGCCGGCGTCGATGCCGAACGGCGCATCCGCATGTTCAAGCTGGCCTGGGACGCGACCGGCACCCAGTTCGGCCAGCGCATGCTGCAGTACGAGCGCTACTACGCGGGCGACCCGGTGCGGGTCGGCGCGACGTATTACCTCGGTTATGACGTTGCGCCGCTGCTCGCACAGGTCGAGCGAGCGTTGAAGCTCGATTGATCCCGCCGTGTCACGGATCGGCCATCAAGGCTAACGCGTTCATTAAAGTTTAAGTCTGATTTTAATCGATGCTTGGATGTTGCCGATCGGAGATGCAGACTGATCGGCACGCGATCTCCTGTTTAACTTGCCGTGTTCGAACGAGAGGTCGCCGAGCCTCACGGGTTTGTGGGGGGATGCAGTCGGATGGGGACTTCGATTCCGACTGTAGGACGGGGAGCCCCGGCCAAGCGCAAAGGGCCGGGGCTTCTCAATCCAGGCCTCAACTGTTGCGTTGCAGGTACGCCGTACTTCTACCGATCGCCGCCAACTTTCCGCCTTGTTTCTGTTAACACTTCGCCATTCGGGTTAAGTCGGCAGCGGTTTCGCAATGGGGATTGTGGCTGTCGCAGATCGGGGGATTTCCGATGCACGAGACATTCGTTGATTCCAGCGCGCGTCCGTCTTTCGCCGAGCGTCTTGAAGTGATCGCTCAGCGACTCGAAGGGCCGGCTTGGATTGGCCTGATCGCGTCCTTCTGCTACGCGGGCTTCCTCGCCATCTCGTTTTAAGCTGCTCGTACCGACCGGCAATGCGCTCGGTCATTGCCGGCCGGAGGAAGGGCTGAGGCCGGAATCCATCACCACCTGGGTTTCTGCATCCTGACGCAGTAGGGCTAGAAAGTCTTCGCGCCAGGAAAGGCGGCGAGCGCCGCGTTGGCGACCTGACGGTCCTCCTCGCCGGTGCCCGAGCCGACGCCGATGCCGCCGATGACATGCCCGTCGACGATCACCGGCAGCCCGCCCGGCAGGTTGATGCGCTTGCCTTGCGTTGCGATCGCAAGCTTGATGTCGATGCCGGCACCGATGTCGCCGGTCGGGACGCCGTAGGACGCGGCCGTCATCGCCTTCATCAGCGAGGTGTCCATCGACTGGGTGAAGGCGCCATCCATCCGGGCGAAGGCCAGGAGGTGCCCGCCGGTGTCGACCACGGAGATGCATTCCGGCACGTTCATCTCCTTGGCCTTGGCGATGCCGGCCTGCAACAGCCGCATGGCGCCCTCCAAGGTCAGTTTCAGTGAAGTAATCGTATCGGCCATCAGTCTTACCCCTGTGCGCGTCCGACTTGTTGAACATGATAGCCGGCGACCTTCTGGTAGCGCTCGAAGATCGCCCGCAATTCATCCTGGCTGATGACGTCTTCCAGCCGCTCGAAGCGGCGGTCGCCGGTGCGCTGCTCGACGGTGTCGACGATGACGTTCGGCGGCGCGGTGCGGTTCTGCAGCACGATCCGGCCGGTGGCGGGAAGCCGCGCCGCTTCGTAAGCCTTCAAGGCGGCCTGCGGATCGCTTTCGCTCTTGAGGAGTCGCGCCAGCGTTGCGGCGTCGATGATCGCCTGCGCGCCGCCGTTGCCGCCCTGCGGATACATCGGATGGGCGGCATCGCCGAGCAGCGTCACGCGGCCGAAGGTCCAGGCTGGAAGCGGATCGCGATCGACCATCGGGTAGGACAGAATGGCGTCGGCGTTGCGCATCATTTTGGGCACGTCGAGCCAGTCGAACACCCAGTCCTGGTAGACCGGCAGGAAGTCCTCGAGCCGCCCGGGCTTGTTCCAGTCGACCGGCACCGCGACGTCGCGTTCGATCTCCGCTACCCAGTTGACGAGCTGATTGCCCGTCGCGTCAATGTTGTTGCGGATCGGATACATGATCAGCGTCGAATGCCGCGCGCCGATGCGCGCGATGCTGCGCCCGGTAAGGAACGGCGCCATCCGGGTGACGCCGCGCCACAGGTTCGTGCCGCGATAGATGAACGGGCCCTCGTCCGGATAGAACTGCGCGCGCGCGACCGAGTGCACGCCGTCGCAGGCGATCAGCACGTCGCCGCGCTGCGGGGGCAGCGCACTGCCGTCGCTCGCCGAGAAGTGCGCGGTGACCTCGCTGTCACCCTGCTCGATGCCGGTGCAGCGGTGGCCGGTGACATAGCTTCCGGCACCGAGGCGGGCGATCGTAGCGTCGAGCAGCACCTGATGCAGGTCGGCGCGGTGGATCGAAATATGCGGCCACTGGTGCCCGGCGGCCATCCCCCACGGCTCGCGGTAGACGAGCTGGCCGTGGCGGGTGAAGAACGCGTAGTCCTGCGGCTGGCAGGAGACTGCGACGAGTGCGTCCTGCAACCCCAGCGCGCTCAACTCCTTGATCGCGTGCGGTCCGAGATTGATTCCGACGCCGAGCGCGTGGATTTCCGGCGCCGCCTCGTAGATTCGGATGCGCCGCGCGGCGCCTGCGGCATGCAGGCCGAGCGCCAGCGTCAGTCCGCCGATGCCGCCGCCGATGATGATGACGTCCGCCTCTGAATTCATTCGTGGTCGGCGCTCTCTCCATCGTCATGCCCGGCGAAGGCCGGGCATTCACGACCTTCTTGCAACAAGACGTGGATGGCCGGGACTAGCCCGATCACGACGTCTGGAACTCAGCGGCTAACTTGGCAGGGCGCCACCGCGCTGGCAATGCGGACCGCAAAGTGATTGAGGCGCGGCGCGCAATCGACGATAGTCCGGCGCTAAATCAGCCAAGCGGGGAGGGACCCACCGATGCTGTCCGATGCCGATCGCAAGAAGGCCGCCGATATCCTGCTAGCGGCCGAGAAGGAGCGCAAACAGGCGGTCCAGCTTTCCACCACCTGGCCCAATATCGAGATCGAGGACAGCTACGCCATTTCGACCGAGGTGGCGAACCGCAAGATCGCGGCCGGCGCCAAGCTGATCGGCCACAAGGTCGGCCTCACCTCCAAGGCGATGCAGCGCTCCTCGATGATCGACGAGCCGGACTACGGCCACCTGCTCGACGACATGATGATTCCGGACGGCGCCAAGATCCCGCACGCCAATTTCTGCCGTCCGCGGGTCGAGATCGAGCTTGCCTTCGTGCTCGGCACGCGGCTCAAGGGGCCGGGCGTGGGGCTGACCGACGTCTTGCGCGCCACCGAATACGTCGTGCCGGCGATCGAGATCGTCGATGCGCGATTGCAGGATCAGCGCAAGATCTTCGATACCGTCGCCGACAACGGCGCTGCCGCCGGCATCGTGGTCGGCGGCCGTCCGGTCGGACCGATGGACGTCGACCTGCGCTGGGTCGGCGGCATCATGTACAAGAATTCCGAGATCGAGGAGACCGGTGTCGCCGCCGGTGTTCTCGGCCACCCGGCGCTCGGCGTCGCCTGGCTGGCCAACAAGCTCGGCTCCCACGGCGTCGCGCTGGAGCCCGGCCACTTGGTGCTCGCCGGCTCATTTACCCGCGTGGTGTTCGCCGGCAAGGGCGACACGCTGCACGCCGATTTCGGCGAACTCGGCGGCATCGCCGTGCAATTCGTGTAGCCTGGCGGTGCTTGCTTTCACCCTCCCCACAAGGGGAGGGGTCGGACGACCCCGGCCCATGCGATCGCGCCTACGACCGCGTGAGGCTGTCCGCCTCGATGTCGGGTTCGTAGGGCTCGTAGCGCAGGCGCAGGTGATCGCGGCGGTAGAGCAGCAGATGCCGCATCAGCCAGATCGACTGTGCGCTGACCGCGATGAAAGCCGCCGGGATTTCGAGATGACCGTGGCCGCCTGCCGAGAGCAGCGCAAAGCCGACGAACCACAACAGCACGAGGCTGACCACGTTCGAGCCGATGATGATCAGCAGGCTCTTCTGCCCGACCAGCATGCGGCGGTGCACCTTGAACTGCGTCAACAGAAACGTGGTGCAGAGATACGCGAACAGAAACGCGAAGGCTGCACTCGCCAACAGCACGCCAACTACGCCAAACACGACACGCCCCTTGTCATTGGCATTGAACTGACCTGCCAAGACTAGCGGCTTCCGGCGTAAAGCAGAATATTTCCAGGGGAGATCGGAGCGACTTTGGCTTGATCTGTTGCGCCAGCGCAACGGCGCGATTCGACCGGCGATTCGGCGCCTGAATGAAGCGGCCAGCCGCACGGCGGTGGGGCAACCGAAATCGGGAGATCAGCCTGCGGCCTTGCATTCGCGGCGCGCGGCCGGCTCAGCCGGTCGAGCAGGCCCGCAAGCGCAATCTCCCGGAAAGCCTTGGCGTTCCGGGACGATGCGTCAGAATGCGAAGGCGTTCAGAACCAGGCAGGCGCTGAACAGAATGCCGAGCGCCAGTCCAAACAGCCGAGCAGTACGTTGGTCTTCCATGATGAATGCCCTCCCGATCAGGTTAGTCGGAACGGATCACCAGAGGTTCAAACGAATTCAGCGCAATCGGTTAGATATTGAACGAGTGGTCGAGGCGTGTCGTTTTGGCCACAGGCCGGCCCGCAACCCGGCGGGCGTCAAACCGCCAGCCGCTACTCGGCGGCTTCCATCGGCGGCGCATTGCGGTTGGCGGGAGCCTTGGCGTGGATCGCCGCCATCTCCTTCTCGACGTGGCGCGAGAAGTTGTATTCGGCCGGCCGCTGCTGATCGAGCGGGATCTCCGGGGCCATCTCACCCGCGGTCTTGACGCCGAACAGCGCGACCTTGAGGGCCTGCAGCGGCTGGGCCAGCGTCGCGGTCGCGGCCGTTGGCTCATAGCCGCAATGTGCCATGCAGTTCGCGCACTTTTCGTATTGACCGGTGCCGTAGGAGTCCCAGTCCGTGGTCTCCATCAGTTCGGTGAAGGTCTTGGCGTAGCCTTCGCCAAGGAGATAGCACGGCTTCTGCCAGCCGAAGATATTGCGGGTCGGCATGCCCCACGGCGTGCAGTGATAGGTCTGGTTGCCGGCGAGGAAATCGAGGAACAGGCCGGAGTGGATGAACTTCCACTTCTTGCCCTTGCCCATGGCGAAGACCTTGCGGAACAGCTCCTTGGTCTTGCGGCGGCTCAGGAAGTGCTCCTGGTCGGGAGCGCGCTCATAGGCATAGCCGGGCGAAATCGAGACGCCGACGCCCAGCTGCTCGGTAAGGTCCAGGAACGCAGCGATGTCCTCGGCCGGATGACCGTCGAAGATCGTGGCGTTGACGTTGACGGTGAAGCCCCTGGCCTTGGCGGCCTTGATGCCGGCGATGGCCTTCTCGAACCCGCCCTCCATGCACACCGACTTGTCGTGATGCTTCTTGATGCCGTCGAGGTGGACCGAGAAGAACAGGAACGGCGACGGCTCGAACAGGTCCAGCTTCTTCTCCAGCAGCAGCGCGTTGGTGCACAGCGAGACGAATTTCTTGCGGGCCACGATGCCCTTGACGATCTCGCCGATCTCCTTGTGGATCAGCGGCTCGCCGCCGGGGATCGCCACCATCGGCGCACCGCATTCGTCGACCGCGTCGAGGCACTCCTGGACCGACAGCCGGCGGTTCAGGATCGGCGCCGGATAGTCGATCTTGCCGCAGCCGACGCAGGCCAGATTGCAGCGGAACAACGGCTCCAGCATCAGAACCAGCGGATAGCGCGTGCGGCCCATCAGCTTCTGCTTGAGCAGATAGGCGCCGATGCGGAGTTCCTTGTGGAACGGAAAATCCATGATTTGCGGTGTCCTCGTCCCGTCCTTCTGTGCGACTTGCCCGGTGGCGTCAAGCCGACCCTAGAGACGAGTACCCTGGATTTTCTCCACCCGAATGTTCCGGCCGAGCGTCTCGAACACCTTGGCCGCAATGGCGTTGGCGTCAAGGCCAGCCTTGGCGTACATCGCCACCGGACTATCCTGGTCGATGAACTGGTCGGGCAATACCATCGCCCGCACTTTCAGCCCGCGATCGAGCACGCCGTGCTCGGCCAGCGCCTGCAGCACCTGCGCGGCGAACCCGCCGGTGGAGCCTTCCTCGATGGTGATCAACACTTCGTGCTCGCGAGCGAGCCGCAGCAGCAACTCGGTGTCGAGCGGCTTGGCGAAGCGGGCGTCGGCCACAGTGGCGGAGAGGCCATGCGCGGCCAGCGCCTCGGCGGCCTTCAGGCATTCGGCCAGCCGGGTGCCGAGCGAGAGCAGCGCAACCGACGTTCCCTCGCGCACAATCCGGCCCTTGCCGATCTCGAGCGGCACGCCGAACTCCGGCATCTCGACACCGACGCCGTCGCCGCGCGGATAACGCAACGCAGACGGGGTGTCGTCGATCGCCACCTGGGTCGCCACCATGTGCACCAGATCGGCTTCGTCCGCCGCCGCCATCAGCACGAAGCCCGGCAGGCAGCCGAGATAGGCGAGGTCGAAGGAGCCGGCGTGCGTCGGACCGTCGGCGCCGACCAAGCCGGCGCGGTCGAGCACGAACCGCACCGGCAGGCGCTGGATCGCCACGTCGTGGACGATCTGGTCGTAGGCGCGCTGCAGGAAGGTCGAATAGATCGCGCAGAACGGCTTGTAACCCTCGGTGGCAAGCCCGGCCGCGAAGGTCACGGCGTGCTGCTCGGCGATGCCGACATCGAAGGTGCGGTCGGGAAACACCTTGCCGAACAGGTCGATGCCGGTGCCGGACGGCATCGCGGCGGTGATCCCCACGATGCGCGGGTCCTTGGCGGCTTCCTTGATCAGGCTCTCGCCGAACACCTTGGTGTAAGAGGGGGCGTTGGATTTGGCCTTGGCCTGCTTGCCGGTGGCGACGTCGAATTTGACCACGCCGTGATATCGGTCGTCGGAGGCTTCCGCCGGCGCGTAGCCCTTGCCCTTCTCGGTGACCACATGCACCAGGATCGGGCCGGTCTCGCTGTCGCGAACGTTCTTCAGAACCGGGATCAGGTGCTCCATGTTATGGCCGTCGATCGGGCCGACATAGAAGAACCCGAGCTCCTCGAACAATGTTCCGCCGGTCACTAGGCCGCGGGCATATTCCTCCATCGCCTTGGCGCGCTGCTCCAGGAACGGCGGCAGATGCGTCGCCAACTGATGCACCGAGTGGCGGACCGACTGGTAGGTCTGGCCCGACACCAGCCGCGCCAAATAGGCCGAGAGGGCGCCGACCGGCGGCGCAATCGACATGTTGTTGTCGTTGAGGATGACGATTAGGCGCGAATCCATCGCGCCCGCATTGTTCATTGCCTCGTAGGCCATGCCGGCCGACATCGCGCCGTCGCCGATGACCGCAATGACGTTGTGGTTGCGCCCGGTCAGGTCGCGGGCCACCGCCATGCCGAGGCCGGCGGAAATCGAGGTCGAGGAATGCGCCGCGCCGAAGGGATCGAATTCGCTCTCCGCGCGTTTGGTAAACCCGGACAACCCGCCGCCCTGGCGCAGGGTTCGGATGCGGTCGCGACGGTTGGTGAGTATCTTGTGGGGATAGGCCTGATGCCCCACATCCCACACCAGACGGTCGCCGGGCGTGTCGAACACATAGTGCAGCGCCACGGTCAGTTCGACGACGCCAAGCCCTGCCCCCAGGTGCCCGCCGGTGACCGCAACCGCGTTGATGGTTTCGGCGCGCAGTTCATCCGCGACCTGCCGGAGCGATTCCTCGGGCAGGCGACGAAGGTCTTCCGGACCCTTGATGGTGTCCAGCAACGGGGTCGGTGAAGTCATGGTCTGGATTTTCCCCCCAAACGATGCAGGTGTGACAGTAAAGAAATTGTCTCGCAGGGGGAACACCTACTTCTGCCCGAGAGCGACAGGCGCCGGCGATCGTGGCTTAACTGCCGCAGGTCCGGCCGGTTCCATCTCTTAGTCGTTGTCAATGCACTGAATTGCCTGATATTCCGCCTCAACCCCGCCCCATCCGCCCGCCTCAGCCCGACCGGCGCGCGGCTTAACTCCCAGGACACGGCATGCTGAAGAAGGCAATCGTCACCACGGTCGATGCCTGCACCCGTTACGCTGTGCAAGTCATTGTTCTGGCGGTACTTTCTGGCGTGGTTGCGGGGCTCTTCGCCTACAGTCATTTCGCCATCGACGCCGATGTCAACAAGCTGATTTCCCAGGATCTGCCGTGGCGGCAGCGCGAAGCGGCCTTCTATAAGTCATTCCCGATTAAGGAAGAAACCATTCTGGCGGTGATCGACGCGCCAAGCTCGGAACAGGCCACCCAGGCCGCCGCCGCGCTGGTCGAGAAGCTGTCCGGCCAGAAGGACCTGTTCCATTCGGGGGGGGGAGGACCGTTTTTTCGGAAGAACGGCCTCCTGTTCCTGCCGACTCAGCAGGTCGTGGA
>JBFXEX010000037.1:0-47340 GCA_050179645.1 Xanthobacteraceae bacterium | reverse complement strand
CTGCCACGACTTCCGTGATCGGTTCCGTGACCGCCGGTGCGACCTTTCACCACTTCTTAGTCACAAACCGGTCAAATTTTCGCAATTCGCCAAACCATCTGCGGGTTCGGGCGTTGCCCCACCGCATGCAGGGGGTGTGTGCGGCGGAAGAAAAAGGAGAGGCGTCAATGTTGGACGGGGGTTCCATTGATCGATCTGCACGCGTGCTCGTTGTCGAGGACGAGCCACTGGTCAGCGACATTGTCAGCGAAGCGCTGACCGAACAGGGTTTCGCCGTCCGCGTCGTCGACAACGCTGGCGATGCCCTGGCATGTCTGAGTTCCGACTCGTCGGTCGACGTGCTGTTCACCGATCTCAATCTCAACGGCACCATGGACGGGGACGCACTGGCGCAGCGCGCCAGAGAGCTGCGCCCCGATCTGCCCGTGGTCTATACCTCCGGACGGCTGTCGGCATTCGATCGGCTCCAGCGGGTCGCGGGCTCCCTGTTCGTGCCCAAGCCATATGACCCGTTCAACGTCGGCTCGTTGCTCTCCCGTTTGGTCTCCGAACGCTGACCGCTTGTCGACAAGCGTCTCCAGAACGCCGCCGTCGCGGCGCTCGCTCCGCCCGACGGCGACGTCCGTTGGAATGAAGCGAAGATTGTCTCTCTCCGTTCGTCCCCGCGGAAGCTGGGACCCAGGTCAAAGCTACCGAGAGTGCAGCCCTAGCTTCCCGCCCGCGCGGGAACGAACGGGGATGGAGCGATCTACCGGCTGGCGGCCCGTTGCTTCGGCGTCACCTGGATGATGCGGTTGGTGGAACTCTGGTGCAGGAGGAGATTGCCCTCCTTGGTCGCGCGGCCGTGGCGCCAGATACCCGCATAGATGCCGCCCGACGGGATCGCCCAGCTCTGGAACGTTTCAGTCGCGATGTCGAAGCGCACCAGCGGGTCGGGCCGCACGCCGGACTCGTTGTACCAGACGGCGCCGTTCATCACGACGATCGCATAGGGATGCGAGCGCGGGCCGCTCGGCGAATCCCATTCCTTCACCTGGCCGGTGTTCGGATCGACCCGGCCGATGCGGCCCTTGCCGGAGTTGACGTACCAGACCATGCCGTCCTCGGCGATGTCGAGGCGCCGCACCGTGGTGCCGGCGAGCGGGAGCTTGTACTCCTTGAGTTCCATGGTCTGCGGTTCCATCCGGAACAAGCAGGGCGCGCCGTTGCAGGCCCACCAGATGGCGCCGTCGGCCGCGACCTTGATGCCGTACGGCTTGGAATTCGGCACCGGCGAGGTGACGAGCTTGATCTCACCGGTATCGGGATTAAGCCGGCCGACCATGTTGGAGTTTTGTAGGGTGAAGAAAGCGATGCCCTGCTTGTTGAAGATCAGCGTGTGCGGGTCCTTCGCAGCCGGGTCCGGCATCTTGTAGACGGTGAACTTGCCGGTCGCGACATCGAACCGGCCGAGCGTGCCGTTCTTGTTGCCGGTGTACCACGGGTTCCCCTTGGGATCGAGTTCGACGGTGTGCGGCAGGGCGCCGGCCGGCAACTGCCATTCCTTCATCTCGCCGGTGCCGGGATCGAGCCGGCCCAGGATGTTGGCGAACTGCCCGACCCACCAGATCGAGCCGTCTTCGGCCTGGATCGGATCGCGCGTGCGCTGCCCGAGCGTCGGCGTCACCCACTCCTTGAAGGTGACCTCGTGCGGGCCGGACACCAGCTTGGCGGGGCGCCGGTTGTACTGCGGCGGAAAGTGCTCGACGAGATATTCGGTAATGATCGCTTCCTGATCGGGGACGCCCTTGAGATCGATCATCGTGCCGATCAATTTGCCCCAGTCTTCGCGCGAGTAGCCGCTGCTCTGGGTGATCATATTGGTCTGGTGACAGCCGGTGCACACGCCCTCGACTAGCGGCTTGGCGGCAGTATCCGGCAGGCCGCCGACCTGCGCCTGTGCGGCAAGCGGAAACAGCAGGCAAGCTGCGGCAGTCATCGAGGACAGACTCAACGGCCCGGGCATGCGTCGCCTCCCAATCGAATTGTCATGAACGAACGCCCGATGGTTGTATCCGGCGGGCCGCTCGTCAAGCAAAAAGCCCATAATTTCCGCGTGGAACGCCAACCGGGCAGGGACTCGTCTCCTCACGCGCCGAGCTTTTTGATGAGGTCCATCGGTACCGGGAACACCAGCGTCGAGGTCTTGTCGCCCGCGATGTGCTGCAGCGCGGTCAGATAGCGAAGCTGCATCGCTTCGGTATGGCTCGACATGATGGCGCCGGCCTCGGCCAGTTTCTGGGCGGCCTGCAATTCGCCCTCGGCGTCGATCACCTTGGCGCGCCGCATCCGCTCGGCTTCCGCCTGCCGGGCGATCGCCCGCACCATGGTCTCGTTGAGGTCGACCTGCTTGAGCTCGACGATGGAGACCTTGATGCCCCAGCCGTCGGTCTGCTCGTCGAGGATGCGCCGGATGTCGGAATTGAGCTTCTCGCGTTCCGCCAGCATGGAGTCGAGATCGTGCTGGCCGAGCACGGAACGCAGCGTGGTCTGCGCCAGCTGGCTGGTGGCGGCGTCGAACTGTTCGACCTGGATGATCGCCTTTTCCGGATCGATCACCCGATAGTACACGACCGCATTCACCCGCACCGTCACGTTGTCGCGCGAGATCACGTCCTGCGGCGGCACATCGAGCAGGCGCGTGCGCAGATCGACGCGCACCATCTGCTGAACGAACGGGATGACGATGATGAGGCCCGGACCTTTGACCTTCCACAGCCGCCCGAGCATGAACACCACGCCGCGCTCGTATTCCCGCAGGATGCGGAACGAGTAGAGCAGGAGCACGATAAGGAGGATGATCGGGATCAATCCCCCGGACCAGGCTGGGAAATCGAGCATGTGGCATCTCCTCTAGGATTCCACGATCAGGGTCAGCCCGTCGCGACCGGTCACGCGCACCGGATCCTTTGGCTTAAGCGATGTCCCGCCGCGCGCCGCCCAGATTTCGCCGAGCACCCGGACTTGGCCGGTCGATCCGTGCCACTCCACGACTTCGCCGCGGCTGCCGAGCAACTGCTCGCTTCCGGTCACGGGCGGGCGCCTGCGCGCGTTCATGGCGGCGCCCACGATGCCGAAGATGAGCCCGGCGGTCGTCAGCGCGAAGCCGATGAGCAGCGGCATCGACACTGCGATCTCGATGTCGGTGTCGCCGCCCTCGAACAGGAAGATGCCGCCGACGATGAAAGCCACGAGCCCGCCGAGCCCGAGAATGCCGAAGCCCGGTGTCAGCGCCTCGCCGATCATCAGCGCGATGCCGAGTACCAGCAACCCGAGCGCGCCATAGTGGACCGGCAGCGCCGACAGCGCGGTCAGCGCCAGGATCAGGCTGATGGCGCCGACCACGCCGGGAACGAACGTGCCAGGATTCCAGAACTCGAGCAGGATGCCGTAGAACCCGATCATCAGCAGAAGGAAGGCGATGTTCGGGTCGGCGATTGCCGACAGCGCGCGGGTGCGCCAGTCGGGCTCGTAGGTGTCGATCGTTGCGCCTTTGGTCGCCAACGTCAGTTCCCGGTTGTCCACCGTGACCTTGCGGCCATCGGCCTGCGCCAACAGGTCGTCGACGCTGCCCGCGACGATCTCGATGACGTTTTCCTTGAGCGCCTCGGGCGCGGTCAAGGTGGCGGCATCGCGGACGGCTTTCTCCGCCCATTCGACGTTGCGGGAGCGCAGCTGCGCAAGGCTGCGCAGCATCGCCACCATGTCGTTGATGGACTTTCGCTGCAGCGCCGTCGTTTCGGTGTCGGGCTTCTTGTCCTTGGGCTGTTGCGGCATGCCCGGCAACCCGCCCAGCTCGATCGGAGTCGCGGCGCCGATATTGGTGCCGGGCGCCATCGCGGCGAGATTGGACGCATAGGTGATGTAGGTGCCGGCAGACGCCGCGCGCGCGCCGCTCGGCGCGACGTAGACGATGATCGGCACCGGAGAGGCGACCATCGCCTTGATGATCTCACGGGTGGAGGACACGAGGCCGCCGGGCGTGTCGAGCCTCACGAGCAGCGTGCTGGCTTTCTCGGTCTGCGCCTTGTCGATGGCGCGCGCGATCTGCCGGGCGGTGGCGACGCCAATGACGCCATTCACTTCGGTGAGGAGGACGCGCGATGCCGGCGCGGCCGGCTGCGCCGGTTGTGCGTCCAGCACGCCTGCGTAGCCCGCCGCAACGCCTGCTGCCAGCAGCAGCCAGACGTACGAACGCCAGTATCGACGCAGTGCCGCGATTGCCATCGGACCCTCGCAAGAGCCATCGGCTTCATCGCCACGGGATTTCGCGTGGCGTAACTCACGTCATCAAGACTATATAGGGTCTGGGCGGCGCGAAGCGATCCCCGCGTGCCAAGGACGGCGGCATGCTGCATCGCCGCAGAAGCGTCAGTTCATCCCGCCGCGGCCTAGAAACTCTTCCAGCCAGTGGATGTGGTAGTCGCCGTCGATGATTTCCTTTTCGCGCACCAGCGCGCGAAACAGCGGCAGTGTGGTCTCGATGCCATCGACCACGAACTCGTCGAGCGCACGCTTGAGCCGCATCAGGCATTCGCCGCGCGTCTTGCCGTGCACGATCAGCTTGCCGACCAGCGAGTCGTAATAGGGCGGAATAGTGTAGCCGTGATAGACGGCGGAATCGACGCGCACGCCGAGCCCGCCCGGCGGATGATAGTGCACGATCTTGCCGGGCGAGGGCCGAAACGATACCGGGTTCTCCGCATTGATGCGGCACTCGATGGCGTGACCGTGGAACGTCACGTCGTCCTGGGTGAGCGCGAGTTCGCCGCCGGCTGCGACCCGGATCTGCTCGAGCACCAGATCGATGTCGGTGATCATCTCGGTTACCGGGTGCTCGACCTGGATGCGGGTGTTCATCTCGATGAAATAGAACTTGCCGTCCTCGTAGAGGAACTCGACGGTGCCGACGCCGAGATATTTCAGCTCGCACATCGCCTTCGCGACGACCTCTCCGATCGCGTGGCGTGCCTCCGCGTTGAGAGCAGGCGAGGGGCTCTCCTCCCAAACCTTCTGGTGCCGGCGCTGCAGCGAGCAGTCGCGCTCGCCGAGATGGATGGCATGCCCCTGGCCGTCGCCGAGCACCTGGATCTCGATGTGGCGCGGGCGGGAAAGATACTTCTCCAGATAGACGGAATCATCGCCGAACGCCGCCTTGGCCTCGGCGCGTGCGGTGGCGAGCGCTTCGGAGAGCCGCTCCGGCGCTTCGGCAATCTTCATGCCGCGGCCGCCGCCGCCGGCCGCGGCCTTGATCAGCACCGGAAAGCCGATCGCCTGCGCCATCGCCAGCGCTTCCTGGTCGGAGCCGACGCCGCCATCGGACCCCGGCACCACCGGGATGCCGAGCTTCACGGCGGTGCGCTTGGCCTCGATCTTGTCGCCCATCAGGCGGATATGCGCGGGTTTCGGCCCGATGAAATGGATGCCGTGCTCGGTGAGAATCTCCGCGAAGCGCGCGTTCTCCGACAGGAACCCGTAGCCGGGATGTACCGCGTCGGCGCCGGTAATCTCGCACGCGGTCAGCAGCGCCGGGACGTTGAGATAGCTGTCGCGCGCCGGCGGCGGGCCGATACAGACGCTCTCGTCGGCAAGCCGCACGTGCATCGCGTCCTCGTCCGCGGTCGAATGCACCGCGACGGTCGGGATGCCGAGTTCCTTGCAGGCGCGCAGCACGCGCAGCGCGATCTCGCCGCGGTTGGCTATGAGGATTTTTTCAAACATTCGGACCGTCGACCGCAAACGGCGTCACGGCCGGGCTTGTCCCGGCCATTTTGCCGGACACGACGGCGGTAATGTCTGCGCCATCGTCCATCACTCGATGATCATCAGCGGCTCGCCGAATTCGACCGGCTGGCCGTCCTCGATCAGGATCTGAATTACCGTTCCGCCGCGCGGAGCGGGGATCTGGTTCATGGTCTTCATCGCTTCGATGATCAGCAGAGTTTCGCCGGCCTGAACCTTGCTGCCGACTTCGACGAACGGCCGGGCGCCGGGCTCGGGCCCGATGTAGGCGGTGCCCACCATGGGCGAAGTCACGAGGCCGGGATGCTTTGCCGGATCGAGTGACGCCGCATCGGTGATGAATGACGCGGGCACATCGCTGGCCGTAATTCGAGGCGCGGCCGCCGCGACCATCTGCGCCTGGCGCGCCACCCGCACCCGCTGGCCGTCGCGCTCGAACTCGATCTCGGTGAGGCCGGTCTCGTCGAGCAGACGCGCCAGCTCCCGGATGATGTCCTGGTCGACTGCCGATTTCGGCTTGTTCTTGCGTTCACCGGCCACGGGTCAATCCTTGCGTCGGGCGCCGATCATCGCGGCAAGTCCGTCGATGGCGAGCGCATAGCCTTCGATGCCGAAGCCGCATAGGCTCGCCTTGGCGACCGGCGCGACATGCGAGACATGGCGAAAACTCTCGCGCGCGAAAATGTTGCTGATGTGAACTTCGACGACCGGAACCTTGACCGCCGCGATGGCGTCGCGGATCGAAATGGAGGTGTGAGTGAGACCGCCCGGATTGATCAGGATGCCGGCCGTCTGCTTGGCCCCGGCCTCGTGGATCCAGTCGATCAACTCGCCCTCATGATTCGACTGGCGGAATTCGACCGCGAGGCCCAGCGATTTGGCACGATCGCGGCAGAGCCGCTCGACGTCCTGCAGCGTCGCATGGCCGTAGGTCTCGGGCTCACGCGTGCCGAGAAGATTGAGGTTCGGGCCGTTGAGAACGTAGATGCTCTGCGCCATGGAGTTGGATGGGGCCGTGCCGAAGTCGCTCCGACCCCGCGGGGGTGCCGGTTGAACCGCCGGTTATAGGGGCACGGAACGGGAAAGTCGAACCGCCACAGGCGCGTTTCGGGACGAAAACAAGGGGCCGCCCCATCCGATGACCGGCCGCCGACGTTGGCCGGTCGTCCGGCTGAAGCCGGCCGGGCTTCAGCAGGTCGCCTGGCCGCAGCGCGCGTTGTTGACGCGCTCCTTGAGGGTCTTGAGGCCGACGGCGCCGACCACGACGTCGGGTCCCACCACGTAGCTCGGCGTGCCGTTAAGCCCGAGCGCTTCGGCAAGCTTCATGCTCTCTTCAAGCTGCGTGCGAACCTCGTCGCTCGCCATGTCCTTCTCGATCCGCGCCACGTCGAAGCCGGCCTCCTTGGCGGCCGCGAGCGCCCGCGCCTTGTCGGCCTGACCGCGGCTGTTCAGCAGCTTCTGGTGGAATTCGAGATATTTCTTGCCGCCGGTCTTGTCATTCATCCTGACCGCCGCGGCGACCTGAGCGGCCTGCACCGAGCCCTCGCCGAGCACCGGGAACTCCTTCAGCACGAATTTCAGCTTCGGGTCGTCCTTGATCAGTTCGAGCATGTCGCCCATGGCGCGCTTGCAGTAGCCGCAGTTGTAATCGAAGAACTCGACGATGGCGACGTCGCCCTTGGGGTTGCCGAGCGTGACCTGACGCGGCGAGTCGAAGATCGTGGCGGCATGCTCCTTGACCGCGTTGCGGTGCTTTTCGGCTTCAGCCGCGGTCTGGCGCTTCTCCAGTTCGACCATCACGTCCTGCAGCAGTTCAGGATGCGACAGCAGATACTCGCGAACGATCTTTTCGATCTCGCCGCGCTGGGTCGGCGTGAACGATTGCGCGCCGGCGGTGATGGCGGATGGCAACGTCAGCGCGCCGGCGATCAAAACGGCGGCGAACGGACGGAGGCGAAGTCGCATTTCGATATCCCTTCCTGGTATCACATGCGCCGGGCGCTTTTCGGCGGCTTGTAGCTGACGATGTCGTCGGCCTTGACCCAGCCCGGCGATCCGACCGGAAAGCGGGTCTTGGCGCGGGCGGCGATTTCGCGCGCGGTCCTGACGTCGCCGCGCATA
This sequence comes from Xanthobacteraceae bacterium, assembly GCA_050179645.1. GTDB lineage: Bacteria > Pseudomonadota > Alphaproteobacteria > Rhizobiales > Xanthobacteraceae > VAZQ01. The sequence goes on along the minus strand of JBFXEX010000037.1, from coordinate 39,438 downwards.
AAGGCCGCCTGGGCCGCCGCGAGGTCGGCGCGGGCGAGGTCGTTCTTCTGGCCGTACGCCATGGCGAGCTGGCTGTAGACGTCGGGCGATTCCGGCTCCTTGATGACCGCGGCCTGCAGCAGGTGGATCGCCTCGTCGAGGCGCCCGCGGTCGTGCGTCGCGATGATCGCCTGGCCGAGCATGATGTTGATCAGCGCCGGGTTTGGCGCGAGCTGCGAAGCCTGCCGCAGCGGTCCGATCGCCTCGGCGGGCTTGCCGGATTCGAGCAGGGCCTGGCCCTTCAACTCGTGGAAATAGGGGTTCTGCGGCTGCGCCTGGATCAGCGCATCGATCTGCGCGATCGCGGCGCGCGGATTGCCGTAGCGGTAGGTCGAGATCGCGCGGGCGTAGCGCGCCGGCAGGCTGGTGTCATGCCCCGGGTAGCGCCGCGCGACGGCGCCGGGGCGGTCCATGAAGCCGTAGAGTTTGGCGCGCGCGAGGTCGTGGCGGGCCTGCATGGCAGGCGAATCCTTCTTGTCCCAGTACGGGCTCTCCCGGGCGATACCCTGCAGCGCCGCGACGCGTTCGCTCGGCAGCGGATGCGACTGCATGTACGGGTTGCTGCCGCGGGTCTGGAACATGGTCTGGTCGGCGAGCCGCTTGAAGGTTTCCGCCATGCCCTTGGCGGATTGTCCGGTCGAAGTGAGGAACTTCACCGCCGCACGGTCGGCCTGGTCTTCCTGCGCGCGGATATAGCCGAACAGCGAGTTCTGAATCGCGGCCTGCGGTCCCTGCATGATGGCGGCGCCGGCATTGCTCATGCCGGCGTTGCCGGAGCGGCCACCGGCGATCATGGCGCCGACGCCGAGGATCATGGCGAGGATCGCCTGGGTGGAAGCCGAGGCAAGTTGTTCGCGAATCCGCGCAAGGTGACCACCGGCGATGTGGCCGGTCTCGTGCGCCAGCACGCCGATGATCTGGTTCGGCGTCTCCGCTTCCATCAGCGCGCCGGCATTGACGAAGATGCGGCGAGCGTCAGCCACGAACGCGTTGAAGGCGCGATCGTTGATAATGACGACCTGCACGTTCTGCTTCTGCAGCCCGGCCGTCTTCAGCAGCGGCTGGGTATATTCGCGCAGCAGCTGCTCGATCTCGGCATCGCGGACGAGCGGCAGGCCCTGCGCGTGCGCGGGCGGCGCGCTCGCGACCATAAGCGCGGCGGCGGTCGCCATCGCGACGGCACGGCATGCTGGCGTCGAGCGTTTCGTCCTGGTAGGTCTGCGCGCCTCGATCATTTCAGCCAGGGCTCGCTTTTTCTGTGTATGCAAGGATAGTGTCCCGATCCGGTTTCGACGCTAGCGGCGGGTCGGAAAGCGGTCAACGCGCCTACGATTTCACTGCGCTCACGATGATGTGTGGTTTCGGGAAGTTAAGGTGCCAAATGTCCGCAGAAATGCGGCGACAGCGGGGCGGCTGGGCAGCCGCGACAAGGTGATCCTGCATGTTGAGTGTGACGAAGCGGCCGATGGTACCTTCGGTGCGCAGCGATGTTCCGCCGTTCATGGTGATGGATGTGATGGCGGCGGCGGCACGGATCGAAGCCGCCGGCGGTCACGTCATCCACATGGAGGTGGGACAGCCTGCCGCACGGGCGCCGGCGAGCGCGATTGCGGCGGCGCAGGCGGCCCTCGCGGTGGGCCGCATCGCCTACACCGAGATGCTCGGTATTTCAACACTGCGGGCGCGCATTGCGCGACATTATCAGGAGACCTACGGCATCGATCTCGACCCGCGTCGGATAGCGGTCACCACCGGATCGTCGGCGGGTTTCATCCTGGCGTTCCTGGCGCTGTTCGATCCGGGCGACCGAGTGGCGGTCGCGCTGCCGGGATATCCGCCTTACCGCAACATCCTCTCCGCGCTCGGCTGTGAGCCGGTGACGATCGAGACGACGCAGGACACGCGCTGGACGATCACGCCCGAGATGCTGCTTGCCGCTCATCGCAGGAAGCCGCTGCAGGGCGTGCTGGTCGCAAGCCCGGCCAACCCGACCGGCACCATGATGACGGCATCCGACCTGCAGGAGCTTTGCGCCGCCGCGGAGAGTGCGGGAATCCGTTTCATCTCCGACGAAATCTATCACGGCCTCGACTACGCCTTCCGGGCCGAAACCGCGGCGCGATTTTCAGCCGATGCGGTGATCATCAACTCGTTCTCGAAATACTTCTGCATGACCGGCTGGCGCATCGGCTGGATGGTGCTGCCCGAGCCGCTGATCCGCACGGTCGAACGCCTGCAGGGCAACCTCGCCATTTCGGTGCCGGCGCTGTCGCAGATCGCCGCAGAGGCAGCCTTCGACGGCCGCGACGAGATGGAGGCGGTCAAGCACGGCTACGAGGAGAACCGCCGCATCCTGCTCGAGGGCCTGCCGAAGGCCGGCCTCGACCGTATGCTGCCGGTCGACGGCGCTTTCTATCTTTATGTCGATGTGTCGCGGTTCTGTGACGACAGCCTGGATTTCGCCAAGCGCATGCTGGAAGAGGCGCATATCGCCGCGACGCCCGGCGCCGATTTCGATCCGCTGCGGGGCAAGCGCTTCATCCGGTTCTGTTACGCCGGCTCGAGTGCGGACATGCACGAGGCGGTGGCGCGAATCGCACGGTGGCTGAAGCCCTGACGGGCATGACGGGACATCGCCGGTGCGCAACGTTCTCGTTCCCAGGCAGTACGCGGTGCCCGCCGCCATTCCGCCGCTGCTGGCCTTTGTGGCCGGCTTCATCGACAGCTACACGGTGCTGGCGCTGTTCGGCCTGTTCGTCGCGCAGGTTACCGGCAGCTTCGTACTCGCGGCCGTGGCGTTCGTCGCCAGCGAGCAGGGCATCGTCATCAAGGTGCTGGCCATTCCGGTGTTCCTGCTGGCCGCCTTCGTCACGACCGTGGTTGCGATCCTGGCCGAGCGGCGCGGCCGCTCGGCGCTCGCTGTCATACTCGGGTTCGAAGGGCTGGTGCTCGCCGGTTTCTTCGCCATGCTGTTGAGCGCGCCTTTGCGCGATCCGAATTCTCCCGTCGTCATCGCCGCCAGCCTGGCCGGATTGTTCGCCATGGGCATGCAGAGCGCCCTGGTCTGCCTGCTGATGAAGAACGTGGCCTCGACCAACGTGATGACCACCAATACGACGCTGCTCGCAATCGGTGTCGCCGAACTGGCGCTGGCCTGGCAGGCATGGCGGCGCGCGTCCGACGATGCCGATGCAATAGCGGCATTCGCCGGCGCGCGCACGCAACTGGCCAGCCTATTCCCGATCATGTTCGGATTTCTGCTCGGCACCGCGGGGGGCACGCTGGCCTATGTGTTCGCCGGCACGCTCGGGCTGCTGCTGCCGCTGGCGATCGTCGGCGCGCTGTTCGTGTGGGCAGCGCTCGAGCGCGGGCAACGCGCCAGCAGGGGCCCCTGGTAGAAGTGCAAATCGTCAGCGGACAGCCATTCGGTTTGCGCAAGCGTGCGCCCGACGCTGCGCACGAGATCGGACATCATGGCCGCTGGTGCTCTCCCCGCCATCTCGGATGCGGCAATCGAGCGCCGAGCCGCATCGGTAATATCTCACGGCAGCAAAGCGCCGTCGAGAGATGCAGGAGCGCCGTGGGGTCTGGTCAAAACTCGACGTCGAGTTCCTCAACTTCGTCCGGCTCTGCGTTCGCGGCCGCGATCCATTCCTGCATGAACGGCATGGCCAGGATGGTGTCGCGATAGCCGGCGCAGGCCGGATCGAGTTTGACGTCGTAAGTCTGGAAGCGGCTGGCGACCGGGGCGAACATCGCATCCGCCATGCAGGGCGCCGCGCCGAACAGGTAGGGGCCTTTGGATTCATCGAGGCATTCGCGCCAGATTGTCGCGACCCGGTCGATGTCCGCCTGCGCGCCGGCCCAGACCTTGAAGCCCGGATAGTGCGCCTTGAGATTCATCGGCAGGGCGGAGCGCAGGTTGCTGAAGCCCGAATGCATCTCGCCGGAGATCGAACGGCAGCGCGCGCGTTCGGCACGGCCCTTGGGCAGCAGGCCGGCGCGGGGCAATAGTTCGTGCAAGTACTCGGCGATCGCCAGCGTGTCCCAGATCTTGACGCCGTCATGGGTGAGGCAGGGCACCAGGAACGACGGCGACAGCAGCAGCAATTCGGCTCGCGTCGAGGGGTCGTCGCTGGCGACCGGCTGTTCGTCGAAGTCGAGACCGGACATTTTGCACAGCAGCCATCCGCGCAGCGACCACGACCCGTAGTTCTTGCTGGCGATGGAGAGTGTGGCCTTGGCCATCGGGCGTATTTCCCTTTCCTTGCCGGCGCGCGCGCCTGTGCGGGCCCGTCGCGCAAATCCAAATCGAAACGACGCGACACCCGGCCGCAGCACCAGTGCTGCGCTCCGCGATCGCCGCGCCCCGGCAGGAGCGGGTTGTTCACCCGCCGATAATTATCTCGCAGCGCAGCATGAAATGCACTAGCATTTTCGCTGCCGGGTTGAGCTTTGTGAGGGGATGGGGTGCTGCGTCCGCAGCGCCGCCGACGATGTAATGCTCTACCAGGCCTATCTCGCCCATTCGGACATCCTGCTTCCTCTGCGCTCGCTCGCCAGCGTGGCGATGCGGACGATCGGGCAGCCGCTGGCCGGCGTGACCGACAATGCGGTCTTGCGCAACCTCACCGCCGTCTACGAGCTGGTTGCGCGGGCCGGGCTGACGCACGCCCGTCCGCCCTATCGCATCGACCGCACGCAAGTCGGCAACCGCGAGGTCGCCGTCACCGAGGAGGCGGCGGACGTCACACCCTTCGGCACGCTGTTGCATTTCAAGAAGGACGTTGACGCCGCGCAGCCGCGGGTGCTGCTGGTCGCTCCGTTGTCGGGCCACTTCGCTACGCTCCTGCGCTCCACCGTGCGCACCATGCTGCCCGAGCACGACGTCTACATCACCGACTGGCACAATGTGCGCGACGTGGCGGTGAGCCATGGCCGTTTCGGCTTCGACTCCTACATCGAGCATCTGATCCGGTTCCTGGAGGAGATTGGGCCCGGCGCCCACGTGGTGGCGGTCTGTCAGCCCTGCGTCGCGGTGCTGGCCGCCGCCGCGGTGATGGCGCAGAGCGGCAACCCGGCGCAGCCCCGCAGCATGACGCTGATGGCGGGACCGATCGACACCCGCGTCAATCCGACCAAGGTCAATCATCTTGCCAACTCGAAGCCGATCGAATGGTTCGAGCAGAACCTGATCGCGTCGGTGCCGCTGCGTTATCCCGGGGCGATGCGGCGGGTCTATCCGGGCTTCGTCCAGCTCGCGGCGTTCATGAGCATGAACATCGAGCGTCACGTGCGGGCGCACCGCGAACTGTACGACCACATCGCCAGGGGCGAGCACGAGAAGGCCCGGATCACCAAGGAATTCTACGACGAATATTTCGCCGTGCTCGACCTGACCGCGGAGTTCTATCTGGAGACCGTCCGCTACGTGTTTCAGGAGCATCGTCTCGGGACCGGCACGCTCGAATGGGAGGGCGACAAGATCGAGCCGCGGGCGATCCGCAAGACCATGCTGCTCACGGTCGAGGGCGAGCGGGACGATATCTGCGCGGTCGGCCAGACGGTGGCGGCGCACGATCTCTGCCAGGGGCTGCGGCCCTACCTCAAGCGCCACCATATGCAGGCAGGCGTCGGTCACTACGGCGTGTTTTCCGGCAAGCGCTGGGAGAACCAGATTTATCCGATCCTGAAGAACGTCATCCTGGCGAGCGATTGAGAAGCTGCGTAAATCTCCGTCATTCCGGGGCCCGAGCGCAGCGAGGGAGCCCGGAATCCATAGCGCCGCGCCCCGGAATGACGGCAGCTACCGCAGCGCCGCGGCGATGTTGCCGCCGTCGACAGTGGTGACGTCGCCGGTGGTCTTCAGTGCCAGTGCCTGAGCAAGGAAGGCCTGCGCGACGTCGTCGGCGGTGACTTCGCGGCCAAGCAGGTTGCCGCTCAGGTAATCCTTCTCGCTCACGCCGCGCGCCTTGGAGCGCTCGGCGATGAAGTCGTCGGTGAGGAGGCCCGAGCGGATACGGTCGGCGTTGACCGCATTGGCGCGAATGCCGTCGGCGCCGTAGTCGAGCGCGTACTGCCGCACCAGGAACAGCGTCGCGGCTTTCGGCAGCCCGTAGGGTCCAAAGTTCGCCCCCGGGTTCACCGCCTGCTTGGAAACGTTGAACAGGAGGCAGCCGCCGGTGCCTTGCGCCAGCATGATTTTCACCGCGGCCTGCGCCACCCGCTGGTGGCCGTAGAAGTTGAGCTCGAAGCTCTTGCGCAGCACCGCCTCGTCGATCTCGCCGATGCGACCCTGCCAGGCGGCGCCGGCATTCGACACTGCGATGTCAACGCCGCCGAACGCCGCCACCACCTGCTCGAACGCGGCATTGACGGACGTCGCATCGGTGACGTCGCATGCGACCGCAATGGCGCCGCCGCCGATCGTCTTCGCCTGCGCGGCCGCCGCCGCGAGGTTGACGTCGAGCAGCGCCACCGCGGCGCCCGCCGCCGCGAAGGCCTTGGCGGTGGCGCCGCCGATGGTGCCGCCGGCCCCGGTGACCACGGCGATTTGGCCGGCGAGCGGCTTCTCGGCGATCGCGCCGAGCTTGGCCTGTTCCAGCGACCAGTATTCCATGTCGAACATGTCGGCTTCGGAGATCGACTCGAAGCGTCCGATCGCCTCCGCGTCGGTGATGGTCTCGATCGCCGATTCCGCGAGGTCGGCAGCGATGCGCGCGTCCTTGAGCGAGCGGCCGAGCCCGAACAGCCCGAGCCCCGGCACCAGCACGACCCGCGGCAGCGGATCGAGCGGGCGCTTGCTGCCCCCGACGCGGGCGTTGTGGCGGGCGAAATAATCCTGGTAGTGCGCGATGAAGCCGGCGACCGCCTGCCGCGTTGCGCGGCGAAAGTCGTCGAGCTTGCCGACCTGCGGCGCCGGCACGACCAGCGGCCAGTTCTTGGTGCGGATGGTGTGGTCGGGCGTGACCACGCCGGCCTGGCTGTAGCGAGCGATCTCGGCGCCGTTGACGAAATTGGAAATCGCATCGCTTGAGCGGAAGTCGAGGATCAGGCGCCGCCACGCGCCTTCGCTGCGGTCGTCCGGTTGGCTGCTGGCGCCGCGCACGATCGGCGCGACCTGCACGGCCGGCGCCACCTGTTGCGGCATCTGCGCGGTCGCGAAGACCGGGCGGCGGTTGCGCTTCAGCCGTTCTTCTGCGCGCGTCACCAGTTCGATGGTGCGCTCGTAGCTCTCGCGCGCGTCATCGGCGAAGCTGAAAAGGCCGTGCTTGTGCAGCACGAGTCCTTCAACTTCGGGCGCGGCGTCATAGACCTCGGCGGCGAGCTTGGCGAGCGCAAAGCCCGGCATGACATAGGGCACGATGCCGACGCGGCCGTCGAACAACTCGGCGCAGATCGCTTCGCCGTCCGGCTGGTCGACAAGGCTTAGGATCGCGGTGGCGTGGGTATGGTCGACGAACTTGTGCGGCAGGAATGCGTGCAGCAGCGTTTCGACGGAAGGGTTGGGCGCCGCCGGGTCGAGCAGGTTCTCGCGTTGGACACGAACCATGTCCTCGTCGCTCAGCACATCGCGTGAGCGCAGCTTGCGCAGCCGGTCGAGCCGCACCGCCGGCATGCCGGCAGGCTCGATCGCCGCCATGTCGGCGCCCGAGCCCTTGATGCACAGCACCTCGACCGTTTCGCCGAGCAGGTCGGGCATGCGGGTCTTGACCGAGGTGTTGCCGCCGCCATGCAGCACGAGCCGCGGGTCGCGTCCGAGCAAGCGCGTGCTGTAGATGCGCAGCGCCAAATCGGGCGCCACGCCCTGCGTCGCATAGCGAGCGATCGTCGCCTGCGCTTCGCTTTCGACCCAACCGCTCTCCATCGCCGGCTCCCGTCCGGGATCACGTCCGGGCCTCGGAAGGCCGGCCGGGTGAGGCTCAGTCCTTGCCCAGCGCCCGCTTCGCCCACCAGCCGGACCGCCGCGGGCGGTCCTCCTCGGCGGTCGAAGTCACGATCACAGGCGGCGGCGTCACCGCCGGCGGAGAAAGAGGAGTGGGGATGCTCTCGCCGGCAAACGCTGCGACCGGCACCGGCTCCCGCACGGTGGAACGCCGTCGCGGCGCGTCCGGCGCAGGAACTGGCTCTGGCGCCTCGGCGGCAGGGGCTGGCAGCGGCTCAGCGCGTTGTTCGGCCGGCGGCTCATGCGATGCGAAAGCCGCGGGCTCAGGCGCTGGCGGGGCTGCCTCGGCAACCGTCTCCACCGACTCGGTGACCGACTCAACTGCCGATGTCTCAAGCGCCCCGGCAGCCTCCGGCTCGGCGTCGTCGGCGTGGCCGTTCTCGAGACCGGTTGCAACGGTCTCGCCATCGCGTTCGCGGCGATTGCGCCGGCCGCCACGGCGGCCTCGCCGCCGCCGTCGCCGTTCGCCGTCGCCGTTGGTCTCGCCGCCGTTCTCAGCGCCGTTTTCGGCGGCCTCGACCGGCTCGCCGGTTTCTGCCTCGGCACCGGTAGCGTCTTCCTCGTCATCGCCGCCCGGCGCGATCGGATGTTCGTCCGACGGCTCGCGCGCGACTTGCGCGCCTTCGTCGCGCCGCTCGCCGCGCCGGCCGCGCCGCCGCCTTCGCTTGCGGCCATTGCCGTTTTCGCCCTCGGGCCGTTCCTCGGCCTGCGCTTCGGCCATCTCGCCTTCGGATTCGGAAACCGGCTCGTCGTCCTTCGCCTCGTCCTGCGCGTCCTCGTCCTCGGTTTCAGCCTCTTCCAGGACGACTTCTTCTTCCTCCTCGACCTCAACCGCGACCGGCGGAGCCTGCATCGCCAGCGCCCGGGCCTGTTCGGGGCTATGCACCTGCTCGCCCTTTTCAATCACGAACGACACCTGCCCGCCGATCGTGGCGTCGGCGTTGACCAGGATCACGATCCGGAAACGTTCCTCCAGCGAGCGCAGGTGGCCGCGCTTCTGGTTAAGCAGGTAGAGCGCGATCTCGGTGCGCGTGCGCACCACGAGATTGTGGGTCGCGCCCTTGAGCAGCATCTCGTCGATCGCCCGCAGCAACTGCAGTGCCACCGACGATACCGAGCGCATGTGGCCGGTACCGCCGCAATGCGGGCACTTCTCGGTTGAGCTTTCCAACACGCTCGAGCGGATGCGCTGCCGCGACATCTCCAGCAGCCCGAAATGCGAGATATGGCCAACCTGGATGCGCGCCCGGTCGTGGCGCAGGCATTCCTTGAGCTTGCGTTCGACGGCACGGTTGTTGCGCTTCTCGTCCATGTCGATGAAGTCGATGACGATCAGTCCGGCGAGGTCGCGCAACCTGAGCTGCCGCGCGATCTCTTCGGCGGCTTCCATGTTGGTCTTGAGCGCGGTGTCCTCGATATGGTGCTCGCGCGTCGCCCGGCCGGAGTTGACGTCGATCGCGACCAGCGCCTCGGTCTGGTTGATCACGATGTAGCCGCCGGAGCGAAGCTGCATCACCGGCTGGAACATGGCGTCGAGCTGGCTCTCGATGCCGTAGCGGGTGAAGACCGGCAGCGTGTCGGTATAGCGCTTCACATTGCCGGTGTGACTCGGCATGAGCATGCGCATGAAGTCTTTGGCTTCGCGGTAGCTGTCCTCGCCGGCGACGATGATTTCGTCGATGTCCTTGTTGTAGAGGTCGCGGATCGAGCGCTTGACCAGCGAGCCTTCCTCGTAGACCAGCATCGGCGCCGTCGATTTCAACGTCAGATCGCGCACCGTCTCCCAGAGCCGCAGCAGATATTCGAAGTCGCGCTTGACCTCGGTCTTGGTGCGTGCGGCGCCGGCGGTGCGCAGGATCACGCCCATGCCTTCCGGCACTTCGAGGTCCTGCGCGATTTCCTTGAGCTTGCGGCGGTCCTCGGCGGCGGTGATCTTGCGGCTGATGCCGCCGCCGCGTGCGGTGTTGGGCATCAGCACCGAGTAGCGGCCGGCAAGCGAGAGATAGGTGGTCAGCGCCGCGCCCTTGGTGCCGCGCTCTTCCTTGACGACCTGCACCAGCATGACCTGCCGGCGCTTGATCACCTCCTGAATCTTGTATTGCCGACGAGAACGGTAGGGGCGTTCCGGCACCTCCTCCATGGCGTCGGCGCCGCCGACCGATTCGATCACCTCTTCCTCGCCCTCGGCGCCGTTGCCGTTGACCTCGGTGATGTTGTGGCCATTCTCGCCTGCGCCATTTGCCTCCGACGTTTCGGCGGCGGTGTCGTCGGCCGGCGCGGTGGTGACGCCCTCTTCGGACTGGTGCGGCGCTTCGTCAGCTTCGGTCGCGGCAGGTTCGTTTGCGGCGGCGTCGGCGATGTCCATCCGTTCGGTTTCGCCGATCGTGGGAATCGACTCGCTTGCGCTGATCGTCGGCAGATCAATCGCGGTGTCGGCAGACGCCGGCATCGACGATTCCGGAGATTCGACTTGCGGGGCCGCCGCGGTCGCCTCGGCGGCCGTGCCGTCCAATCCAGCTTCTTCGGCGGCGAGGCCTGTAGGTTCGGCTTCGTCGGACGCGCCAGCTTCCGGCAGCACCTGCTCGCAGCCGGCCGCCATGATCACGAGATCGTCTTCGGGCGTTTCGGCCTCGGACGTTTCGGCGGGTGCGGTCTTGACCTCGTCGCGCGGGCGGCGTGCCGGCCGTTCGCGGCGGCCGCCCTGGCGGCGACCGGCGCGGTGATCGGCTTCTGCGTCCGCGGCACGCTGCTCGCGCTCTTCCTCGGCGATCAGTGCCTGCCGGTCGGCGACCGGGATCTGATAGTAGTCGGGGTGAATTTCGCTGAAGGCCAAAAAGCCGTGGCGGTTGCCGCCGTAATCGACGAACGCCGCCTGCAGCGACGGCTCGACGCGCGTGACCTTGGCGAGATAGATGTTGCCGCGGAGTTGTTTGCGGTTAGCCGACTCGAAGTCGAATTCTTCGACTCGATTGCCGCGCAGAACGACCACCCGGGTCTCTTCCGGATGGGTCGCATCGATCAGCATCTTGTTGGGCATTGACTAATCTCTTGATGGCAGGCCGGCACGTGGCCGCCTCTTGCCGCCACATGGACGGCACAAGGCGGCGCGCTCGGCGACCTGCCTGACTGGTGTGGAAAGGATGAGCCTTCAATTCGCGGGGGAATAGGGCATTGCAGGCAGCCGTGCTCTCGCCGGCTGCGGACACTGTCCTGACGTCGCTTCGCGACGCGATGTTGCAGCGATGGGATCGTTTCTCGACGCGCGGTTCTGACATGAACCCTCGGCCCGGGGCGACAGCGCACAGGCGCAATCGCGGTTGCTCTTCGGCTGGCGATCTTCGACTCGCAAACGGCTCACGCGAAGCATAAGCCGCCACACCGTCGCGGAAGGCTGGCGCCGCCACGACACCGGTCGTCGTCCACAGGAACATCGGCCCAGATGGCCACCGGCACCGCACGTGGGCGAATTGCCACAGGCCGTTTGCGCTACCCGCAGGCCCTCCCGTCGTTGCATCGGGGAGCGGCGTTTGCGCGTGGCGTGCCGGATTGTCCGAACGCGGTACAACCGGAACTATCAATCGTCAGCAAGCTCTTAATAGGGCCCGTGCGGGGCGATGGCAAGGGCGCAGACCGCCATTGGGCTTGCCATGCCGTCACGAAAGACGGCGCCAAGGGCCTCAAACGGCTGAAAAATTTTTTCTCCGCCGCGCATTGAGTGCCAGTTCCGCCGCCGGCCAATTGAGGAGCGGCTAACGAGAGGCGGACGGCCGGTAGATGGGAAAGTGGGTGTCGAGAATGACAACAGAAGCGGCCGCATGCCTGGACGCGTAGTCGGTCAGGTCCTGGACCCGGATTGCGGCCGCGTCGACGTCCGCGAGGCTGTCCATGGGGCTGCCCTGGACGTGGGGCAGGACGTAGGTCTGCTTGTCGACGGTGAAGCCGTGTCCTGAAAAGAAGAAGAACAGCAGGGAGTTGGCCGGCGCCACCGGCACGTCGGGCGCCTCGGGCACGGTGACTGCGGTCGGAATCGCCGGTGAGCGGCCTGGCCACCCGCCGGACGTTTTCTTCACCTGAAAGGATGCAACCGCGTCCCGCAATGCCTGCGCGATTCTCGGGCGTCCGGCATTGTTCAGCACCACGATCTCGTGGTCCTTGAATCCGGCTTCACGCAGCACGGCGGCGACCGCGGCGGCATCGTGTTGCGGGGCGTGGAGAACGGGCGCCCGCCGCCAGCCGACATCGTCAGCCGCGACCACGACGGCGCGTTTCGTCCGGCTCTCGGGCTGCTGCCACAGGTAGATCTCGCCGTTCATGCTGGTCGACAGGAACGGGCGCTGCACGTCGCCCGTGGCGCGGATGACGTCCTGGTGGACGTCCTCGAGCGACACCAGCAGGCTCTTGTTGCGCTGCCGCAGCCGCTGCACCAGCGGCGTTGTGTAGGGCGAGGTATTGGCGCCCGGCGCCTGGTCGAGCGCAGTCCCGCCCTCGACCGTGGTGGCATAGGATACGATCTGGCCGCTGATGTCGGTGCGCGCCGCTTCGCGGTCGATGAGTTGCCGCTCGGCGATCACGCCGTAGGCCCATGGTCCGCCCGCCATCAGGATGAGGAGGATGCCGAATACGCTCGCGAGCAGCGCGGCGCGCTGGCGGAATGCCTTGCGCTCGTTGCGGCTTGCCCATGCGATGCTCGCCTCGATATAGCCGCGCTCGGCCGCGGACAGGCTGACGGCGTGGTTCACCAGCCATTGTCGCGCCCGCGACAGCGCAAGCCCCTGCAGCAGTGCCTGGTCTCTGGTCCCGGCGTCGGCCCGCTGCCAGTCCTCCAGCGCGCGCTCGAGTTGCGTCTTGCCGATGAGGAATTCACGCTCCTCGTCGAGCCAAGCCCGCAGCTTCGGCCATTTGCGCAGTAATGCCTCGTGCGCGACCTCGATGGTTCTCTCGTCCCCCTCCTGCCGCACGACGAGGAGCCGCGCCTGCACCAGGCGCTCGAGCAGGCGATGCGCGCGTGCCGGCAGGTCGTGCCACAGCGCCGGACGGCGGACGTACTCACCCTTCTCGTTGACCCGCACCATCGCCGGCACAAAAGCAGCGCGCAGGGCCTTGAGCTCCTCGTCGCTCGGCTCCGACTGGCGCAGCACATCGTCTGCCGCCTGACGCACGGCGTTCTCCAGCGGGCTCAGGTCGAGTGCGGCATCGCCGAGATGCTGGTAGTCGTCGAACGTCAGCGCCTTGTTCTTGCGTGCGAAACGCTCGTAGAGTTCGCGCAACGCGAAGGCGAGGAGCGGCAGCGCATCCTCGGTGGCGGCATCCTGGGCAATGCGCGCGACCAGCGCGTCCTCGACGCTCAGTCCCGCGATCCGCGCCGGTCCCTGCACGATTTCCGCAATCCGCGCGAGCGGCATCGGCTTGAGCGAGAATTCCTCGAACGGCGCGGTGAGCGCGTCGGCACGTTGCAGCAGATCGAGGAAGTCCGAGCGCATCGCCGCGACCGCCAGGAACGGCAGGTCGTCGTTGAGCACCGCCGACAGCAGACGCAGGAAACGGTCCGCTTCGTCCGGCGCCGTGACCGAAAACAATTCTTCGAACTGATCGATCGGAATCAGAATCTGGGCGTCGAGAGCGCCCGCCTTGGCGCGCAGGTCGCGGGCGAGTTCGGCGAGGCCCGCCTCGCGCGCTTCCGCTGTCAGTTGGTCGCGCACGGCGCGCCAGTCCGGCGTCCCGCCGAGCGCAATCGCCAACGCGGACGCCAGTTCGTCGATCGGGCGGGCGCGCGGCCGCATCGGCGGCAGCACGATCCAATTGCGCTTGTCACGCCGCAGGCGCGGAATGGCTCCCGCCCGCAGCAGCGAGGACTTGCCTGAGCCGGAGGCACCGAGCAGCGCGATCAGCCGCGCGCCGCCCTGCACGCGGCGCGCGTTCAGCCGCTCGATCAGCCGGCGGATGTCGTCATCGCGGCCAAAATAGATCGCGGCATCCTCTTCATGGAACGCCAGCAGTCCGGGATAGGGCGGACGCGACGGGTCCCACGGAAAGTCGTGCTGCTCCCGTGCAATGGTATCGATGGCGCGGGCGAGTTGTGCGAGGCCGGCCTCGCGGCCCCTGGTCAGGTCGAGGTGCTGGATATCGGGCGCTACCAGCGTCTCGCCGGTCGGCGTCTCGATGATCGGAAAGATGGCCTTGCCGAGCGCCCGCGCCTGGGTGAACTCCGACCAGCACCAGCGCGAGGCGTGCCAATTGCTGGTCACGATCAGGATCACCGCCTGGGCCCGAGCGATCTCCCGGTAGAGCGTGCGCTCCCACTCCGCCCCCGGCTGGATGCCGGCGTCCTTGTCGATATCGAGGAACAATTCCTCGAAGCCCTGCGAGCGCAGCCACTGCGCGATTTGCTCGGCCGCCTCGCGGTCGCGGCTTGCATGAGAGATGAAGATACGGGCCACGGATTCAGTGTCCTTCAGGCATTGCGGTCGTATCCTACCGGCTGCGAGCGCGGCGCGATCGCCCAGGATGAGTTTTCGGCACGCCGCGCCCTATTGTCACCGCGGACTGCACTTAGGATCGGGTTAACTATGCCCTTCTAATGGAGTAAAAGGGGCTATGGAGTAAAAGGGGCGCTTGGGCGGGGGCCGACGATTGATGCTGCAGCGCGCGGGCTTGGCGATGGTCCTGGGCGCCGTCCTGCTGGGCGGCGGGACTGGCCCTGCGGGCGCGCAGAGCCGGCCCGGAAACGACCTGCCGGTGGCCAGTGACGCACGGATCGCGGGCGACGGTACCTTCACCCGCTTCGTGGTCGACCTCGACAAGAACATCGACATCCGCGCCTTCACGCTGGCCAATCCGTATCGCGTCGTCATCGACATGCCGCAGGTCACCTTCCAGCTGCCGCGGAAGGCCGGCGTCACCGGGCGCGGCCTGATCAAGGCATTCCGTTTCGGCCTGGTGATGCAGGGCGGCTCGCGAATGGTCATCGACCTCGCCCGGCCGGCGCGCATCGACAAGGCGTTCGTGCTCGAAGCTGCCAACGAGCAGCCGCCACGGCTGGTGCTCGAACTCGCGGCGACCGACCGCGAGGCGTTCCTGCGCACCACCGCGCTCAACAACCGGCCGCCGGAGGCGCCGCTGCGCTCGGTCGAACGCGCCGACACCAAGCCCGACAGCAGCGATCCGCGCCCACTGATCGTGATCGATCCCGGACACGGCGGCATCGACAACGGCACCCGGGCGCCGAGCGGCGAGAGCGAGAAGACGCTGGTGCTCGATTTCGCACTCGTGCTGCGCGACAAGATCGAGAAGGCTGGAAAATTCCGGGTGTTGATGACGCGGTCCGACGACACATTCATACCTCTTTCCGAGCGGGTGCAGATCGCCCGCGCCAACCGGGCGTCGCTGTTCATTTCCATTCACGCCGATGCGCTGGTCCGGCGCGACAGTTCGGCCCAGGGCGTGACCGTCTTTACGGTGTCCGAGCGCGCCTCCGATGCGGCGGCGGCGCGGCTTGCCGAGGCGGAGAATCGCGCCGACGCCATCGCCGGGCTCGATCTCTCCACCGAGCCGCCAGATGTGGCCGATATTCTGATCGACCTCGCCAGGCGCGAAACCAAGACGTTTTCGGTGCAGTTTGCCCGCGCGCTGATCGCCCAAATGCGCGGCGCCGCGAAACTGCATCAAAATCCGCTCAAATCGGCTGGCTTCCGTGTGCTCAAGGCGCCGGATGTCCCGTCGGTCCTGGTGGAACTCGGATTCGTCACCAACAAAGAGGACGTCAAAGCGTTGACGTCGGAGACCTGGCGGGGGCGGGCGACGGACGCCGTCGTCCAGGCGATCAACACGTTTTTCAAGACCCGCCTGGCCGGCGGGCAGAATTGAGGGGCCGGCTTTGGGGGTGCGGCCCTCTCCGGGTGTGGCTCGCTGGCCTCAGTTTCAACATAAAACAGCGCAACTTGGAGCCGTCGACCCGTCGGGGCGGGGAGTGGCGTGGGGACAATACCTGTCAAGACCGGTTCTAACCCGTTGGCCTCGTGCGGCCTGCGAGTTGCACGATTCGAGCGCGGACCCTGCCGGCATACGGCCTGGTCGGGCGCGGGGGGAATGACAGCATGAGATTGCTGCTGCGGTTTTTCGGATTCCTGTTCACCGCCGGCACCATCGTTTTCGTCGTGGCGATTGCGGGCGCGGCCGGCATGCTGTGGCACTTCTCGCAAAGCCTGCCGGACTACAATCAGTTGCAGGACTACGAGCCGGCGGTGATGACGCGGGTGCACGCCTCCGATGGCGCGTTGCTGGCCGAATATGCCCGCGAGCGGCGGCTCTATACGCCGATCCAGGCGATCCCGAAGCTTCTCCTCAACGCCTTCATCGCCGCCGAGGACAAGAACTTCTACGAGCACGGCGGAATCGATTTCACCGGCATCGCGCGTGCGGCCTCGTCGTTCATACAGAATTACGGTTCGGGTCGTCGCCCGCAAGGCGCCTCGACGATCACCCAGCAAGTCGCCAAGAACTTCCTGCTGACCAACGAAGTGTCGATGACGCGCAAGGTCAAAGAAGCGCTGCTGGCGATGAAGATCGAGCGCACCTTCTCGAAGGAGCGCATCCTCGAGCTCTACCTCAACGAAATCTATCTCGGCATGGGCGCCTACGGGGTCGCTGCCGCGTCGCTGGTCTATTTCGACAAGTCGGTGCACGAACTGACCGTGGCCGAGGCCGCCTATCTGGCGGCGCTGCCAAAAGGCCCCAACAACTATCATCCGTTCCGCCAGCGCGAGCGCGCCATCGAGCGCCGCAACTACGTGATCGACCGCATGCTGGAGGATGACCACATCACCGCGCAGGAGGCCGAGCAGGCGCGCAAGGACCCGCTGAAGATCGCGCAGCGCACCACCGGCGCCCATGTCTTCGCGGCCGAATATTTCGCCGAGGAAGTCCGCCGCTACATCAACGAGAAATACAGCGAGAAGAAGCTCTACGAGGGCGGCCTCTCGGTGCGCACCACGCTCGATCCCAAGCTGCAGGTGCTGGCGCGCAAGAGCCTGGTCGACGGTTTCGTGCGCTTTGACGAGCAGCACGGCTACCGCGGACCGCAAAACAAGCTCGACATGACCGCCGAGTGGGGCGCCAAGCTCGCCGAGGTCAAGGCGCTGTCCGACATCGCGCCCTGGCGGCTCGCCGTGGTGCTGGAGAGCGGCGATGCCGAAGCCAAGATCGGCCTGCAGCCCAACCGCGATCCGGGCGGCGCGGTCAGCAAAGAACGCGTGACCGGCGCCATTCCGCTCGACGGCGTGAAGTGGGCGAAGTTCGCGACCGGCACCATGCGCGGTAAAGCGCCCACCAAGGTCTCGCAGGTGCTCGACGTCGGCGACGTGGTCTATGTCGAACCGCTTGAGGGCAGGGACGGCCAGTACCGCCTGCGCCAAGTCCCGGAGGTGTCCGGCGCGATGGTCGCGATGGACCCGCAGACCGGGCGCGTCCTGGCGATGGTTGGTGGCTTCTCCTACGACCAGAGCCAGTTCAACCGCGCCACCCAGGCGCTGCGCCAGCCCGGCTCGTCGTTCAAGCCGCTGGTCTATGCCGCCGCCCTCGACAACGGCTATACGCCTTCGACCGTGGTGCTCGACGCGCCGCTCGAAGTCGACACCGGCTCGGGCATCTGGGCGCCGGAAAACTACACCCGCAAATTCTACGGCCCCTCGACGCTGCGTTTCGGCATCGAGCATTCGCGCAACGTCATGACGGTGCGGCTGGCGCAGGACATCGGCATGCCGCTGATCGGCGAATACGCCAAGCGGTTCGGCATCTACGACAGCCTGCCGCCTTACCTTTCTTTCGCGCTCGGCGCCGGCGAGACGACGCTGCTGCGCATGGTCGGCGCCTACGCGATGCTCGATAACGGCGGCAAGAAAGTGCAGCCGACGCTGATCGACCGCATTCAGGACCGCTACGGCAAGACCATCTACCGCCACGATCAGCGCGAATGCCGCGGCTGCGCCGCGCCGAAGTGGGAGAACCAGAACGAGCCGACGCTGGTCGACAAGCGCGATCGCGTGATCGATCCGATGACCGCCTACCAGATCACTTCGATCATGGAGGGCGTGGTCCAGCGCGGCACAGCGACGGTGGTCAAGGAGGTCGGCAAGCCGATCGCCGGCAAGACCGGCACCACCAACGACGAAAAGGACGCCTGGTTCATCGGCTTCTCGCCGGACATGGTGGTCGGCGTCTATATCGGCTACGACAAGCCGCGCCACATGGGCAAGGGCGCGACCGGCGGCGTGCTGGCGGCGCCGATCGTGCGCGATTTCATGAAGGTCGCGCTCGCCGACAAGCCGGCGGTGCCGTTCCGCGTACCGGCCGGCATCAAGCTCATCCGCATCGACGCCAAGAGCGGCATGCGCGCCGCGCCGGGCGACCAGCGCGTCATCCTGGAGGCGTTCAAGCCCGGCACCGCGCCGCCCGACGGCTATTCTGTCATCGGCGTCACCGACGCCGACGGCCGGCCGCTCACCGTATCGCCCGAAGCCGACAGCATGATGCGCTCGCGCGGCACCGGCGGGCTGTACTGAGGCGTCGATTCGGCTCGGACATCGCTACAAAGATGGTCCGGACGGTGCCGGCTAATCGAGGTTCTTGCGGATGAACTGGAAGTCCGCGCCGAACTTCAGATCGTATTTCTTGCCGTCGGCACAGACCGCGTCGTCGACCTCGAACTGCCGGTCGTCCTCGTCGAACTCCATCTTGCCGCCGCTGCAGCCCTGCACCTGAACGGCTTCAATCACTCTGGCGCGCTCGCCCTCAGTCAGTGGCCGGTCAGCCTGGGCCGGCACGGCGAGCGCCACGAGAACGGGAATCGCAATCAAATATCGCATTTCAACCTCCGGGGATCATTCCCCACCGCGCAGACTACGCCTACCAATCGTAAAGAATCCTGCTGGTTCCGCCCGCCAATCACGGGCAATGGCTCGCGGCTGCTCATTTCACCGTTCGCCACGTCGGCTGCGCGCCGTAAGCCTCACGGCTGCGACGGCGGAATGACCAGCAGCCCGCCGGATACCGCCAGCAGGACGAGGACGATCAACCGGAATCGCTGCGGATCGAGCCGGCCGTAGAGCCTGAGCCCCAGCCACGTGCCGGCCAGCAGGACCGGCAGGCCGAGGAAGAACAGTTTGATCATGTGCGCGGTGATCGCGCCGCTGCCGCCCAGGAGGAGCGCGATGATCACAAAGCTCGAGAGTGCCAGCGGCTGGAAGACGGCGCGTTGCACGTCGTTCGGCCAGCGGCGCAGGGTCGCCCACATCACCACGAAGATGCCCGGAATGCCGGCGACGCCGGCAAGTACGCCGTTGGCAAATCCGATTGCGGCGTCGACGAACCTGCCGCCAAAGCGGACCGGCGCAAGCGAGGGCCGCAATACGCTATAGGCGCTGAACAGAATGAGGACCACGCCGACCGCGGCCTTCACCAGACGTACATCGGCCCATTGCAGGATGACGAGGCCGGGTGGAATTCCGGCGGCGGCGCCAAGCAGAAACGGCGCGAGCCGCCGCCACTCCAGCGCACGGCGAAAGTGCCAGACCCCGATGCCTTGCACGATCATGCCGAAAGCGGCGATCAACGACACGCTTTCGATCGGGCTCAGGATGTGCAGCCAGATCGCCGCGATGATCGGTGCGAAAGCGAAGCCGGCGAGGCTCGAGATGGTGGATGCCGCGAAGGTCGCGATCAGGAAGGCCGCATAGTAGAGGACATCGAGCATGAGGCTGTCGTCAATGGAGAAGTCGGAGCGCGGCAGCGTCCGTGGGCTTCGGTCGGCCGCCGTCGCTCACGCGCGAATGCCAAGAAGGTAAAGGGCGATCCCGGCCGCCGCGCAGGCCGCGAGGGTCCACAGCATCCCGGCCTTGAACCGGAAGATCGCCAAGATAGCCGCAGCCGACAGTGCAAGCGCCCACGGGTCGGCGCTCGTCAGCACCGGCGCGTCGAACGACAGGCCGAAGCTGCGGACCGGAACGGTGGCCTGGAAGATCGTGTGGATGGCAAACCAGATCGCCAGATTGAGGATGACGCCGACCACCGCGGCGGTGATCGCCGACAGCGCGCCACCGAGCGCCTTGTTGCCGCGCACCACCTCGACGAACGGCGCGCCGAGAAAGATCCAAAGGAAGCATGGCGTGAACGTCACCCAGGTCGCCAGCAATCCGCCGAGCGTGCCGGCGAGCATCGGCGAGAGCGACCCGGGATCACGAAACGCCGCCATGAAGCCCACGAACTGCAGCACCATGATCAGCGGACCGGGCGTGGTCTCCGCCATGCCCAGCCCGTCGAGCATCTCGCCGGGCTTGAGCCAGTGGTAGTTCTCGACCGCTTGCTGCGCCACATAGGCCAGCACCGCATAGGCGCCGCCGAACGTCACCAGCGCCATCTTGCTGAAGAAGATCGCGATCTGGCTGAAGACGTCGTCGCGGCCCAGCGCCAGGAGCAGCGCGATCACCGGGATGAGCCAGAGCGCGAGCCAGACCGCCGCTACGCGCAGCGCCCGTGACGCGTTGGGGCGAGTGTGCGCCGGAACCGCGTCGCCGAGCAGGCTGTCGTCGTCCGCGCCGCGCTGGTCCTTGCCGTTGCCGTGTCCGGCGCCACCCTGGAAGGCCGGAAGTCCTTGCCGTGCGCCGACGAAGCCGATGAGCGCCGCGGTCAGGATGATGAGCGGGAACGGGATGGCGAAGAAGAAGATGCCGACGAACGCCGCCGCCGCCAGCGCCACCATGACGTTGTGCCTGAGCGCGCGCTTGCCGACACGAAACACCGCTTCGAGCACGATCGCCAGCACCGCGGCCTTCAGGCCGAAGAACAGTGCGGCGATCACCGGCACGTTGCCGTAGCCGGCATAGACGTAGCTTAACGCCATGATGGCGACGATGCCGGGCAGGATGAACAGGCCGCCCGCCATCAGGCCGCCGGCGGTGCGGTGCATCAGCCAGCCGATATAGGTGGCAAGCTGCTGCGCCTCGGGTCCCGGTAGCAGCATGCAGTAGTTGAGCGCATGCAGGAACCGGCTCTCCGAAATCCAGCGCTTCTCCTCGACCAGGATGCGGTGCATGACGGCGATCTGGCCCGCCGGTCCGCCGAAGCTCAGCGTGGCGACCTTGAGCCAGACGCGGAACGCTTCGGCGAACGACGGCAGCCGGCGCGGCTCGCCTGACACCTCGGAAACCGCAACCGTTTCGCTCATGTCATGCGCCCGGCCGCTTTGCGGAATGCCAGGTGTGGGTCTCTTCGGTGGCGTCGCGGCACCAGCGGAAGAACGCGTCGTAGAGCGTCATTCCGGCCTCGAGCTGCGTGAGGTCGTCGGCAAACATGCGCGACAGCCCGAGCGATGCGGCGAGGAGACCGGCCGCCTGTGGCGCAACGTCGAAGCGCCCGGTATCCGCCCCGCGCACGATCGCGGCGAGCCGAGTGAGCGGCTCGGTCGCGAGCCCGAATTCCTCGACCATGACGTCGAAGGTGCAGGCGTCGCCGCGATGGCTCCAGGACACGCCCTCGACGTCGAACGGCGTGGCGTTGAAACGCTCGGCGACGCCGTCGACCTCGGAAGGTGCAACGAACAGGAACACCGCGCGCGGATCGACAAACCGGCGGATGAGCCAGGGGCAGGCGATGCGGTCGACCTTGGGGCGCGCACGTGTGACCCAGACCGTGCGTCCTTCGCGGTCAAGTGCCGGCATCTTGTCGGTCGGAACGAGCGGCAGGCCGGCCTTGCGCCAGCCTTCGAAGCCGTCCTCCAGCCCGTCCGCCGGCACCCCGGTGTGCCGCAGCCAGGCGGCGACACCCTGGCTCAGCTTGGCGCCTTTCTGGCAGACCACGATGGCGGAATGGCCGTTCAGTTCGTGCGCCCAGGCCGAGGCTTCGGCGTGGGGCCGCCGCATCGAGCCGGGAATCAGTTTGGGCTGGCTGCCGAAGTCCTCGTCGGTGCGGACATCGAGCAGGACAGGGCAGTGCGGCGTGCCGATCAGGCGCGCGAGCTTATCGACGGAGATGGTGTTGATTGACGGCATGGTGATGCGTCCTTTGCGCTAAGCGGGACGCGATTCTTCAGCATGTCGCCTCGTGGGGAGATCGCTATCCCCATGCGCAGTATTACGCGCGGCAGTCGCCGGATTTGTCAAGCCGGCCGTGCATTTCGCCGGTAACGAACGGTTGCAACGGCGCCAAGCAGCCGTTACATGCAGATGAAATTGAACGGGAAAACCATGCGCGCCGAAATCGAGAAACTGGTCGAAGAGATCAAGCAGTCGGTCGGGCTGCTGAGGAGGCATCTTTGACTTCGATGCGGCGCGAGTGCGGCTTGAGGAGCTGAACAAGCTCGCCGAAGATCCGACCCTCTGGGACGACCAGCAGCGCGCGCAGCGCCTGATGCAGGAGCGTACCGCGCTCGAAGACCAGCTCACATCGATCGGGCGGATCGAGCGGGAACTCGACGACCAGCTCACCATGATCGAGCTCGGCGAGGCCGAGGACGACAACGCCACCATCACCGACGCAGAGAATGCGCTGCGCCGGCTCAGGCAGGACGTCGCCCGGCGCGAGCTTGAGGCGCTTCTTTCCGGCGAGGCCGACAGCTTCGACACCTTCCTCGAGGTCCATGCCGGTGCCGGTGGCACCGAAAGCCAGGACTGGGCCAACATGCTCATGCGCATGTACACGCGCTGGGCCGAGAAGCACGGCCTGAAAGTCGAGTGGATCGAGGAGACCGGCGGCGAGGAGGCCGGCATCAAGTCGGCGACCGTGCAGATCAAGGGCCGCAACGCCTACGGCTGGCTCAAGAGCGAGAACGGCGTGCACCGGCTGGTGCGCATCTCGCCGTTCGATTCCAATGCCCGCCGCCACACCTCGTTTGCCAGCGTCAACGTCTATCCGGTGATCGACGACCGCATCAAGGTCGACATCAAGGAGGCGGACGTTCGCACCGATACGATGCGCGCCAGCGGGGCAGGGGGCCAGCACGTCAACAAGACCGAGTCGGCGATCCGCCTCACGCACATTCCGACCAACATCGTGGTCTTCTGCCAGAACGACCGCTCGCAGCACCGCAATCGCGCGCAGGCCTGGGACATGCTGCGGGCGAAGCTTTACGAGATGGAACTGAAGAAGCGCGAGGCGCAGGCCGCCATCGACCAGGCCAACAAGACCGACATCGGCTTCGGCCACCAGATCCGCTCCTACGTGCTGCAGCCCTACCAGATGGTGAAGGACCTGCGGACCGGCGTGCAGACCTCCGACACCGGCGGCGTGCTCGACGGCGACCTCGACGAGTTCATGGGAGCCGCGCTGGCGCAGAAGGCATTCGGCACCGGCCCGGCGGAAGTCGAGGACGTGGAGTAGCGCGTGTACTTGTTAATGCGAGCGCGCGCCGACTGACGCAAAACGACTTCATCTAGGTTCAGGCCTCATTCGGCGAACCGTCCTCGTGCGGTTCGCCGCATAAGACTGTCAAGACTTCGTAGCGCGGCGTTGACATCCGCATGCAAGAGCTTCGGCGGCTTTCAATCGCGGCCGAACTGAACTCAAGTTCAGCTCGATTCCGTCATGTACGCCGCCGGCGGGGGCAGGGAGCCGGCACGTCGACAGACACAGACAGAGTCGGCGATCGGCACCGGAAAGTCTGGATGTTGGGCAAGGTGTCCTCGTGAAGTGAAGGTGCGCGGCCGGCGCTGAAGACAGGCGACAAAAAAATCCACACCTCGGGGTTGTGCTGACATAGGATGCTGTCAGGCATCACGTCCCGGAGAGGTCGCCATGAGTCCACGTCTCCTTGCCTGCGGTTTGGCCTGCCTACTGTTCGTCCTCGCCAGCGCGATTGACGCGCGCGCCCTCGATTATCCGACAAGGTCCATCCGGTGGGTCGTGCCATATCCGGCCGGCGGCACGACCGACATTCTCGCGCGCATCATGGCGCAGTATCTGTCGGAGCGGCTCGGCCAATCGGTTGTGATCGAGAATAAGCCAGGCGGCGGCACGAACATTGCGGCGCAAGCCGTGATCAACTCCCCGCCGGATGGCTACACGCTACTGCTTGTGGTGACCAGCAACGCGGTCAATGCCTCGCTCTATCGGTCGCTGCCATTCAATTTCATTCGCGACATCGCGCCGGTCGCGGGGTTCACGACGCAGCCGCTGGTCATCGTCACGAAGCCGTCGCTGCCCTTCAAGACGATTCCGGAATTTGTCGCCCACGCCAAAGCCCATCCCGGCAAGGTCAACATGGCCTCGTTCGGCGCTGCGACGATCAGCCATCTCGCGATTGAACTTCTCAAGCTTTCGGCCGGCATCAACGTCGTGCATGTCCCCTACCGCGGCGGCGCCCCGATGGTGACCGATATCCTCGGTGGGCTCATCGAGACCGGCGTCGATGCGTTGCCCAATTCGCTGCCGCACATCGAGCGCGGCACATTGCGAGCACTCGCTGTGACAACCGCGCAGCGTTCGGAACGCGTCCCGAACGTGCCGGCCGTGGGTGAAAGCGTGCCGGATTACGACGTCAGCGGCTGGCTTGGCATCGGGGTTCCGGCCGGCACGCCGAACGAAATCATCGAGCTGCTTAACCGCGAGATCAAGGCAGGACTGGCGGACCCTGCAATCAAGGCGAAGTTTGCCAACCTTGGCGCGACCGCGACTCCGATGGCCGCGGCGGAGTTTGGTGCACACTTTACCGCCGAGACCGAGAAATGGGCGAAGGTCATCAAAGCGGCCGGCATCAAGCCACAGTGAGGGGGTGCGAACGCATGGAAAGAAAGCGACGCTAGTGGACGCCAGCTGTCTTTTCGACGAGCGGAGCGACGAAGCAACCTAATGCCGCTACAGATGACCTTCGAGCTTGGCGCCGGCCCGGAGGAATTTTTCCGGGTCGACCGCATCGCGGCCGATGCGCGTCTCATAGTGCAGGTGCGGTCCGGTCGAGCGGCCGGTCGAGCCGACGCGGCCGATGATCTGGCCGGCGCGCACCGTCTGTCCGTCCTTCACCTCGATGGCAGACAAGTGACCGTAGCGGGTCGAATAGCCGTTGCCGTGGTCGACATCGACCATCTTGCCGTAGCCGCCCTTCCAGCCCGCGGTGGTGACCGTGCCGTTTGCGGTCGCGCGCACCGGCGCGCCCGTTTCGCTCTGGAAGTCGAGGCCGGTATGCATGGCGGCCGAGCGGGTGAACGGATCGCTGCGGACGCCGAAGCCTGAGGCCACTTCGAGCTCGCCGGACAGCGGCTTGCGGACCGGCAGGCTGCTGAGCGTGCGCGTCAGCCGTTCGACATCGGCGCGGGCAAGCTTGATTCGCGAGAGTTGGCGGTCGAAGCCGCCGGCTTCGCTCGCCGACTTGAGCGGAAGAAACGGCCCGCCGACGCCGGCAATCTTGAATTCCGCGTG
Organism: Xanthobacteraceae bacterium; assembly: GCA_050179645.1. Lineage (GTDB taxonomy): Bacteria > Pseudomonadota > Alphaproteobacteria > Rhizobiales > Xanthobacteraceae > VAZQ01. The sequence continues at coordinate 14,054 of JBFXEX010000037.1, read as the reverse complement.
CTTGCTTTTGCCCTTTTCGAGTCCGAGGTCGACGAGCACGCCGCGGATGCGCCGCGCCTTGTATTCGAGCCTTTCCTCGAGCGAACTGAGCGTCATGCCCTGGCGCTGTTCGACGCGGTCGAGCGAGGCCTGCAGGTGCGCGAGCTTGTCGTCGAAGCTGCCCGCGGATTTGGCGGTCCGGCTGGGCAGCATAACGGTTTGGGTGGACTGCAGCAGGAAGGCGCCCTTGTCGTTCGCCGGCTTGCTGCGTGCGGCATCGCCCTTCTTGCCGGTCGGCTTGATCGATCCGGTCGTCGTCATATCGGGAATGCCGCCGACCGCCGAAGCGCGCGACTCGAGCGTCGCCTGGCGCTGCAGGATCTGCTCGAGCTTCTGCTCGTACAACTCCTGATCGAGCAACTGCCGGCTGGAGATGCGGTCGATCTGAGCCCGCAACTCGGCGATGCGATCTTCGTAGCCGAACTGCATGTTGGCCTGTCGCGCAATGAGCCGGGTCAGGACGTCGTCGCGGAACGCGAAGTAGGTGCCCGTGGTGATGGTCCACAGCGCCATGATCACCAGCGTGCCGACTACCACCCAGAAGGCGACCGGGCCGAGGCGCACCTGCCGCCCGGCATGCGTGAAGGTGTAATCGCGCCGCGCACCACCGCGGGTGGCCGCGGCCGCCGGATGAGCCCGGGTGTCGCCGCGGTGGCCGGAATAGTCGCTGTAATGCGAGTGAGATGATCGTCGAGACATGCACGCTTCCCCGCCGGCACCGTTTCACGGAGAAGATTTACGCCGGCGTAACCACGCGCAAATTGTTGCGAATTATGGTTAATAAACCGCAAATCGAGCTGTGGAGAACCGGCGAGGAACCGTCCGCAGGCTCATAAGGTCTTGGCAGCCTTGAGAACTTCGGCGGCATGGCCGTCGACTTTGACCTTCGGCCAGACCTGGGCGATCCGGCCGTCGGCTGCGATCAGCACCGTGGACCGGACGACTCCCAGGAAGGTCTTGCCGTACATGGATTTCTTGCCCCAGGCGCCATACGCCTCGAGCATCCGGTGGGTTTCGTCGGAAAGGAGCGGCACGGTCAGGTCGTGCTTGGCCTTGAACTTATCCTGCGCGGCCACCGGATCGGCCGAGACGCCGAGCACTTCGGTGTCGGCCTTCTGGAACTGCGGCCGAAGCTTGGAGAATTCGATCGATTCGCGGGTGCAACCCGGCGTGTCGGCGCGTGGGTAGAAGTAGATGACGAGCTTCTTGCCCTTGAAATCGGCGAGCGACACCGTGGCGCCGCCATCGCGTGGCAGCTTGAAGGAGGGGGCCTTGGCCCCGATTTCGAGCGGCATGCGCCTTCCTTTCGTCCCTTTTTCGATGTCTTTTTTGCAGAAGAATGTGGGGTAGTCGATACGCGCGAGGCTGTGGGTCGGCCTGACGCGCGCGAGGGGGACGCAAACCGGCCGCATAGGCGCGGTTTTTCTCAACCGAAAGGTAGTGCGTATCGGCGGCCGAGGGGACGCCAAGTTGGGGCATGGCGGGGCATAAAACGAATCCAAGCATCGCGGCTCTCCGTAAGTTGGAGGCGAGCCTTGACGCGCATTGGCGTGACCCGTGCGCGCGCCCGGCCGGCCGCGCCCCGTCGTCAAGCCAGCAGCACCAGGATCCGGCGACTCACCAGGCTCCCGTTCAACCCGCGCCGCGATCTCCGACGACCCAGCAAGCTGTCGAGCCTGTGATCCAGCAGCCCCTGACCCACCAGGCGGCAACCCCTTCGCACGACCCGGCCGACGAGTACGATACGCACGATCACCCCGCGCACGATCATGATGCGGACGATCACGCCGCGCACGACGATGCCGCGCATGACGATGCCGCCTACGAGCATGTCTACGAACACGCCGACACGGACTACGCGGCCGATCCGGACGGCGCCTACGGGCATGATCACGCTGCCGTCGACGAACAGGATATCGCGTACCAGGATGACCGCGCGTACGACGAGTATCGTCCCGGCGCCGCCGCCTGCGCGCGCGTGCGGCGATCCGGCTGGCGCGCGCTGGTGCTGCGTGGCTGGCCGCTCAGGTCTCGGCGCTGTGTCTCGCGGACCAACCTCGCTTGGCTTCGGCGTCCGGGCTTGCGCAAGTTTGCCATGGTCGCCGGTTCGCTGGGCGCCGTGGTGCTGGTCGCGTGCTCCGCGCTGTGGTGGCGGCTGTCGAGCGGCCCGATCGAGCTGGATATTGCCACGCCGTGGCTGTCCGCCGCGATCAAGCAAAACTTCGGCAGCAGCCACGACGTCGAAATCGGCGGCACGCAGCTTGAGCGCGACGCCGCCGGCCGCACGTCGCTGCGCATTCGCGACATCGTCGTGCGCGATGCCGACGGCACGGTGGTGGCGAGCGCACCGAAGGCCGAAGTCGGTCTCTCCGGCTGGGGTCTGCTGACCGGCCGCATTCGTGCCGAGCGCCTCAGCTTGGTCGGGGCCGAGATGGCGGTGCGCATCGAGACCGACAGCAACGTCACGGTGTTTGCCGGTGCCAACAAGCGCCCGTTCGTCACCGCGTCGGCGACGGCGACACCGGCGGTGAGCACTGGCGCCGTGCCGATGGGTGCGCTTCCAACCGGCAATCTCGAACGGCCGCGCCTTTCCGCGCTTGCTCCGGTTGCCGTGCCCGCGCTTGCGCCCGCCGCGCGCGGCGACATGCCGGACTTTGCCGCCATGCTCGCCTGGCTCGAACGGCTGGACGCCAGCGGGCTCGACGGCCGCGACCTGACGGAGATCGGCCTCAAGGGCGGCAACCTTACCGTCGACGATCAGCGCAACGGCAAGCAGTGGACCTTCACCAACATCGATCTCGGCGTCACGCGGCCGAAAGGCGGCGGCCTGGCTGTGACGCTCGGCTCGCAGAATGCGCAGCAGCCGTGGCTGATCCGCGCGGCGCTGACGCCAGGCGTCGCCGGGCGCCGAATCATCGATATCGAGACCCAGAAGGTCTCGGCCAAGGACATCATGCTGGCGATGCGGCTCGGCGAGGTCTCCTACGAACCCGAACTGCTGCTGTCGGGACGCATCCATGCCGATATCGGGCCCGACGGCGTGCCGCACATGATCGACGGCAAGGTGCTGGTCGACAAGGGTTACCTGATCGATGCCGACGATCCGCAGGTGCGGGTGGCGATCGACCGCGCCGAATTCAATCTGGAATGGGACGCCGCACGGCGCATCCTGGCGATGCCGTTCCAGATCGTGTCCGGCGGCAACCGCCTGACGCTGCTGGGACAAGCGAATGCGCCGGAGGAGCCGGGCGGGGCCTGGGGCCTGCGCGTTTCCGGCGGCACGGTCGTGCTCGGGCCGCCCGCCGGTCAGACCGGTTCGCTCGTGCTCAATCGGATCGCGCTCAACCTGAAGCTCGATCTGGCCGCGCGCCGCATCGACATCGAGCACGGCGAGATCGGCAACACGGACCTCGGCGTCGCGCTCTCCGGGAGCATCGACTATTCGAGCGGTGACCCCCGATTGGCCGTGGGCGTCGCCGGCACGCGCATGTCGTTGGCGGCGATGAAGTCGATCTGGCCGTTCTTCGGCGCGCCCAAGGTGCGTGCCTGGGTCGAGGAGCATATTGCCGGCGGCACGATCGAGCGGCTGATGATCGCCACCAACGCGCCGATGTCGACCATGAAGGCGAGCGGCCCGCCAATCCCCGACGATGGACTGGCGGTCGAGATTGTCGGGCACGGCGCCGACATCCGTCCGGTGCACGGCCTGCCGGCGATCCGCGATGCCGACTTTAACGTGCGCGTGACCGGCCGCACCGCCACCATCAATGTCGGCCGCGGCAACATCGACATTTCGCCTGGCCGCAAGCTGTCGATCACCAGCGGCGTGTTCGAGGTGCCGGACACGTTCCCGAAAGGTCCGCCCGCCAAGATTCAATTCCGGCTTGACGGCTCGGTGCAGGCGGCGGCGGAACTCCTCTCGCTCGAGCGATTGAGCGAACATGCCGGCGTGCCGCTCGATCCGGCCACCAGCCGCGGCAACCTGACCGCGCAGGTTGCGCTCGGCCTGCCGCTCAAGGCCGACCTCGCGCCCGGCTCGTCGACTTATACGATCGCCATGGACGTGAATAATTTCGCCGCCGAACGCATCGTGATGGGCCACAAGGTCGAAGCGGCGACGCTCAAGGTCAATGCCAACAACCAGGGCTACTGGATCCGCGGCGACGTCAAGATCAACGGCATCCCCGCCAACCTCGACTACCGCAAGCCGCGCGACACCGACGATGCCGAGGTCCGTCTCTCGGCCACGCTCGACGAGGCCGCGCGCGGCAAGCTCGGCTTCGACATGGCAGGCCTGCTGAGCGGTCCGGTGCCGATCAAGCTCATTGGCCGCGTGCCGTCGAACGACAACGAGAGCAGCCGGCTCAACATCGAGGCCGACCTCACTCCGGCGAAGATCGACAATCTGCTGCCCGGCTGGTCCAAGCAGTCCGGCAGGCCGGCGCGCGCGACGTTCGCGATGATCAGCAAGCCCGCCGGCGGCACGCGCTTCGAGGACATGGCGATCGACGCGCCCGGCACGTCGGTCAAGGGCACGCTCGAATCCGACGCCAACGGCAACATCGTGAGTGCGAGCTTCCCGGTGTTCAGCCTGTCTGACGGCGACAAGACCACGCTCAAGGCGGAGCGCGCGCCGGACGGCGCGCTGCGTGTGATCCTGCGCGGCGACGTCTACGACGGCCGCGGCCTGGTGAAGACCGGGCTCGCCGGGCCGGCCAACGCCAAGCAGCAGAAGCACGACAAGGACATCGATCTCGACGTCAAGATCGGCACCGTTGCGGGCTTCCACGGCGAGACGCTGCGCGGGCTCGATCTGAAACTGTCGCGCCGCAGCGGCACCATCACCAATTTCGCGCTGAACGCCAAGATCGGACGCGGCTCGCCGATCAGCGGCGACTTGCGCCGGCGGTCGAACTCGACCCGGCAGGCGCTGTTCGTCGAGACCGCGGATGCCGGGGCCTTCTTCCGTTTCAGCGACATCTACGCCAAGATCGTCGGCGGCGAGATGTGGGTGGCGATCGACCCGCAGTCCGCCGAGCAGGCGCCGCAGGACGGCATCCTCAACATTCGCGATTTCATCGTCCGCGGCGAAGCCGGACTTGATCGCGTTGCCGGCCAGCCCGCCGGCCAGCAGCAGACCGGCGTCGAGTTCTCGCGCCTGCGCGTCGATTTCACCCGCTCGCTCGGCCGGTTCGCCATCAAGGAGGGGCTGGTGCGCGGGCCGGTGATCGGCGCCACGGTCGACGGCTATATCGACTACATGCGCGACGACCTGCGCATGCGCGGCACCTTCGTGCCGCTCTACGGCCTCAACAACATGTTCGGGCAGATTCCGATCTTCGGCCTGTTCCTCGGCGGCAGCAACGAGGGCCTGCTCGGCGTCACCTACGAGGTGGTCGGTCCGCCGTCGTCGCCGACACTTCGCGTCAATCCGATCTCTGCGGTGGCGCCCGGCCTGCTGCGGAAGTTCTTCGAGTTCCCGAACACCAACGCGCCGGCGCCGCAGAGTTTCGCCGATCCCAACCGGGATTAGGTGGATGCAGGGTCAAACCCGCGCATGACGACGAGTCGATATTTATGGCGTTTGGAATCGCGCCGGTCCCCCGGTCGTGGCGAGCCGTGTGCGGCTATTTCTGCATGAAGCGCGTCGCCTTGATCACCGGCGTCAGCCGGTTGACTTCTTCAGCTACGTAGCGCTGAGCCGCCTCGCCACCGACGCCGGTAACCGGGTCGAAGCCGCCCTTGACCAGTGCATCGAGGAATTCGCGATTCTTCATCGCCGCCTGGGTTGCGGCGTCGATGCGGGTGATGATGTCGGCAGGAGTGTTGGCCGGCGCAAAAATTCCATTGAAGGTTGTGGCAACCAGACCCGGCAGGCCCGATTCGGCGCTCGTCGGGAGATCGGGCGCACCCTGCAAACGTTTCGGAGACGCCACGGCGAGAACCCGGATCTTTCCGGTGTTGTGCAACTCGAGAACCTGCGCCGTCATATGCGGACTTGCCACCTTGATGTGGCCGGCGATGAGATCGGAGACGGCTGCGCCGCCCCCCTTGTAGGGGATGTGAACCATGTCGAGGCCGCCGGCGAGATGCTTGAACATCTCACCGGCCAGATGCGAGTTGGTGCCGGTGCCTGCCGACCCGTAGGACTCCTTGCCCGGATTGGCCCTGATGTAGGCAGCGAGCTCCGTGAGGGACTTCGCGGGGACCGATGGATGGACGGCGATCGTCGCAGTCGCGACCGCGAAGATCGAGACCGCCGTGAAGTCCTTCAGGGGATCGTACGGTACCTTTGGCATCACCGCGGGGTTCATGACCTGCGTGGTCGAACTGCCCAGCAACAGCGTGTAGCCGTCGGGTTTGGCCCGCGCGACTTCAGCGGCGCCGATCGTGCCGCCCGCGCCGCCGCGATTGTCGATAACCAGCGTGCCGCCGAGCGGGCCCTTCACGTTCTCGGCCCACAGCCGTGCCGTGGCGTCATTCAGGCCGCCGGCCGCGAACGGCACGATCAGGGTGACGGGACGGCTCGGATAGCGCTCCTGCGCGACGGCTTCCGCAAACGGCATCGCGCCGCCGACGATCGCGGTCGTGGCGGCGCAGACCGTCGCAAGAATCGTCGTCAGTGCTTCGCGGCGTTGCATGCTTTCCTCCCGGGTAATGCGGCGCTCTGTTGTTGTTGCGTCTTTTCAGGCGAAGAACCGGCGCGAGTATGCCGGTCCCTCGATTCCCGCCTCCAGCACGAATTCGGCGATCTCGCGATGGCTCGCGAACCAGACGTCCGGGAAGCTGGCGAAGTAGTCGAGCAGTTCGTTGAACACCGCGATCATCAGCGGTCGGCCGCCGAACTGGGAATGAATCGAGAGGCCGATGTAGGAGCGCGGTTCGAATGAATAGAGGTAGCCGAACGTGCGTTTGTAGCAGTCGAGCAGAAGCTGCGGAGCGGTCCGCAGGACGCGATTGTCGGTAAAGTCGGAGCCCGGGATCGCCACCATCGAGCGTCCGTTCACGTCGATGCGGTGCGGTTGGTCGGAATCCGCGGCTTCGTTATGCCAGAGCACACCGTCTTCGGCGAGAAACTCGACGGTGTGCTCGGTGTGCGCATGCACCGGAGTCACCCAGCCCCGCGGGCGCTTGCCGGACGCTTTCTCCAGCATGTCGAGGCATGTCGTGATGGTGCGGCGCTCTTCTTCCGGGGTCATGTAGGCGAGGAGCTGGTCCTGGGTATAGCCATGCCCGGCAATGTCGAATCCCGACTTGACGATCTGCGCGATGGCGTCCGGATAAGCCTCGGCGCATTTCGCGTTGACCGAGAATGTGGCCGGCACGCCGTGGCGCTCCAGCATCCGCAGTACGCGCCAGACGCCGGTCTTGCCGCCGTACTGCGACCAAGCAATGCCGCCGTGGCTGACGGTGCCGGGCTTGAGCGTCGAGGATTGAACCGAGTAGTCGGGCGCACGGCCTTTGGACCAGATCTCAAGGTCGACGTTGATGGCGATGGCCACACGCTTGTTGCCTGGCCACAGCGGCGCTTGATCGACCACGAATTCCTCCCGGGTGAAACCGACGTCTCAGGCAGCGCATTCGGGGCCGTTTGGCAACCTCCATTTGTGCAACCATTCCACATCGTAAGAGCGGCCCGCGCGGCTGGTCCCTGGCGGCCATCGGATGAGTCAGCCTGATTGCGCCGGCCTCCCCGGGGCAGCCCGCGCTCGCGGCAAGACTGGAGGACCGGAGGCATAGTGTCGCTCCGACGCGCTGCATGCATGTGCGCTGCTGATGGTAGGTACTATACTGTCGCAATCGCCTCGCTGGCCGGTGGGCGTCCGTATCCCGGGCGCCGATCAAATCCGGGCTAAGCCGTTTCGCGGGGCACCAATCGGGAGACGTCGTGATGCGCATGTTTGTTGGACTTGTTGCCGCCGCGGTGCTGGCCCTGGCCGGCGGCCAGGCCCGGGCTCAGGATTATCCGTCGAAGCCGATCAAGATCATCGTGCCGTTCGCCCCGGGCGGCATCGTCGACACCGCGGCGCGAATCGTCGGCCAGAAGCTGCAGGAGGCCTGGGGCCAGCAGGTCGTCATCGACAACCGGCCGGGCGGCAACGGATTCATCGGCGTGATGGCCGCCGCAAAGTCTCCACCGGACGGCTATACGCTGCTGATGGCGCACACCGGCGAGTTCGCCATCAACCCGGCGGTATTCCCCAATGTCCCTTACGAGCTCGAGCGCGACTTCACCCCGATCACGATGATCAACGAGTCGCCCTCCGTCATCGTGGTCAACGCCAAAGCGCCCTATAAGACGATGCAGGAGCTGATCGCGGCCGCCAAGGCCAAGCCGGGCACGATTGGCGTGTCGATCCCCGGCAACGGCACGATTCAGCATCTGATCGTGGAATGGACCGGGCTGGCGACCGGCGCCAAGTTCCTCTCCGTACCCTACAAGGGTGGAGCGCCCGCCATCACCGCGACCGCGGGCGGCGAAGTGCCGGCCGGCAGCGCCGCCATGGGCTCGGCCATGCCGCACATCCAGTCCGGTCGGGTCCGGGTGCTCGCCGTGACCACCGGAGAGCGCAGTTCGTTCAACAAGGAGTGGCCGACGCTGATCGAGTCAGGCGCCGCCGGCGTGCAGTCCTCGATCTGGGCCGGGCTGTTCGCGCCCAAGGGGGTGCCGCAGCCGATCATCGACAAAATCCATGCCGAGGTGGTCAAGGTGCTGGCGATGCCGGACGTCAAGCAGAAGTTCGCGGCCGGCGGCGGCGCGACCCGTGCGATGACGTCCGCCGAGTTCGGGGCGCTGATCCGCAAGGAGGCCGCCGCCTTCAAGGACATCGTCGCCAAGGCCAACATCAAGGCGCAATGATCCGCCGGAAGATCTGACCGGCGCTGTCGCGGCTTCCATCGTATGCTGGCGTGCTATTGCGTTCTCCGGTCCGCGAGAGGCGGACCGGGGAGCGCGCGCCGGTTGGGCTGAATGAAGGAGCGACACTTTTGCGGATACGTTCGCAGAGCGACTTTGTGTGCGGGCTCTTGTTCATCGCGCTCGGGATCGCGGTGGCGGCGATCGCGACGCAGTACCGGCTCGGCACTGCCGCGCGGATGGGACCGGGCTACTTCCCAATGCTGCTCGGCGCTCTGCTCGCCTTCCTCGGGCTGACGCTCGCGGTGCCGGCGCTGACGGTGGATGGCGAGAAGCTCCCGCACATGCCGCTGCGCCCGCTCCTTGTGGTGCTGCTCAGCATCGCGGCGTTCGGCGTCACGCTGCAATATCTCGGCTTTGTCCTCGCCGTGGTGGTGCTCGTCATGGTCGCAAGCTTTGCGGCTCCGGAACTGCGGCTGTGGGAGGCCGCTGCGATTGCGGTGTTCATGGCGGTGTTTTCGGTCGTCGTGTTCGCCAAGCTGCTGGGATTGCCGCTGACCCTGTGGCCGAGCCTCTGAGCAGGCCGGCATCATGGACATCTTTGCAAACCTGGCGGTCGGTTTCGGCGTCGCCGTCACCGTCAACAACCTGCTGTACTGTTTTGTCGGCGTCTTCCTCGGCACTCTGATCGGCGTTCTGCCCGGCATCGGGCCGGTCGCGACGGTAGCGATGCTGCTGCCGCTGACCTTCAGCCTGGATGCCGCGACTGCGCTCATCATGCTGGCGGGCATCTACTACGGCGCCCAGTACGGCGGCTCCACCACGGCGATCCTGGTCAACATCCCGGGTGAGTCGTCGGCGGTCGTCACCACGCTCGACGGCTACCAGATGGCGCGGCAGGGGCGCGCCGGTCCCGCGCTCGGCATCGCGGCGATCGGCTCGTTCATCGCCGGCTGCTTCGCGACGCTCGTGGTTGCGCTGTTCTCGCCCTGGCTTGCCGAGGTCGCGCTGAGCTTCCAGCCGGCCGACTACTTTTCGCTGATGGTGTTCGGCCTGATCGGCGCCGTGGTGCTGGCGCGCGGCAGCCTGCGCAAGGCCATCGCCATGGTGGTGCTCGGGCTGGTGCTCGGGATCGTCGGCACCGACGTCAATTCCGGCGTGATGCGCTACACGTTTGGGATTCCCGATCTGGCCGAAGGCATCAGCTTCGTGGCGCTCGCCATGGGCATGTTCGGCGTCGCCGAGGTGGTCTACAACCTCGAACAGCGCGACCAGGATCGCGAGGTGTTCACGTCGCGGCTCGGCCGCGTGCTGCCGAGCCTCGCCGACCTGAAGCTCAGCGGCTGGTCGATCGCGCGCGGCACCCTGATCGGCTCGGTGCTGGGCATCCTGCCCGGTGGCGGAGCGCTGCTGTCGTCGTTCGCCGCCTATACGATCGAGAAGAAGATCGCGATGGCGCCGAACCGGTTCGGCGACGGCGACATCCGCGGCGTGGCGGCGCCGGAATCCGCCAACAATGCGGGCGCGCAGACTTCGTTCATCCCGATGCTCACGCTCGGCGTGCCGTCGAACCCGACCATGGCGCTGCTGATCGGCGCGCTGATGATCCAGGGCATCCAGCCAGGCCCGCAGGTGCTCACGCAACGGCCGGAACTGTTCTGGGGCATCGTGGTGTCGATGTGGATCGGCAACCTGTTTCTGCTGGTGCTGAACCTGCCGCTGATCGGGCTGTGGGTGCGGCTGCTCGCGGTGCCGTACCGGTTCCTATTCCCGGCGATCCTGGTGTTCTGCTGCATCGGCGTCTACACCATCAACAACAACGTGTTCGACTTGGCGCAGCTTGTCGTGTTCGCCGCGGCCGGCTACCTGCTGCTCAAGCTCGGCTGCGAGCCCGCTCCGCTGATCCTCGGACTCGTGCTCGGTCCGATGATGGAGGAGTACCTGCGCCGCGCTTTGCTGATCTCGCTCGGCGATCCGATGATCCTGGTGACGCGTCCCATCAGCCTCGCGTTCCTGGTCGCGGCCGCGCTGATGCTGATTTCGATCGCGGTGCCGGCGATCCGCCAGACCCGCGAGGAGGCGGTGAAGGAATAGTGCCGGCACCTATCCCGGTTGGTTATCAGCCCTGTCCCCGTTCGTCCCCGCGGAAGCGGGGACCCCGGAGCAAAAACATTCGGTGCTTGTGACTCTGGGTCCCCGCTTCCGCGGGGACGAACGGAGAGAGTTGCTCCGGCTGGGAGGGCTCACATCGGCTTCAACAGCACGTGGCGCTTGCGCCCGAGCGACAGCTTGATCACGCCTTCCGGCGTCAGGTCGGCCGAGGTCAGCGTCAGCTTCTCGTCGGTGACGATTATGTCGTTGACCTTGAGGCCGCCGTTTTTGATGTGGCGGCGCGCCTCGCCGTTCGACGTTACGAGGCCGGCCTTGACGAACGCGCCGAGCACGCCAACGCCGGCGTCGAGTTCGCCACGGCCGAGTTCGACCGTCGGCAGCGCCTCGGCGAGCGTGCCTTCCTCGAAGGTGCGCCGCGCGGTGTCGGCGGCGCGCTCGGCCTCGGCGCGGCCGTGCACCAGCGCGGTGGCTTCCGTCGCCAAAACCTTCTTCGCCTCGTTGATGTCCTGGCCCTTGAGCGCGGCAAGCTTCGCGATCTCGTCGAGCGGCAGCACGGTGAACAGCTTGAGGAAGCGCACGACGTCGCCGTCCTCGGTGTTGCGCCAGTACTGCCAGTAGTCGTAGGGGCTGACGAGCGAAGCATCGAGCCAGACCGCGCCCGCCGCGGTCTTGCCCATCTTGGCGCCCGAGGAGGTCGTGAGCAGCGGCGTGGTCAGCGCGAACAGCTGCGCGTTGAGCATGCGCCGGCCGAGATCGATACCGTTGACGATGTTGCCCCACTGGTCGGAGCCGCCCATCTGCAGGATGCAGCCGGTGCGTTTGTGCAGTTCGACGAAGTCGTAGGCCTGCAGGATCATGTAGTTGAATTCGAGAAACGACAGCTCGTGCTGGCGGTCGAGCCGCAGCTTCACCGAATCGAAGCTCAGCATGCGGTTGACCGAGAAGTGCCGGCCGACGTCGCGCAGGAAGTCGATGTAGTTGAGGCCGTTCAGCCAGTCGGCATTGTTCGCCATGATGGCGTTGCCGCCAGCGCCCTCGAACGTCAGGAACTTGTCGAACACTGCGCGGATGCCGACGAGGTTGCGGCCGATATCCTCGTCGGTGAGGATGCGGCGGCTCTCGTCCTTGCCGGAGGGGTCGCCGACCCGCGTGGTGCCGCCGCCCATCAGGGCGATCGGCCGGTGGCCGGTCTGCTGCATCCAGTACAGCATCATGATCGGCAGCAGCGAGCCGACATGCAGCGATGGTGCAGTGCAATCGAAGCCGATGTAGGCGGTGATCGGCGCTGCGGCGGCGCGCGCGTCGAGCGCGTCCGGCTCCGAGACCTGGTGGATGAAGCCCCGGTCGGCCAAAACCTGAAGGAATTCGGACTTGTAGGCACTCATGGCTTATCGTCTCATTAGGGCCGGTGGTGTAACAGTTTCGGACAGGGATTCAAACGAGGACCTTGGGATGTCGTCGATCTGCGCCATCGGCCTGATGAGCGGCACGTCCTACGACGGCGTCGACGTGGCGTTGCTCAACACCGACGGCGAGACCATCGACGGAGTCGGGCCGACCGGCTACCGGCCCTACAGCGAGCAGGAGCGCGCGGTGCTGCGCCGCGCCATCGCGGCCGGCGGCAATCTCAGCCTGGCCAACCGCGACGAGCGGCCGAAGATCCTCGCCGATGCCGAGGAACTCGTCACCGACATGCACGCCGAGGCGGTCGAAGCCTTTCTGGCGGCGAACGGTATGCCGCCGGGCCAGGTCTCGGTCGTGGGCTTCCACGGCCAGACCATCCTGCACCGGCCCGACCGCGGCATGACCGTGCAGCTCGGCGACGGCCGCGCGCTCGCGGCACGGCTCGGCATCCCGGTGGTCTACGATTTCCGCGCCGCCGACATCGCGGCGGGCGGGCAGGGGGCGCCGGTCGTGCCGGTGTTCCACCGCGCCATGGTGCGGATGCTGAAGGAGCAGCACCCGGTCGGCGTGCTCAATGTCGGCGGCGTCGCCAACGTCACGTTCGTCGACGACGAGCGCGAACTGGTGGCGTTCGACACCGGGCCCGGCAACGCGCTGATCGACGATTTCCTGCGGCTGCGCACCGGCCAGATGCAGGACGACGAAGGCCGCATCGCGGCCGCCGGCAAGGTCGACGAGGCCGCCGTCGAGCGCGTGCTGAGGCATCCGTTCTTCTCCCGGCGGCCCCCGAAGTCGCTCGACCGCAACGAGTTCCGCAACTGGGTGAACGACGAGGCGCGGCTCGCCGACAAGAGCACCGAGGACGGCGCGGCCACCATCACAGCCATCACCGTGGCGGCGGTCGATCGCGCCACCGCGGTGCTGCCGGGCAAGCCGGCGAGTTGGATCGTCGCCGGCGGCGGCACGCGCAATCCGACCCTGATGAAGATGCTGGTCGAGCGGCTCAAGCCCGCCAGGGTCAAGACCGCGCTGGACGTCGGCTGGTCGGCCGACGCGCTGGAGGCGCAAGCTTTCGCCTATCTGGCGGTGCGTTCGCTCAAGGGCCTGCCGTTCACCTTCCCGGCAACCACCGGCGTGCTTCAACCGATGAGCGGCGGGATCGTGGTGCGCTAGCAGGAGCTATTTATGTCCGAATTGCCGACTGCAGATGATTTTAGGAAGGATTTGTCCGCGCAGCTCGCTCGCGGCACTAAGCGGGGCGCGGCGCACCTTGAGGTCAACTCGGGTGAACTTCATCGCGTGCTGGGTGGGTATCCCGGTCCTAATCATCGGATGCCAATCTGCTGCGAGGTGATGCGCCGCGAGATCAACGACGGTGACGAAGTCATCTCCGAGCCTATGGGAGGCAAAGGAGCCAGCCTCACCGTCCGCTACAAGCTGCCGCGCGCGATTTAGCGGCGCGGTGCGCTTGACAAAATTCCTATAGGAATATATGTACAACTCGCCCTGTCCCACCGAGGGCGCGCTCGAGGGCGCTCGTGACGCGGGGACAGCCGGAAGGGCGGCGGCGGAGATGCGCCGACGCAGCTTTCGGAGCCCGGCCGGGGAAGCCCGGCAGGGTCGGTGCGGTGGCCGTGGCGGG
>JBFXEX010000036.1:0-47914 GCA_050179645.1 Xanthobacteraceae bacterium | reverse complement strand
CACCGACTGAGTTCGCAGCACGCCCCACGGAGGGGCATAACCGGAACAGATTCTCCCTATAAACGAGGACAACTCGGGGAGCAGGTCAGTCATCAACTAGGGCATCTTCGCTGTGCGACGACAAAAAGCGACGATGGCTCGCGTGCGATTGAGGACCTCGTCGCGTACTGGGACTTGGCGGCTGGTACCACAAGTGAGGCAATTACTGCAATGGGCGGACAGCACCATAAACTGCAATCTAAAATCATATCACCCGCCCCCTCCAATCTGACATGGAAGACGCGACTTGTGACGTCTTGGCTCGCCTATGATCAAAGCCCATTGCGTCGCCTGACCTGCGTTGTGGATTTGAAATCCGATGGCCGAGGGATGAAAACGCAAATGCTTCGCTGGCATGCCTTGCCGGGGAACATCATCGCGCCTTGATATCTTCAGAATTTAAATCCCTCCACTACGGGGGGCTCCACCCTCACAGCCCTCGCGCCCCGCCCCCACACACCCTATCTTAGCCCTACGCCCCACCACCGGAACCCGCCCATGACCTCGCCCACCGAATCGCTTATCGACCGCGCCGGCCTCGACCGCAACGACGTGCGCCGGCACCTCGTCCGCGGCCTCGAAGGCGCCGACGACGGCGAGCTTTATCTCGAATACGCCCAGTCCGAGATGCTGGTGTTCGACAACGGCCGGCTCAAGCAGGCGACCTACAACACCGACCAGGGCTTCGGGCTGCGCGCCGTCAAGGACGAGGCGGTCGGCTATGCGCATTCCTCCGACGTCTCGGAGGCGGCGCTCGCGCGGGCGGCCGACGCGGTGCGCGCCGTCAAGGGCGGCTATTCGGGCCGCTACGCCGACGCCCCGCCCCACACCAACGTGCGGCTCTACGGCGACGAGAATCCGCTCGGCTCGCCGGCGTTCGAGACCAAGATCAGGCTCCTGGAGACCATCGACGCCTATCTGCGCGCCAAGGACCCGCGGGTGCGGCAGGTCTCGGTGTCGTTCGGGGCGAGCTGGCAGGTGGTGGAAATCCTGCGCGCCGACGGCGAGAGCTACCGCGACATCCGCCCGCTGGTGCGGGTCAACATTTCGGTGGTCGCCGGCGACGGCGACCGGCAGGAATCCGGCAGCCATGGCACCGGCGGCCGCGAGGGTTTTGAGCGGTTCCTCGACACCCACGCCTGGCAGGACACCGCCGACATCGCGCTGCGGCAGGCGCTGACCAACCTCGAGGCGGTGCCGGCGCCGGCCGGCGAGATGGACGTGGTGCTCGGCCCGGGCTGGCCGGGCGTGATGCTGCACGAGGCGGTGGGTCACGGGCTCGAGGGCGACTTCAACCGCAAGCAGACTTCTGCCTTCGCGGGCCTGATGGGCCAGCAGGTCGCCAGCAAGGGCGTGACCGTCGTGGACGACGGCACCATTGCGTCGCGGCGCGGTTCATTGTCGATCGACGACGAGGGCACGCCGACCGGCCGCACCGTGCTGATCGAGGACGGCATCCTGACCGGCTACATGCAGGACCGGCAGAACGCCCGCCTCATGGGCATGAAGCCGACCGGCAACGGCCGCCGGCAGAGCTACGGCCACGTGCCGATGCCGCGCATGACCAACACCTACATGCTGGCCGGCGACCGCGACCCCAAGGAGATCATCGCCTCGGTGAAGAACGGCATCTACGCGGTGAGCTTCGGCGGCGGCCAGGTCGACATCACCTCGGGCAAGTACGTGTTCCAGGTGACGGAGGCCTACAAGATCGACGGCGGCAAATTGGGCGCGCCGCTCAAGGGCGCGATGCTGATCGGCAACGGCCCGACCGACCTCAACCGTATCACGATGATCGGCAACGACCTCGAGCTCGATCCCGGCATCGGCACCTGCGGCAAGAACGGCCAGGGCGTGCCGGTCGGCGTCGGCCAGCCGACCCTGCGCATGGACCGCATCACGGTCGGCGGCACGGGGTGACCGCGTCAGCCGGGAGGCCGGTCCGGGGGGCGCGATCGCGCGAACCCGGACTTTTCAACAATATCCAGATTTATGGCGCAATGCACTTCGCTCATTGCGCCCTTTCGCGCGTGGCCTGAAATACTCAGTCCCTCGCCCGTGTGTGAGGTTGTTCACATTCGGGCGGCGCGTCGAGGACTATCCTTTCACCCAACAGTAAGCCCGCAGCATCCCCGATGGAGGTTGCCACGCGGAACGAACAGACCAGCGGTGCCTCATCGTGCCGCGGCCTCATCGATTGAAAGGATCATCCATCGATTTCCTGGCCTCCTTGCATTCACATGTCCAACTGACGGGAGCGTGTCATGGAAGGTCGTGATCTTTGGGAGACTGCAGAGAAGGCTTCACGGATTTTTTCAGCGGTGCTCATTCCGGTTGTCCTTGGATTTGCCGGCTACGTCGCCAACCAGTCGCTGGCGCAGACCAAGGCCAAGGACGACCTGCTCAAGAAGGCGACCGAGGTCATCTTTCAAAAGACCGACCAGATGTACGGCGACACCACTTCGTTCGAAGGGCGTCGCGCCTACCGCAAGCACTGGCTTGAGATCTACAACAGCCTGGCGGAGTCGAAGCTGAGCGACGCCCACATCGCCATCATGATGGAACAGGACACGCTGGCGAACGAAAAGGAACTGTTCCACTGGCAACACATGCCCACCATGATCGCCAAGAACGAAGAGGCGGAGCTGGCGCCGACCACCGGCGAGAACGAACTGGGTCACGGCTGGGTCGCCGTCGGGCGCGTGAACGCCAACCCGCAACGATACTCCGACCGCAATTTCGATGTTCCCGACCGGGCGATCGGAGCCAGCGGCAGGCTCAGGCCAGGCGAGGTCATTCAGTCGCGCTGGAGCGTGACGCTGCGCACCAATTCGCGCAATCTCGAGGACCGGAAGGACTATTCCGGGACCGCGCGCGGGCTGCTCTGGGGCGGCGAGTGCGCCCGGGTCATCGACTCGTCGATCGATGGGCGGGCGCAGACCTGGGCGTTCGTCGAGATTGTGCAATGTCCGCTGACCAAGGCGCCGTCATCGCCGTTGGGCAGCGACGCCCTCGCCGAATTGCGGTTGCCTTAGCCGCCGGTCTGCCACATCACGCCGCCAAACAGCAGGGTTTGCGCACCGGCCGGGCTCACGCCGCGGCCGGCAGCTCGGCGGCATCGTGCCCATAGAGCCAGGCGATCGCGCGGTAGGACCAGTCCGTCATGCCCTGCGCCATTGCGGCGTCGCGTTCCACCTGGCGCGAACCGTCGGGCAGATGAAAGCGGGTCTTGTTCTCCCACGACATCGCCTGGATCTGTGAGGCGCGGGGCAGGCGCACGGCTTCGTAGAGCTTAAGCGCCTCGACCGCGTCGCTGCAGCGAACGAGGCACGCGGTGAGCGCGGCCGCATCCTCGATCGCCTGCGCACCGCCCTGCCCCAGGAACGGCAGCATCGGGTGGCAGGCGTCGCCCAGCATGGTCACGCGGCCGAACGACCAGCGCTGCAACGGCTCGCGATCGAGCACCGCCCAGACGAACGTCTCGTCGACGGCATCGATGATGCGTTCGACCTGCGGATGCCAGCCGCTGTAGGCCTTGCGCAGGTCGGCGACATCGCCGGGCTCGGTCCAGGATTCGCTGAGCCAGTCTTCGCCCTCGATGTGCGCGACGAAATTGAGGAGCCGCCCGGCCGAGACGAAGTAGTGAACGAAGTGCCGGCCCGGTCCGAGCCACGCAGTGGAGTCGGCCGGGATATCGCTCACCTTCTCTGCCGGAATGAGGCCGCGGTAGGCGCGGCACGCGAACCGCGGCCGCTCGGCGTCAAGCAGGGCGCGGCGGATCGTCGAATGGATGCCGTCGGCGCCGACAAGCACATCCGCGGTGGCAGTCGCGCCGTTCTCGAACCGCACCTCGACCCGGTCGTCGTACTGCCGGATATCGACGCAACGATGCGCCAAATGCACCCGTTCCGGCGGCACGGCCTTGGCCAGCGCCGCATGCAGCTCGCCGCGGTGAAAGATCATGTGTGGCGCGCCGAACTCGGCCTCGATCGCTGGTCCAAGCGGCGTGCGCGTCAGCGTACGGCCATCCTGCCACCGGCGCTGATGGAACGCTGGCGACCGAAACGCCACCTTGGTCAGTTCCGGGCCGAGCCCGAGACGAAACAAGAGCCGCGCGGCATTCGGCCCGATATTGATTCCGGCGCCGACCTCGGACAGCCAGCGTGCCTGTTCGTATACTTGGACATCGAACCCGGCCTGCAACAGGCCGATCGCGGCAGTGAGCCCGCCGATCCCGCCGCCAACAACCGCGATGGATGTATTCCCCGGAGTCATGCTCTACGCCGCATCGGTCCTGGACCGGACAATAGAATAGCGGAGGACCACCGAGCAACGACGTGCCAGCCCCGCCGCGCGCAGCACCGGACCGGCTCGCTATCCGGTCAGAATCGATTTCAGCGCGTCACGTTCTTCGACGACAAAATCAAAAAACGCCGCGATGCGAGGTGTGCGGCGCAGGTCGGGATGCGTCAAGAGCCGCCATATTCGCGCGAGTTCCGGAATTGGGCCGAGCACGCGCACCAAACCGGGCTCGGTGTCGGCGATTGCGGTCGGGAGTGGCCCGATCCCGACACCGGATTTCACCGCGTACATCATGCCAAGCACGCTGTTGTTGCGGGCCTTCACCTGGGCGTCTGGTGCCACCTCCTTCAGCCATTTGGCCACCCGGTGGCCGCTCATCGACTCGTCCAGGCAGACCAGCGGATGCAGCGACAACTCTTCGACATGCGCCGGCTTGCCATGCTGGGCGATATAGCCTCCGCTCGCATAGACCGCCCAGACCGAGTCCGCGATTTTCCGGCCGATCAATTCGTCGTCGGTATCGCCTGAGCGGAAGGCTACGTCGGCGTCGCCTTTGGCGAGGTCGAGATAACGGTCGCTCATCACGAATTCGACACGCAGGTTTGGATGACGCGCGTGAAAGCGATCGATCAGCGGCGTCATGCGCTGCACGATCGGTTCGGGGCAGGTCACGCGGATGACGCCGCCGCGGTCACGCCCCATATCGCCGACATGCCGTTCGAGGTCGGCGACCATTGCCTCTATGCGTTCGGCATAGGGCAACAGCTCCCGGCCGAAATCCGTCAACCGATAGCCGGCCGCAGTACGCGACACCAGCTTGCGTTTGATCCTCTTTTCCAGTTCGACCAGCCGCCGCTGCACGGTTGATTGGCTGATCCGCAAAGCCTTGCCGGCCGCAATTGTGCTGCCATGGCGCGCGACGGCGAGGAAGTATTTCAGGTCGTTCCAGTCGAACATCGGCGCATTATGCAATTCTGAGGCTCCCTGCCGCAATCATACGGCTGCCGAGGGTTGGCGCTCCGACGTAAGGACTCGCCATCGACATGCAGGCGATGGAGCCGCACATGAACGCGCCAATCGATGCGAACGCATTCAAAGCCGCCACCCGTGAATTGTGGGACAAGCACGCCAAGGGCTGGAGCGACCACAGCGCACAAATCAGGGACTGGCTGCGGGAGTCGACCGACGCCATGCTGGCGATGGCCGAAGTGAGGCCAGGTGCGTACGTGCTTGACGTCGCCGCCGGCGCCGGTGACCAGACGCTCGATATCGCCCAGCGCGTCGGTGCCGCCGGCGGCGTCCTCGCAACCGATTTGTCACCGGCCATTCTGGAGTTCGCCAAGGAAAGAGCGCGACGCGCCGGCTACACCAATGTCGAGACCGCGGCTGCGGACGGAGAAAACCTGAATGTCGGGGACGGCGTTTTCGACGCAGCGGTTTGCCGACTGGGGCTGATGTTTTTTCCGGATCCCGGTAAAGGCTTGCGGGAAATGTTCCGCGCGCTCAAGCCGGGCGGCCGTGCCTGCACTGTGGTGTTTTCCACACCCGAACAGAATCCGTGCGTGAGCATCCTGGTGTCGACTGCGTTCAAGCATGCCGGCCTGCCGCCGCGGGATCCCTATCAGCCGGGCGGTCTGCTCAGCCTTGGCAAGCCGGGTTTGATCGATCATCTGTTCCAGCAGGCGGGCTTTTCGCGGGTGGCAACCACCAAGCTGGCGGCCCCGTTCGGGCTGCCGTCGGTGAACGACCACCTTGAATTCGTCCGCAACTCGGCGAGCCCGATCTTGCAAATCCTGGAACGGCTCGACACGCCGGCGAAAGAGGCAGCCTGGGCTGAGATCGAATCCAAGCTGAGTGCGTTCAACACCGCAGACGAATGGATAGGACCCAACGAGTTATTGCTGACAGTGGGGCAGCGGATTTGAGAGGCTGAAGGAACCGGTGCACGACGGCGAAGGCAGTTGCGCCTCCTACCTCACCACCCCGGCCAAACAGCACGGTTTGCGCACCGGACGGGTGATGTGGTTCTTCAGGTAGCAGACCGCGGCCTGGCCGAGATAGCCGGGCCGCACGTAGGTCCATGAGCGGCACGCGCCCTCCGCCTCGCAGGCCTGCTGGCAGGCCCTGACGGTGGCGCCCGCCGGCATCTCGAAATGGCGCAGGTCGCCGCCGTAGCGGTCGATGCCGAACTCGATGAGGCCCCTCTTCGGCTCGATCACGCCGGTGCCGCGCACCCCCGACACGCAGCACGCCGCATCGACGCGGGGCGTGACCCGTGACTTCAGCCAGCACGTGGCGGCCGCGCTCTCGGTGAGCGGGTAGGAGAACGCCCAGGCGAGGCAGCGCTGATCGCGCTCGCAGCGCGCCGCGCACTGCGCCGGATCGCCCGAGCGCAACGTCACGCTGGCGTAGTCGCCGCCCGGCCGGTCGGTCCCGACCTGCGCGACCGCAGGCGCAACCGCAAGCAGGACAGCGATCAACCCACCCAGCATCGCGTTCCAGACTGTCATTCGTCCCGGTCTCACTGCCGCCCGACGATTTGTTCCATGATAGAGAAGCCGGCACGGGCAGCGCAAACGCGCACGACGACCGCACGGGAACCTGCACATGGCGCAACAGCATGCCGACTTCGGCTTCCTCACGCTCGGCCTCGTCCTGCTCGCGGCCGCGGTCCTGAGCGTGCCGATCGCACGCCGGCTCGGCCTCTCCGCCATCGTCGCCTATCTGGTGGCCGGGATCATCATCGGCCCCTACGGCATCGCGGCGTTCGGGACGCCCGAGAGCATCGTCCCGGTCTCCGAACTCGGCGTGGTGCTGCTGCTGTTCGTGATCGGGCTGGAGCTGGAGCCGACCCGCCTGATCGACATGCGGCGGGACATCTTCGGCCTGGGCGCCACGCAACTCGCGCTGACCGCGGTCGTGATCGGCGGCACGGCTTATGCCTGCGGGCTGCTCGACTGGCGCGGCGCGGTGGTCGCCGGGGTCGCGCTCGCGATGTCATCGACCGCGATTGCGCTGCAGATCCTGGAGGAGCGCGGGCAGCTCCAGCAGGTCTACGGCCAGCGCGCCTTCGCCATTCTGCTGTTCCAGGACATGGCGGTGGTGCCGCTCCTGGCGGCGCTGCCCCTGCTCGCGCCCGGCAGCCACGGCACGCCCGCAGGCCTGATGGACGGGCTGCGCGCGGTGGCGTGGATCGCCGGCGCCATCGCGCTGATCGTCGTCGCCGGCCGCTATCTACTCAATCCGTTCTTCCGGCTCTTGGCGCAGACCGGCTCGCGCGAGGTGATGACGGCGGCGGCGCTGCTCGTGGTGCTCGGCGCGTCGCTGCTGATGCAGCACGTCGGCATGTCAATGGCGCTCGGCGCGTTTTTGGCCGGCGTGCTGCTCGCCGAATCCAACTACCGGCACGAACTGGAGGCCGACATCGAGCCGTTCCGCGGCCTGCT
Source organism: Xanthobacteraceae bacterium (assembly GCA_050179645.1). Lineage (GTDB taxonomy): Bacteria > Pseudomonadota > Alphaproteobacteria > Rhizobiales > Xanthobacteraceae > VAZQ01. The sequence continues at coordinate 40,127 of JBFXEX010000036.1, read as the reverse complement.
GCTGGCGCTGTTCTTCATGGGCATCGGCATGACCATCGACATGACGGTCGTGCGCGCCAATCTCTGGCTCATTCTCGCCGCCGCCGTCGCGGTGACGGCGCTGAAGGCAGCGATCGTCTGGCTGCTGTTTCGCGCAACCTGCGTTCACCGCGGTGACGCGCTGCGCGCCGGCTCGATCTTGACGGCGGCCGGCGAATTCGCGTTTGTGCTGATTCCAGTCGGCCTCGCTCTCAGCGTGCTCGATACACGCGAGGCCAGCATGGTGGCCGCGGTCACCGCCGTCACCATGCTGCTCGGCCCGTTGACCGCGACCCTGACCGAGAAGCTGCTGCAGTGGAGGGCGACGGCGGCTGAGCGCGAGCCCGACGATTTCAGCGATGCCCACGGCGCCGTGCTGGTGATCGGCTGGGGACGGTTCGGTCAGATCGCCTCGCAGTGTCTGCTGGCCGAAGGCATCGACGTCACCATCATCGACAACGACCCGGAGATGATCCAGCAGGCGGCGCGCTTCGGCTTCCGGGTCTACTACGGCGACGGCACGCGGCTCGACGTGCTGCGCGCCGCCAGCACCAAGGAGACGCGGCTGATCGCCGTCTGCATCGACAACCGCGAGCAGGCCAGCCGCATCGTCGACATCGTCCGCGCCGAGTTTCCCGGCATCCGGCTCTACGTTCGTGCGTTCGACCGGCGGCACAGCCTGCAGCTCATTGCCAAGGGCGTCGACTTCGAGGTGCGCGAGACCTACGAGTCGGCGCTCGTGTTCGGACGGCGCACGCTCGAGGCGCTCGGCCTCGATCCCGAGCGCACCGCCGCGATCGAGGAATTCGTGCGCGGCCGCGATCTCGACCGGCTGGCGCTGCAGCAGGCCGAGGGCATCGCTGCCGGTGCTGATCTGCTGCGCACCCGGATGGTGCAGGAGCCCTTGAGCAAGCCGGCGCGCGCCGGCGAGGCGGTCAATCCGGAGGCCAAGGAGATCATCGCGCGGACGCCGGCCGCGGAGTAGCGGTGTGGCGGTAGATCGGAACCACCGCCTCCCTTTTGCGATTGAGCGTGCTCCGGACATTGACGAGCGAGCGGCCCCTGTCTGTTCCGGAACGAATGGCCCAATTGCGAGATCAAATGGCCCAATTGCGAGATCGAGCGTGCGCGCATGGCGAGCCTCGGCCAACCGAGCCCCCTGCCGCATGCCCGGCAAGATGGGTGCGTCTCCTGCGACGCGGTGCCGCCGTGCGGCCGGCTCCCTAAACGACGCTCAAACGAAGCAAACCGGTTAATGTGTGCTACCCGGAAGGCAACAACGAAACCGGGCCAGAAGGAGGAAAGCCATGAAATTTCACGCGCTGATGCCCGTGGCGGCGGCCATCGGGCTGTTGAGCCAGACCGGAGCGTTGTCGGCCCAGCAGCCGATCGCGATCGCCACGCCGCCTTCGGGCTCGATCTACAATTCGACCGCTGCGGCGATCGGCAAGGTGCTGGCGGACAAGGCCGGACTGAAAATGACGCTCCAGGCGATCGGCGGCTCCAGCCAGTACATCCCGCTCATCAACGCCGGAGAGGTGCCATTCGGCATCGCCAACGTCTACGAAACCAATCTGGGAGTCACCGGCGCCGACTACTTCAAGGGTCGGCCGACCAAGGATCTGCGAACCGTCGCGATCCTCTATCCGCTGCGCAACACGATCTTCGTGCGCAAGGACAGCGACATCAAGAAGCTCTCCGACCTCAAGGGCAAACGCGGCCCGGTCGGCTTCACGGCGCAGAAAGTCTTGACCGCGGTGACCAACGCGGCCCTCGCGCCCGGCGGCCTGACACTTGACGACGTGAACGGCGTCAACGTCGCCAACATCATTTCCAACGTCAACGTGTTCAAGGAGGGCCGCACGGACTTCTTCGTGTTCGCGCTGGGCGGCGCACCGATCCGCGAAGCCGATGCTTCGGTCGGCGGCGTGCGTGCGCTGGTCGCGGAGAATACGCCGGCGAACGTGGCCGCCGTCAAGAAGCAGGTCCCGGTCGCCTATCTGCGCTACGAGGAGCCGGGCCCAGGCAGCCCCGGCCTCCTGGAGCCCGGCTATCTGGTGTCATACGGCGTCAATCTGTTGGCCAGCACCAAGACGCCGGACGACGTCGTCTACAAGGTCGTCAAGGCGATACACGACAACGCCGACGAGTTGGGCAAGGTGTTTCCGCCGCTTCGGCTGCTCGATCAAAAGGCGATGGCACAGGAGATCCCGGACGTCGAGTATCATGCGGGCGCCATAAAGTTCTACAAGGAGATCGGCCAGTGGCCGCCGAAGAAGATGTAGAGTGCGCCCTCGCCTGAGGGCTTGATCGTGGCGGCCAACGATGCGACTCGCGGCGGGCAGCGTTCCTGGTGGAACGCCGCTCTGCCTTACCCGAAGCGGTTGATCGACACGCTGGCCGCGCTGCTCACGCTTGCCGGCATTGGCTGGGCGCTCGACATCTATAATCGCATCGGGCTGCAACTCTACGATCAGCAATATCTTGCTTATTTTCTCGCCATCGCGATCGCGATGGCTTTTCTGAAATTTCCCATTGTCGGCAAGGAGAAGACGAATCTGCCTTGGTACGACGCGGTCGCGGCCGCGGTCGGATTTGGAGCCGTTGGTTATCTCGGCTACCACTATCCGGCCATTGTCGATCTCGTCTACCTGCGGGAACCGGACCACGTCGCCGTCAGCGTCATCCTCATCATCCTGCTGATCGAGGCATTGCGGCGGGCGACCGGTCCGGTACTGAGCATCCTGGTGCTCGTCTTCGTCCTCTACGCATTGTTTGCCGACCATCTTCCCGGTTCCGGCATTCCCACGGACTGGCGCAAGCTCTCGCTCTCGCTCGCCGCCAACACGACCGGAATCCTTGGCTTGCCGATCAAGGTCGCGGCGACGATCGTCATCGCCTTCGTGCTGTTCGGTCAGGTCTTGCAGCACACCGGCGGCCTGCGCTTCTTCACCGATATTGCGATGACCCTCATGGGCCGGTTCCGCGGCGGCGCCACCAAGATCGCCGTGCTGGCATCGTTTCTGTTCGGCTCGGTCTCCGGAAGCGCCGTGGCGAATGTGGTCGCCACGGGAATCGTCAGCATTCCGCTGATGAAGCGCGCGGGAGTGCCGGCCCACAAGGCGGGCGCGATCGAGGCCGTCGCCTCGACCGGCGGACAATTGATGCCGCCGGTCATGGGCGCCGCGGCATTCCTGATGGCCGAGTTTCTGGAGATATCATACGCCGACGTGATCATCGCGGCTCTGGTGCCGGGCATTCTCTACTACTTCGCGCTGTTCATTCAGGCCGACCTGGATGCCGCGAAGGAGAATACGCCGCCGATCGATCCGGAGCAGATACCCAGCGCCGCGCGGGTGTTGCGTGCCGGCTGGTACTTCCCGCTCGTCTTCGCGGTGCTGCTGATCGCGCTGTTCAGTTTCAATGTGCAGCCCGAGAAGGCGGTGATGTGGTCGATCGCGAGCCTGCTGGTCGCCGCGATCGTGTTCGGGTTCGAGGGCAAGCGGCCAAGTTTCGGCGGCATGCTGGCCGCAATCCGCGAGACTGGCCACGGCACGCTCGATCTGGTCCTGATCTGCGGCGCGGCCGGCATCGTCATCGGCGTACTTTCGATTTCCGGGCTCGGCTACCAGCTCACTCTGATCCTGGTCCAGGTGGGCCAGGGCAATCTGCTCCTGCTGCTGTTTCTGTCCGCGATCGTCTGCATCGTGCTCGGCATGGGGCTGCCGACCGTCGGGGTCTACGTCCTGCTGGCGGCACTGGTTGCTCCCTCGCTGGTCGAGGTCGGCGTCCAGCCGATCGCGGCGCACATGTACGTGATGTACTTCGGCATGATGTCGATGATCACGCCGCCCATCGCGATCGCGGCCTTTGCCGCGGCCTCGATTGCCGGAGCGGACGCCATGCGGACCGGGTTCGCCGCCTGCCGCTTCGGTTGGACCGCGTTCATCGTGCCGGTCCTGTTCGTGTTCTCGCCGAGTCTCCTGATGATCGGCGACCCGGGCCCGATCGCGTGGGCGATCGTCACCGCCCTGGTCGGCGTCTGGCTGATCTCGATCGCCGTGGTCGGACATTTCCAGCTTCCGTTGACGACCGCGAAGCGGCTGCTGCTCGCCGCCTCCGGAATGCTGGCGCTGATTCCGGCCGACATGTTCGGCGGCGTCCTGCTCGATTCGGCCGGCGTCGCCGGCGGCACGGCTTTGATCGGCTACGAGTTCGTTCTTGGCCGGCGCCGGCGTGCAGCGCCTATTGGCGCAGGATAGGGCGCCGGCAGGTCGACCACGGCGCCCATGGAGCGGACGACTCCTGGCGGACGACCGGAAATCCGGTCGCCCGCGGACGCATGCCGTGCGGCGCAGCGCCGCCGCCTTGGTCTTTCGCAGCCGTTACAGCGGCTTGACGGCAACCTTGCGGAACTTCACCACGCCCGAACCGTATTGCAGCGTGAGTGGTCCTTCCTCGAACATTCCGTTGCGCAGATTGACGGTTTTCTGTCCGTTGAGCATGACGGAAATATCTCGGCCCTTGGCGGTGATCTCGAACGTGTTCCACTTGCCGCCGGCTTTTGGCATCGGATTGACCTCGGCGAAATCGACGATCGCGCCGGTGCCGTAGCTCGGATCCTTGCGCCGATCGAAAATGTTCACCTCGTAGCAGCTCTTGGCGCCGGGCTTCTTCGGATCGGTACAACGCAGAAAGATGCCGCTGTTGGCGTCGTCGCTCACCCAGAACTCGGCATAGACCTGGAAGTCCTTGTACTTGTTCTTGCTGACCAGGTGCGCCGACTTGCCCTTGTCGGCCACCAGTGCGCCATCCTCGATCCGCCAGTTGGCTTCGCCGACATGGTCCCAGTCGCCCATGGTCTTGCCGTCGACCAGTGTCACCCAGCCGGGGCCACTCTGCCCCGAGGCTTGGGGTGCGAGCTGGATCCCGGCAACCGCGGCAACAACGATCCCGGCCAGCAAGGCAGACGTACGCCTCCAATGGTGTTGCATAGTCGTTTCCTCCTCCACGCGGCGATCCCGCTTCGTTGTTCGGCTGCGATGAGCCTTATGCGCCATGCCGGACCTGCGGCTTGGCGCAACGATCATAGGAAGTCTCGCGTAACGGCGGAAGCGGGGTTGAGGCTGCGAACGCCCGGCTTCGCACCGGCGCTCTCGACGGGTGCGCGGCCGCCGCTGCGTAATGACGCGGGCTGGACGTGGCGGGAACGGACCGCGGGCCTTCCAACCCCCATTTCGCTGCGCTAGGTTTCGCGCTCTGTCGGCTCGCAAATCCGCGTAGGAACGAGCTGCAAACAACCCACACGCCGTTGTGGGAGAACCAAACCGCGCCCCGTCGTGCCGGATCAAGTGCGGCGCGTTCGGGGACCGAGCGCCGAAACCAAGCGGCGCCGACACACTGGAGGAGAGCCCCAACCATGCAGCACTCGCCTGTCCGTCACGTCCTGCACGCGGTTTGTACGCGTGGCGCACGCAGCGCGGCCTCGGCCGCCGCCGTCGCCGCATTCGCGATTGCAGCCTGCACCGCCGCGCAAGCCCAAGCGACCTATCCGGCCAAGCCGGTGAAAATGGTGGTCGGGTTTGCCCCCGGTGGCCCGACCGACATCCTTGGGCGCGTCATCGGAACCGGCATGGGCAAGGTGCTCGGCGAGCAGTTCTACGTCGAGAACCGCACCGGCGCCGGCGGCAACATCGCGACCGAGCAGGTCGCCCGCGCCGAGCCGGACGGCCACACGGTGCAGCTCACCCTGATGACCGCGGCGGTGAACGAGAGCCTGTTCAAGAATTTCAAGATCAGGTTTGCCGACCACTTCGAGCCGGTCGGCGGCATCGCACAGACCGGGCTGGTGCTGGTCGTGCATCCCTCACTGGGCGTCAAGAACGTCGCCGACCTGATCAAGCTCGCAAAGTCGAAACCGGGCGAACTGCTCTACGCCACGGCCGGCGCGGGGACTTCGACCCACCTGGCCGCGGAACTGTTCAACAGCATCAACGGCACGAAGCTGATGCCGGTCCACTACAAGGGCGGCGGTGAAACCGTGAAGGACCTGCTGTCCGGCGAAATGAAGATCATGTTCTCGACCATTCCGCCAGTGCTGGCGTTCGTCAAGGACGGCCGGTTGCTCGGCCTCGCCACCACCGGATCAAAGCGTGACCCGGTGCTGGGCGAACTGCCGACCATGACCGAGGCCGGCGTGGCCGGATTCGATGTGCCGCTCTGGTTCGGGCTGGTCGTCCCCAAGGGGACGCCACGCCCGGTCATCGAGAAGCTCTCGGCTGCGCTCGACAAGACGCTTGCCATGCCGGACGTCCAGGCGGCGCTCAAGAAGCAGGGCTTCACCGAGATGAAGATGGGACCGGACGAGTTCGGCAAGTTCTTCGTCTCCGAGGCCGCCAAATGGGCCAAGGTCGTCAACTCGATCGGAATGAGCCGGTAGCGTCACTCGATACGGTGGTCTCCCTTTACCCTCCCCTGGAAGGGGACGGTCGACGCCGAGCGAATGCGAGGCGGCGGGGTGGGGTGAACTTACTTTGCCAAAAGCTCACCCCACCCCGCTCGCACGCAGGCTGCGTAAACTTGCCTGCGATGCTCACGACCCTCCCCCTCCAGGGGAGGGTGGGCACCGAGTCTGTGGCTCGCGCCGATGCGATTTCACTGCAAATAGGTTTCAATACGCGTATTCGGTATAGACCGGCATCACGCTGCCGTTCCACGGGCCGTGGAATTTCTCCAGCAGCTCATCGGCGGGGGTGATGCCGCGCGCCACGAACTCCTGCAGTGGCCGCAGGTAACGCGCTTCGTCGTGGCCGTTGGCATCGAACCTGGCGCGGCGAGCAAGCCCCTGGCGGGCGAGCCGCAACGTTACGGTGGCGAGATCGAGCATGCTCTGGCCGCGGATCTCCGCCTTGAAGCCGAGCCGCGGAACGTCATCGCGCAGCTTTTGCCGCTCCTCCGCGGTCCAGCCCTTGACGATCTCCCAGCCGGCATCGAGCGCGGCATCGTCATAGAGAATCCCGACCCAGTAAGCCGGCAGGGCCGGCAGCCGCCGCCACGGTCCGCCATCGGCGCCGCGCATCTCCAGATAGCGCTTGAGCCGCACCTCGGGAAAGATCGTCGAGATGTGGTTGGCCCAATCGGCAATGGTGGCGCGCTCACCGGGAATGAGCTTGCCGGCAAGATGATCGCGGAACGACTTGCCGGCGACATCGATATAGCTGTCGCCGCGCTTGACGAAATAGGTCGGCACGTCGAGCGCGTAATCGACCCAGCGCTCGAAGCCCATGCCGGGCTCGAACGCCCATGGCAGCATGCCGGAGCGGTCGCCGTCGGTGTCGCGCCAGATTTCCGAGCGGAAGGAGAGAAACCCGTTCGGCTTGCCTTCGGTGAACGGCGAGTTGGCAAACAGCGCGGTGGCGATGGGCTGCAGCGCCAGCGAGACGCGGAGCTTCTTCACCATGTCGGCTTCGGATGAGAAGTCGAGATTGGTCTGCACCGTGCAGGTGCGGTACATCATGTCGAGGCCGAGCGTGCCGACCTTGGGCATGTAGGCCGTCATGATCTTGTAGCGGCCCTTCGGCATCGTCGGCATGTCGGCCCGCGTCCACGTCGGCGTCATGCCGAGGCCGAGGAAGCCGATGCCGAGCGGCTCGGCAACCTCCTTGAGCTGCGCCAGGTGCGCCATCAATTCCGAGCAGGTCTGGTGCACGGTCTCGACCGGCGCGCCCGACAGCTCGAACTGGCCGCCGGGCTCGAGCGAAATGGCGCCGCCGCCGGTGACATCGAACATGCCGATGATGTTGCCGTTCTCGTTGATCGGCTCCCAGCCGAGCAGGTGCTGCATGCCCTCGAGGAGCGCCCGGATACTGCGCCGGCCCTCGTAGGGGACCGGCCGGTAGCCCTCCACCGTGAAGGCGAACTTCTCGTGCTCGGTACCGATGCGGAATTCCGACTTCGGCTTGATGCCCGCCTCGAACCACGCGACGAGTTCGTCGCGCGTTTCGATGGGTGTCATATCGACCTGGTCACGAGCCATACGGGCGTCCCGGCGGAAAGGGCGCGACCTTACACGCGGGCTGTGTGGAAGAGCAATGACGGGGAACCGCGGCCATTATCCCCCGCCCGAGCCCCGATTTGGCGTCGGATTGCGAACCGTGAAGCCCCCTGCGAACCGCGAAGCCAGCTTGTCGCCTCGCGGCGCGGCCTCGGGACTCCCCTCCCCCCACGAGCGCAGCGAGTGGTGGGGAGGGGTCGGGGGTGGGGGGCGTTCGGTGCATATGGCAGCACCCCCCACCCCAGCCCTCCCCACCACGCTGCGCGTGGGGGGAGGGAGCAGATTGAGCGCGCGGCATCTCCCCGGCGTCATTCCGGAAGCCGCGAAGCGGCTGTCCGGAATCCATTGACGTACTGGTCATGGATTCCGGGCTCCGGCCTTCGGCCGGCCCCGGAATGACTGAAAAACAGCAGCCGATCCGCGCATCACGCCGCGCGGGCGCGGCCGGCGAAGCGGCCGTAGAAGGTCTCGCCGTTGCGGGCCATGTCGATCAGCAATTGCGCGGGCGCAAAGCGCGGCCCGCAGGACGCTTCGAGCTTTCGGCACAGATCGACGAACGTCTGCATGCCCATCATGTCGATGTAGGACAGCGTGCCGCCCGAATAGGGCGCAAAGCCGAAGCCCAGGATCGAGCCGACGTCGGCCTCGCGCACATCGGTCAGCACGCCTTCCTCGAAGCAGCGCGCGGTCTCCAGCGCCTGGATGCCAAGGAGACGATGCTTCAACTGCGTGATGTCGATCGTGTCAGGCGCAAGCCGCCGCGGCTGAAGTTCGGCGAGCCCCGGCCACAACCGTTTGCGGCCCTCCTGCGGGTAGTCGTAGAAGCCCTTGCGGTTCTTGCGGCCGAGCCGCCCGCGCTTCTCCACCATCTCTTCCAGCAGCGCTTTCTGCCGCGGATCGACCGCTTCGGCGCCAAGATCGGCCTCGGTCGCTTTCAGGATCTTCCAGGCAAGGTCGACCGCGACCTCGTCGTTGAGCGACAGCGGCCCGACCGGCATGCCTGCCATGCGGCCGACATTCTCGATCATCGCGGCCGGCACGCCCTCCATCAGCATCAGGTGGCCCTCGCACAGGTAGGTGCCGACCACGCGCGACGTGTAGAAGCCACGGGAGTCATGCACCACGATCGGGGTCTTGCGAATGGCCCGCACATAGTCGAGCGCAACCGCCAGCGCCTTGTCGCCGGTCTCCTTGCCCAGAATGACCTCGACCAGCATCATGCGCTCGACCGGCGAGAAGAAATGCACGCCGACGAACTGCGCCGGACGCTTGGACAATTCGGCGAGCGAACTGATCGGCAGCGTCGAGGTGTTGGAGCCGAACACCACGCCCTCGCCGATCACCGCCTCGGCCTTGGCGATGGCCTCGGCCTTGACCTTGCGGTCCTCGAACACCGCCTCGATCACCAGGTCGCAGTCCTTGAGCGCACCGTAGTCCGTGGTCGGCGTGATGCGCGCCAGGAGCGCTGCGCGCGCGGCTTCGCTGGTGCGGCCCTTGCTGACCTGGTCGGTCATCAGTTTGTCGGAATGTGCCTTGCCCTTGTCGGCGCTCGCCTGGTCGCGGTCGATCAGCACCACGTCGAGCCCGGCCTGCGCGGTGACATAGGCGATGCCGGCGCCCATGAACCCCGCGCCGAGGATGCCAATCTTTTTCAAGGTCGTCGCCGGAATGTCCCTCGGCCGGCGCGCGCCCTTGTTGAGCTGCTGGGTCGAAACGAACAGGGTGCGGATCATCGCCGCGGCTTCGGGCGCGCGCAGAATCTTGGCGAACCAGCGCGACTCGACCCGCAGCGCCTGATCCATCGGCAACTGCAGACCCTCGTACACCACCTGCATGATGGCGCGCGCCGCCGGATAATTGTCGAAGGTCTCGCGCCGGTAGATCGCGTTGGCGGCCGGGAACGTCGCCATGCCGGCCTTGGAATAGACCGCGCCGCCAGGGAGCCGGAAGCCCTCCTCGTCCCAGGGCGCCGTGGCCTTGCCGACGGTCTTGATCCAGGCCTTGGCGCTTCCGATCAGGTCGGCCGCGGGCACTACGGCGTCGACGAGCTTCATCGCCTTGGCGCGCGCGACGTCGAGCGCGTCACCCTTGAGCAGCAGTTGCAGCGCGTCGGCGGGCGGCATCATCCGGGCGACGCGCTGGGTGCCGCCGGCGCCGGGAAACAGTCCGACCTTCACTTCCGGCAGGCCGACGCGGGTGCGAGGATTGTCGGCGGCGATGCGATGATGACTCGCGAGACAGAGCTCGAAGCCGCCGCCCAGCGCCGTGCCGTTGATCGCCGCGACCCACGGCTTGCCGCAGGTCTCGAGCCGCCGGCACAGCACCGACCATTTGCGGCTCTCCTCGAACAGCAGAGACGCGGCCGCTTCGGCGCCGCGCGCCTGCGCCGCCTCCGCATAGCGGCGGCCGAACGTCTCCAGCATGGTGAGATCGGCGCCGGCGCAGAACGCCTCCTTGGCGGACGTGATCACCGCGCCCTTGATGGCGGCATCGGTCGCGACCTGCTCGACGATGGCGGCGAGTTCTTCGGTAGCCGTATCGTCGATCACGTTCATCGAGCGGCCGGGCGCGTCCCAGGTGACGAGCGCGATGCCGTCGGCGTCGGTGTCGAGTTTGAAATTGATGTAACTCATCGCGCAATCCCTCTTCTCTTGCTGCGGCGGCGCTCTCTCGATCTCCCCTCCCCCCGTCGCGCAGCGATGGTGGGGAGGGGTCGGGGGTGGGGGGCGCTCCGTGCGCGATCGATGTACCCCCCACCCCTAACCCCTCCCCACCGCTCCGCGGGGGGAGGGGAACAGACTGCCTGTGGCTCACAATTCCAATTTCGCAAGCACTACTTCGGATACGGCTCGCCCGACTTGTGCAGGAAGCGTATGCCGGCCTCGTCCTTGTCGCCGCGCATGTCGATGTCCGGATAAGACACCTGCTCGCGCTTCGAGCGCGTGCCGACTTCGAGATAGACCGCGTCGCGATCGCTGCGGTTGATCAGGCAATGGCCGTTCGGCGCATTGGCCTTCCAGCCGGCCGCGTCGCCGGGCTTGAGCACGGTCTCGCCGGAATCCTCGCACAGCACGAGCTCGCCTTCGAGCACATAGACGAATTCATCCTCGCCGGTATGCCAGTGGCGCTGCGACGACCACGCGCCGGGCTTGAGCGTCGTCAGATTGACGCCGTATTGGTCGAGGCCGACGGCGTTGCCCAGCCGCTTGCGCGAGCGGCCGGCCACCGCCTGCCGGAACGGCTCGGGGTAGCCCGTGCCCGCTTCAACCTTCAGACTGGCGATATCAATCTTGGGCATATTTCCAGCTTTCTTTCATCAAGGGTGGTGCTGCGGTTCCCCTCCCCCCGCGAAGCGTCAGGGGTGGGGGGGCCTCTTCGCGCTGCCGCTCACCGATCGTCTGATGGATCACCATCATCACTCCCTCCACATTGCTCAGCACATCGTTGTTCCAGAATCGAAGCACGCGGTAGCCATGCGAAATCAAGAAAGCAGTTCGTCGCGTGTCGGCTGCCATTTGATTGCCCTCACCATGACCACCACCATCGACTTCGATCACAATCTTCGTCTGGTGGCATGCAAAGTCCGCGAAGTATGGACCAATGGTTGCCTGACGGCGAAAATGCGTGCCATCGATTGGTGCTCCGCGAAGCGCGGTCCAGAGCTTGCGCTCTGCTTAGGTCATGTCACGGCGGAGTCGCCGTGCGCGCGGGATGCGAACGTCCTTTTTCCGCTTGTCCGCATCCATTTGAGCCAGCCCCCCACCCCTAACCCCTCCCCACCACTCGCTTCGCTCGCGGGTGGAGGGGGACCGCTGCGGCCCGACTGAACATCATCATAGACGTCACACCCGTTCGATGATGGTGGCGGTGCCCATGCCGGCGCCGATGCAGAGCGTCACCAGCGCGGTCGAGAGGCCACGCCGTTCGAGTTCGTCGATCACGATGCCGAGGATCATGGCGCCGGTGGCGCCGAGCGGGTGGCCCATCGCGATCGCACCGCCGTTGACGTTGACCTTGGCGGGATCGAGATCGAATGCCTGGAGATAACGCAGCACCACCGACGCGAACGCCTCATTGATCTCGATCAGGTCGATATCGTCGAGCGTCATGCCGGCCTTGCGCAGCACCTTCTCGGTCACGTCAACCGGCCCGGTGAGCATGATCGCCGGCTCCGAGCCGATATTGGCGAACGCCCTGATCCTCACCCGCGGCTTCAGGCCGGCCGCCTCCCCGGCCGCCTTGCTGCCGATCAGCACCGCTGCCGCGCCGTCAACGATGCCGGACGAATTGCCGGCATGATGCACGTGATTGACCGCCTCGATCTCGGGATGCGCCTGCGTGGCGACCGCATCGAACCCGCCGAGCGTCCCCATTTGCACGAACGACGGCTTGAGCTGGCCGAGCGACTGCATGGTGGTCGAGGGCCGCATGTGTTCGTCGCGGTCGAGAAGCGTGATGCCGTTGACGTCCCTGACCTTGATCACCGAACGGGTAAACCGGCCGTCGTCCCAGGCGGCCGCCGCGCGCTTCTGACTTTCGACCGCGTAGGCATCGCAGTCGTCGCGCGAGAAACCGTACTTGGTGGCGATCAGGTCGGCGGAGATGCCCTGCGGCATGAAATAGGTTTTCACCGCCAGCGACGGGTCCATCGGCCAGGCGCCGCCGGAGGCGCCGATGCCGACCCGGCTCATGGATTCCACACCGCCGCCGATCGTCATGTCGTGCTGGCCCGCCATCACTTCGGCGGCGGCAAAATTCACCGCGTCGAGGCCGGACGCGCAAAAGCGGTTGATCTGGATGCCCGGGACGCCATTGCCGTAGTCGGCCAGCAGCGCGGCGGCGCGCGCAATGTCGCCACCCGCCTCGCCGACCGGATCGACGCAGCCGAGCACGATGTCGTCGACCAGCGCGGGATCGAGCGCATTGCGCTCCTTCACGGCCGCGAGCGTCTGCGCCGCAAGATTGACGGCGGTGACCTCGTGCAGCGAACCGTCGGCCTTGCCGCGTCCGCGCGGCGTGCGCAGGTGATCGTAGATGAAGGCGTCGGCCATGGTCGGTCGGTCCCGGTGCGCCCTTATGGCGCGTGCGATTGTGATGTCGAAATCTTTTCTGCCATAATTCGCGGCAAATAAGGAGTGCTCACAGGAGTACTCAGAGGAGTGCTCCAGAGCCCTTGGCCCGGCATGGAATACGGCAGCGTTCTCGAAGAGGGGCAAAATCTCGCCGAGGCCGCACAGCGTACCCGGCCGCCGTCGTTCCGTGACGCCGAGATCCAGGCGGCGCTGGAGGCGCTGTCGGCGAACAGGTCGGTGATCCTGATCGGCCCGCCCGGCGTCGGCAAGACGGCGGTGCTGGAAGGCATCGCGCACCGGATCGGCGAGGACGTCAGCGCGGGCATGCACCGGTTGACCACCGCGCAGATCATGTCGGGCACCCGCTATCTCGGCGAGTGGGAGTCCAAGCTCACGCGCCTGATGTCGGAATGCGAGCAGTCCAACATCGTGCTCAACATCGTCGATGTCTGGAACCTGCCGACGGTCGGGAGCACGATGCAGAGCAGGGCGAACCTGCTCGATGCCATGCGTCCGCGCCTGGCCGAGGGGCGCCTGCGCCTGATCAGCGAGGCGACCGCCGAGCAGATTCAGGAGATGAGCCGATTCCCAAAGTTCGTGTCGCTGTTCGAATTGATCCGGATCGAGCCGCTGTCTGCCACCGAACTGCGGGCCATCGTGGACGGCGAAGCAACCGCCATGTAGCTCGCGATCGAGCCCGAGGCGCGCGACCGCCTGTTCGAGCTGTGCACCACCTTCCATGCCGGGCAGGCCGGTCCCGGGCCCGTGCTCGATCTGCTCGGCAAGGTGCGCGACTATCGCGATCAGAAGCTCGCCATCGGCGAGGGCGGCACCATCACGCCGCTCTTCGTCGAAAAGGTGTTCGCCATCCACAGCGGCCTGCCGCTGTTCGTGGTGTCGCGCGGCGAAGGCAAGTCGGCGTCGGTTATCCGCGACTGGTTCCGCGAGCGCATCATCGGCCAGGAAGCCGCGATCGAAGCCGTGGTCGAGATGATCGCCTTCTACAAGGCGCGGCTGCACGACACCGGCAAGCCGGTCGGCTCGTTCCTGTTCGTCGGTCCGACCGGCGTCGGCAAGACCGAGATGGCGCGCGCGCTGGCGGAATTCTTCTTCGGCAGCGACCGCCGCATGCTGCGTTTCGACATGTCGGAGTTCACCGACTTCCATTCGTTCGAAATGCTGGTGGGCTCGGCGAACGCCCCGGCCGAGCGCCCTGCCCGGCTGATCGACCCGGTGCGGATTCAGCCGTTCCAGGTGCTGCTGTTCGACGAACTCGAGAAGGCCCACCGCAACATCCAGGACCTGTTCCTGCAGTTGCTCGACGAAGGCCGGCTGACGACGCCCAAGGGCGAGACGGTGAACTTCCGCAACACCATCATCATCGCCACTTCCAACGTCGGCGCGTTCGAGGGCATGACGACGTCGATAGGATTCGGCGGTCAGAGCGACGGCTACGATGCCGACAAGGCGATGACGGCAATCGAGGCGCATTTCCGGCCGGAGTTCCTGAATCGCTTCCAGCATGTCGTGCTGTTTCATCCGCTGACGCAGGAGCAGGCCGCGAAGATCGCTCGCGCCGACCTGCAGGCGACGCTGCGCCGCGAGGGCATCGCCGGGAGAAACCTGATCGTCGAGGTCCACGACGACGTGATCGAGCACGTGCTCGCGGCCGGCTTCAACCCGCGCTACGGCGGCCGCGGCATCAAGCGCGAGCTGCGCCGGCGGGTGATCCTGCCGATCGCCACGCTCTTGATGGAGCGGGCGCCCGAGCCGGGCTCGCTGATCGAGGTCGGCGTCCAGGACGGCCGGGTGCGCGTGCGCGTGGTGGATACCCCGGACAGCCTGCAGGCCAAGGCCGAAAAGGCGCCGATCCGCACCCGCAGCGGAGATCGCCTGACGCGGCCCGAGATCGTCGAACGCATCGCGACGGCGCAAGCCGATTGCGAGCGGGTCGCCCGCGCCGCCGAGATCGAGCGCCTGCGCCGCGAGATCGAAGAGATCGATGCCACCCGCAAGGAGCCGGCGTTCTGGCACGATCTCGAGGGCACTGCCGGCATTCTGGCGCGGCACACCCGCGCACTCGAAACGGTCGGCCGGATCGAGCGGTTGCAGGACGGCGCGCACGCGCTGGCTCTCACCGCCACGACGGCGTCCACACGGGCGGAGCTGGAGCAGTTGTCCGACCGCCTGCTCCAGGCTGAAGCCGCGATCGACGCGGCGCGGCGTGAAATCGTCACCATGGGGCCGGACGGTTACTGGGATGCGCTGGTCGAGATCGCCCCGGTCGGTTCGGCCGCCCCGGTCCGCGACCTGCTCTACAAGCTCTATGGCGACTGGGCGCGCGACCGGCGCATGGACTGCGTCATGCTGCGCGAGCCGCTGGCACCGGACGAGCCCGTGGCGCTGGCGCTGCGCGGGCATTTCGCGCACGGCTACCTCAAGGACGAAGCCGGTCACCACCGCATCCGTCGGAACAACAGGAGCGCGGTGGCGCGCGTCACCGTCGCGCCGCTTTCGCCGCGCTCGGAGCCGGTCGAATTCGGCGAGCAGCGTGCGCTCAAGCTTTCAGGTCAGTTCGACGGCAAGATCAGGTCGCGCGTGGTCGCACTCGGCGGGCGCCTCGTGCTGCAGAATGCGCTGACGCTGAGCGAGAACCGCGAGCTCGCGTGCGACATTGCGCCCTGCTGGCCGCACGAGCAGCCGCCGACCGCCAAGCGGGTGCGGCTCTACGATCTCGACGGCTTCCTGGTGCGCGACTATCTCACCGGCGCGGACTTCACCCGCAAGGATATCCTCAGTCCGAAGCCGTTCCACGACCTGCTGTGCGCGCGGGTGGACAAGGCGGTGCACGCCGGCGTGCCGCAGGCGTAGCCGGTTGACAAGTTTTGCAATAAGGATTAAATTCTTATTACATTCGGCGGCCGTGTTCTGGAGCGGCCTTCGATGCGGATGGAGCGCCGGGAGGCGCCGCCCCGTCACCACCGGGGCGGGAGCGCCTCGCCAAGCGTTCCCGGTGGGCCTTCGCCAGGCTCGCCAAAGGGGGCTTCGCCAGCCCCCTGGCGCCTCCCGGCGCTCCATTCTCATTTCAGGGATATGGAAAAAGGGACACCGGCGTGCCCGCGCCGCAAGCAATAGGGCAAGCGGAGCGTTGGCTAAATCCGACAATGGGCAGCTCTAAAGGCTGCGGGCGATGATCACCTTCATGATCTCGTTCGAGCCGGCGTAGATGCGCATGACGCGGGCATCGCGGTAGAGCCGCGAGATCGGGAATTCGTCCATGTAGCCGTAGCCGCCGAACAGCTGCAGGCACCGGTCGATGATCTTGCCCTGCAGATCGGTGATCCAGTACTTCGCCATCGACGCCGTGACGGTATCGAGTTCGCCTTTGAGGTACCGCTCGATGCAATGGTCGTGAAATACCCGCGAGATCGTCGCCTCGGACTTGCACTCCGCCAGCACGAACTGGGTGTTCTGGAAATCCATGATCGGCTTGCCGAACGCCTTGCGCTCCTTGACGTAAGGTATCGTCAGCGCCACCGCGCGTTCGATCATCGCCTGGGCGTGCACCACCACGAGCAGGCGCTCACGCGGCAAGTCCCGCATCAGCTGCACGAAGCCCTGCCCCTCCTCGGTGCCAAGCAGGTTCTCGGGCGGCAGCTTCACGTCGTCGAAGAACAGCTCGGAGGTGTCGGCGGCATCGAGGCCGAGCTTCTTGAGCTTGCGGCCGCGACGGAAGCCCGGTGCGTTGTCGGTCTCGACCACCATTAAAGAGACGCCCTTGGCACCGAGCGACGGATCGGTCTTGGCGACGACGACGATCAGATTGGCGTGCTGGCCGTTGGTGATGAAGGTCTTGGAGCCGTTGAGCACATAGCCGTTGCCCGACTTTTTCGCGGTGGTGCGTACGCCCTGCAGATCGGAGCCGGTGCCGGGCTCGCTCATCGCAACGGCGCCGACGAGTTCGCCGGTCGCGAGCTTCGGCAGCCAGCGGCGCTTCTGCTCGTCGGTGCCGTAGTGCAGGATGTACGGCGCCACGATGCCGGAATGCAGCGGCGCGCCGAACGAATCGAAGCCGGCGAGGCTCAGTTCGCGGTTGATCACCACCTCGTGCGCGAAGGTGCCGCCGGCGCCGCCATATTGTTCGGGGATCGCCGGGCACAGGAGCCCCGCAGCGCCGGCCTGCGTCCAGACCTCGCGGCTGTACATGCCCTCTTCGTTCCAGCGGTCGAGATGCGGGACGAACTCGGCATCGATGAAGCGGCGGGCCTGGTCCTCGAGCATCACGAGGTCTTCGGTCATCCACGCCGGCCGTGGCGTATTCAGTTCATTCATGAGTCCCTTCCTCCCGGTGCGGGACCATACAGGCTGCGGCCGATCCCGGCGAGTAGGCCGGATCGGATCGTGCGCGCGCGGCTCACGTCGCATCGATATGTCTGCATGAAGATGTGTTGTGGCAGCCACACCTCACGCACGGCTGCGGAATGCCGTCGCCGTTGGGCAGTCCGTTAATCGCCCATTAACCGTGAACAGCAAAAACTGTTGCTCGGGGCAGCGGGGGCCTCTCGGACATCATCTACTCGTCAGCGGCAGCCTTTAGGGCCGACCAAGGCGCCGCGCTTCGGGTCGGGCATTTGGATGCAAGTATGAAACCTGGCGCTCGATGGCACGTGCGAGGCATCCGGCCGCAGGCGCGGGAAACCGCACGCGAAGCCGCCCGCCGCTCCGGCATGTCGGTGAGCCAGTGGCTCGATTCGGTCATCACCGACGCGGCGCTGGAAAGCGGCGTTGCAGTGCCGCCGCAACCGCCGCACGCACATGAATTGCCGCGCGACTATCCGGAACGCAGCACAGCATCATCGCAGTCGCCGGCGACATCGATCCGGCACGCCGCGCCGTTCACTCCGCCGCCGTTCGCGAACGGTGAATTCATCCCCGGAACGGCGCCGCATGACGTTGCGGCGCGCCGATATCCGGAGCCGGCGCAACGGCCGAGCGAGGTCGCTGCCGAGCCTCACATCGAACATCGTCAGAGCCCTGAGGACCGTCGGCTGGTCGCGAGCCTGCTCGCCGACGAGGGGTTTGCCGAAGTCCGGGAGCGGCTCGACAGCCTGGCGCGTACGCTCGGCGTCGACGGCGGGCTGGCCGACGTCAGGAACCGTCTCGACAGCCTGACCGAAAAGCTTGCGCAGGATGATGGTCTCTCGGAAGTCAAGGAGCGGCTCGACAGCCTGAGCGAAAAGCTCGCGCAAGATGACGGGATGGCCGCGGTCAGGGAGCGTCTCGACAGTCTGACGCAGAAGCTTGCGCAGGACGAAGGGCTCCTCGAGATCAACAATCGGCTCGACAACCTGACCCAGCAGCTCGAAGCGATGGCGCGCCTGAACGCCGCCAACGCGCAGACGCCGCCGGCGAGCCCCCAGGCAGACCCCACGCATCAGGTCGCCGAGGTCATTTCCAAGCTCGACCGCCGGCTCGACGAAATGGTCGCCGACAATCGCTCCGCCCGGAGCGAGATCGCCGAGCGTCTCCGCGCGGTCAACC
This sequence comes from Xanthobacteraceae bacterium, assembly GCA_050179645.1. Taxonomy (GTDB): domain Bacteria; phylum Pseudomonadota; class Alphaproteobacteria; order Rhizobiales; family Xanthobacteraceae; genus VAZQ01. The sequence goes on along the minus strand of JBFXEX010000036.1, from coordinate 21,443 downwards.
GCGCGGTCGCCGACCTCGGTGATGCGCAACGTCCGCGTCTGCCGTCTGCGCCGAAAACACCGCTCGACCAGGCTCTGGTCGAAATCGCCGATCGCCAGCGGACGCTTGACGGGCTGCCGGCGGCTTTTGACGCCAACAACGCGGAGGCCCCGCAGGCGGATTCGCTGCCCCGTGCGCAGACCCAGGAACTGGCCGGGCTGGAGCAGCAGCTTCGTCAGATCAACGAACACATCGGCATCCTCAATAGCCCCACCGCGATCGACAAGGCGGTCGACCTGCTGCGCGACGACCTGGCCCAGATCGGCGTGATGCTGCAGGAGGCCATGCCGCGGCGGGCGATCGAAGCGCTCGAAACGGAAATGCGCAGGCTGTCCGAGCGCATCGATCAGACTCGGGATGCCGGCGCGGCCGGCGTATCGCTCGCGGGCGTCGAGCGCGGCCTCGCCGAAGTTCGCGACGCTCTGCGCATGCTGACGCCGGCGGAAAATCTTGCCGGTCTCGGCGAAACCGTGAAAGTGCTGACCGAAAAAGTCGACCTGATCGCAGGCAACACCCAGGATCCGGCGGCGCTCAAGCAGCTCGAAGGCGCAATCGTCGCCATGCGCGGCATCGTCACCCATGTGGCTTCGAACGACGCACTGGCGAGCCTGACCGCCGAGGTGCGCGCACTCTCGGCCAAGGTGGACCAGGTGACCGGCCCGGGCGGCGAATCCGACGTCCTGGCGACGCTGGAACAGCGGATCGGCAAGCTTGCCGACGCGCTGGAAGTCCGCAACCGCAGCGGCCAGGACATTCCGCGCGAGCTGGAGACCGTGCTCGCCGGACTGTCGGACAAGATCGAACGCATTCAGCACACCCGCGGCGACGAAATGGCGCTCGGCCATCTCGAGGATCGCATCAGCAATCTGGTGCAGAAGCTCGACGCCTCCGACCAGCGGCTCACGCATCTCGAAGCGATCGAACGCGGTCTCACCGAGTTGGTCATCCACCTGGAGCAACAGCGACTGCCGACGCTTGCACGTCCCTCGTCCGAGCCGGCGCCCGGGCCCGAGGTCAACGCACTGCTGCGCGACGTCACCGGTCTCAAGCAGATGGAGCGACAGACCCAGGATTCGCTGGAAGCGGTGCACGGCGCGCTCGAGAACGTCGTCAGTCGACTGGCGACGATCGAGAGCGACATTCGCGACAGGATCGGCCAGGCAGTGAACGCGGTCGTCGCCCCCAACTCGTCGCCGAGCATTCCGGAGGCGGCCCCGGTCGCGACCGCTGCGCCCTCGGCCGCGCCTGTGGCGCCCCCACCCGTTGCCCTCTCTCCCGCAGCCCGCCCATCGTCGGAGACTGCCACGCCCGAGTTGCGCGCCGCGGAGCCGATGCCCGAGCGCCGCGACGCAGTTCCGGCCGCCCTCACGCCCTCCGCTGCCCCGGATGCGGCCAAGACCCCGTCGGCACCGCCGGCCAATCTGCCGTCCGCGACCTCAAGTCTGTCGCCGCTGGCTTCCGAAGCGACGGTGATCGGAACGACGCCGCTGCGAGCGAGCCCGCCCGCCGCCGAGCGCCGGCCGATCGATCCCAATCTCCCGCCGGACCATCCGCTGGAGCCGGGCGTTTCGCGCAGCCGCTATCCGGCAACGCCGGCCGAGCGTATCGCCGCATCGGAGGCGGCGCTCGGTTCCATGAAGCCGCCTGTCATTCCCGACCCAGGCGGAAAATCGAACTTCATCGCCGCCGCTCGCCGCGCCGCGCAGGCCGCCACCAACACCGCACCCGTTCGCACCTCGCCGCGCGCGGCGGAAACCGCCGTGCCGAAGACTGCGACCGCGCCCACCATGTTCCCGAGCCTGATCCGCAAACATGCGCGTTCGTTGATCATCGGCGCGAGCGTGCTCGCCATCGTCCTGGGCTCGATCAACATCGTGGCGAACTGGCTCGCGCACGAACCTGAGGCCGTTACCAACGGTCAGACTGCGCCCGCGCCGGAGCATGGCGCCGCGCCGGCCACCGGCGAGCCGACCGCCGCCGCACGGGCCGCCAGACAGACGGAACCGGTGCCCGCGGCCCCGGCGCCAGACCGGCAATCGTCGCTGCTGGCACCGGCACCCGGCTTCCCGCCACCCACCGGCGCGACGATGCCGGCGCTGGGCGCGGTTGCGGCCGAGACGACCGGCACCGTCGTGCCATCCGGAACCGCCCAGGTGCCGGCACCACGCGAGGCGCCCGCGACAGTCGCGACACCGAGTTTGCCGCCCCGGACCACCGCAGTTCCGGTCCACGGCGCCGAGCAGCTGCCCGCCGGTATCGGCGGCACGCTGCGTGCCGAAGCCGCGAAGGGCGACCCCGCCGCACAGTATGAGGTTGCGCAGCGCTACGCCGATGGCCGGGGTGTTTCTCAAAACCTCAAGACGGCTGCGGAATGGTTTGAGCGTGCCGCCCAGCAAGGATTGGCGCCCGCCCAGTTCCGACTCGGCGGCCTCTATGAAAAGGGCATCGGGGTGAAAAAGGACCGCGAAGCCGCCGGACGCTACTACGCGCTCGCGGGCGAAGCCGGGAACCCCAAGGCCCTGCACAATCTGGCGGTGCTGTATGCGGAAGGCCTGAACGGCAAGCCCGATTACCAAGCCGCCGCCCAGTGGTTCCGCAAGGCTGCCGCCTTCGGCATGGCCGACAGCCAGTATAATCTCGGCGTGCTCTATGCCCGAGGCATCGGCGTGGAGCAGAACCTCACCGAAGCCTATCGCTGGTTCGGACTTGCCGCCCGCGGCGGCGACAAGGAATCGGAACGCCAGCGCGATGAACTGGCCCCGCGTCTTGACCAGAAGTCGCTGAAGGCCGCCGGTCAGGCGATCGACGAATTTAAGCCGGAATTGCCGCCCGAAGCCGCCAATCAGGTCAAGGTACCGGCCGGCGGCTGGGACCCGGTTTCCGCTCCCTCGGTCACGCCGGGAAGCAAGCACCGCAGTTCAACGCCGAGCGCGCGGCGGGAAGCCGCTTTCGCGTTCGGGCGCTGACGGATCGCCTCTCGGCCTCCGCATCTTTCGGGCCGCGGTTCGAAACCCAGCCATGCACGCGGTTCCGGCGCGCGACAAATCGCGCCCTTCACAAAAATGTGGCCTCGACCCGTGCCCGCGGCTAAGAACGACGATAGAATAGAATACCATCTCCCGCTTGAGTCCCGAGCCCGAATTCGCGGGGTGTCGTGCCGGTGACACCTCAATTCCAGCTAAAGTCGGCCTCGCCGGCTCCCGTTGCGTCGGACCGCCTTGCCGGCCGGCATCCCGCGAAAAATGGTCGAGACAGTGTGGCGGTTCATAATTCCGCATCGTTCTTGCGGCAAGTCCGAGATGCGGACTTCTGAACCAGAGCCACACGAGATCAATAAGTTGCTAGTGTCCTTCGATTGAAGTTCGCAAACGAGGGTGTCGCGGAGTGCTGCGAATTTCGGAATCGGGACACTCGTGCCGCCGATTGAGGTTCCTACACCACTTACCGCAAACTCGAATAGGAACTTCAAATCGAAAAGCGGCACTAGAATCATAAGCTTGCTAGTACCCCTTTGTTTCCGAAGTTCGTGTCAGAGTGTGCCGCGACGTATCACGAACTTCGGAAACCGGGCACTAGCCTGACCTTCCGGTAAAGCGGCGTGCCCGTGTTGCCGGAGCCACGAGGCGTTGCGAACCCGGACCTTCGACTGTGCAGATCTACCTCCCGATCGCCGACCTGCCGGTCAATGTCTTCGTCATCCTGGGCATGGGTTTTGCGGTCGGCTTCATTTCCGGCATGTTCGGCATCGGCGGCGGTTTTCTGATGACGCCACTGCTGATCTTCCTCGGCATATCGCCGGCCGTCTCGGTCGCGACCGTATCGAGCCACATCGCGGCTTCCTCGATGTCGGGGGCATTGAGCTACTGGCGGCGAAAATCGCTGGACCTCACGCTCGCCATGATGCTGCTGGCCGGCGGCATCATCGGTACTGCGGTCGGCGTCTGGCTGTTCACCCTGCTGCGCGAGCTCGGCCAGCTCGACATCACGATCGGTCTTTCCTACGTGCTGCTGCTTGGCATCGTCGGCGCATTGATGGTGACCGAAAGCGTGCGGGCCATCCTGCGGGTGCGCCAAGGCAAGCCGGTGGAGCTTCGGCGGCCCGGCAGCCACACCTGGATCCACGGCCTGCCGTTCAAGCTGCGGTTCAAGCGTTCGCACATCTACGTCTCGGCGATCCCGGTCTGGGCGATCGGCTTCATCATCGGATTCGTCGGCGCCGTTATGGGTATCGGCGGCGGCTTTCTGCTCGTGCCGCTGCTGATCTACGTGCTGCGCGTTCCGACCGCGACGGTGATCGGCACCTCGATGGTGCTGACACTGGTCACCATGGCGTCCGCGACCGTCATGCATGCTGCCACCAACCACTTGGTCGATGCGGTGCTGGCGCTGGTGCTGATGGTCGGTGGCGTCACCGGCGCGCAGTTCGGGGCGCGGGCCGGACAGAAGATCAGCGGCGAGCGCCTGCGCCTGCTGCTGGGGCTCCTGGTGCTCGCGGTCGGGATCCGCTTCGCGTTCGAACTCGTGGTGCAGCCCGAGCATCTGTTCTCGATCCGGCCGCTGGGGAGCGGCACATGAGGACGACCGCATCGAAGTGGATCGCATTGGCCGCAGGGCTCGCCGGCCTCGTCGGCGCGACGATGCCGGCGCCGGCCGAGCGGCTCGTGTCGTCGCTGTCCAACCATCGCGTGATGGTGACCTCGAATTTCACCGGCGACGAGGTCGTGCTGTTCGGCGGCATCGAGCAGGATGCCAATTCGAAGCCCCGGCGCGGCGGCTATGACATCGTGGCGACGGTGACCGGCCCACGGCAGACGCTGGTGACGTTCCGCAAGTCGCGCGTGCTCGGCATCTGGGTCAACACCGACTCGCGCCTTTTCGAGAATGTGCCCGCATATCTTGCGGTGCTCGCCAACCGGCCGCTCGACGACATCGCCAGCCCCGAGACGCTGCAGAGGCTGCAACTCGGGCTCGACAATTTCCCCCTGCCCCAGCGCACCAGCGGCACCGGCGACGACACGTTCGGCGACGACCCATTCCGCGCGGCGTTCCTCAAGCTCAGGATCGACGCCAGCCTCTATCGGGAAGTCTCGAACGGCGTGACCTTCCTGACGCCCGCGCTGTTCCGCGCTTCGATACCGCTGCCGGCGACCGTTCCGGTCGGGAACTACGAGGTAGACGTCCGGCTGTTCGTCGACGGCGCTCCGATAGCGCGCACGCAATCGGCGCTGGAGGTCTACAAGGCGGGTTTCGAGCAGGTCGTCAGCAGTGCCGCCCGCAATCACGGCCTGCTCTACGGCATCATGACCGCCATGATGGCGCTCGCGACCGGCTGGTTCGCCAGCGTGGTGTTCCGCCGGGATTAATAATGCCGCACGCGGCCGGTCGCTAATCGGCGAGGCAGTGCGTCGCCGCGAAGGCGTAGACGCGGGCCTTGCCGAGCATGTGAGCCGTGAACGCCAGGTTGCCGAAAATCTCGGCGAACGCCTGGTCACGCACGTTGAGCCCGCCCGCATAGGCACCAAACGCCGGCAGGATCACGCGCCTGCGGTCGCTGACGAAGCAGCGCCGCCGCACCGTCCGGCCGCGGCCGCTGACCCGCGCGACCGGATGCAGGTGGCCGGCGACCTCGCCGCTGACCGCGCCCGCCTGCGGCGCATGCCGGAACAGCAGCGGCCCGATGGCGAGTGTCGCCGCGAAGCTTCCCGCGACGTGCTTCGACGGGTCGGGATCGTGATTGCCGGCGACCCAAAGCCAGTCGCGCCCACGTTGCAGCGCGAGCAGAGCCGCACGGTCGGCGTCGCCGAGCCGCATTGGCCCGTCGCCGTCGTGGAAACTATCGCCGAGCGCAATCACCGCCTTTGGCGCATAACGGCCGATGAGTTCCGCCAATCGCGCCAAGGTCGCGGCCGTGTCGTAAGGCGGCAGCAGGACGCCGCGGGTAGCGTAGCTCGATCCCTTTTCCAGGTGCAGATCGGCGACGATCAGCGCCCCTTCGTCCGGCCAGTAGAGCGCGCCTTCGCAGTCGGCGACGAGCCGCACCCCGGCGACATAGATTTCGGTGCTTGCAGTCTGCTGGGGCTGAGCCTGCGAGGCGGTCGGCACGGCAGCGACCGGCTCATTACCTTCAGGCGATGAGAGCACGGTCGCGTCCGGCGATGCCTCCGTCCCGGCTGCGGCGGGCGCCGGTTCCGCCATCGGCAATCCAACGCCGCTCGACGCATCGGCATTCGCCTCCGCATCGCGAGCCGAAAATTCAGCGTCGTGCCCGCTCACCGCATCGCCTCTTTGACCAGTTCGGCCTCCATTTCGGCCAGCATTCCTTCCGACGCCTCGCCATAGACGCTCTCCCGGCCGATCTCCAGCAGCACCGGAACCGCGAGGGGAGAAAGATGGTCCAGCGCCTTGTGGACAATCCGTCCCCGGATGCGAGAGAGCATCTCGCCGAGCCGCCGGATGTCAAGCAGGCCGGTCGCCGCGTCGGCGCGTGCCGCGCGCAACAGGATGTGGTCGCCCTGGTGCTTGCGCAACACATCATAGACCAGATCGGTCGAAATCGTGACCTCGCGGCGGGATTTTTCCTTGCCGGGAAAACGCCGCTCGATCAGCCCGGCGATGATCGCGCAGGTGCGGAATGTGCGCTTCATCAGGGCAGATTCGGCGAGCCAAGCCTCGAGGTCGTCGCCCAGCATGTCCTCGTCGAACAAGGCATCGAGCGCAAGTTCGCCGCGCGCGATCTTCCGCGCGACGTCGCCCAGCCCCCAGACCGCCAGCGCATATTCGTTGGCGACGAAGCCGAGCGGCCGCAGCCTTGCCCGCTCCAGCCGCCGCGTCAGCAACATGCCGAGCGTCTGGTGCGCCAGCCGTCCTTCGAACGGATAACAGACGAGGTAATACTTGTCGGCGCGCGGGAAGGTCTCGACCAGCAGTTCGCGGCGGCCGGGCAACCGCGAACGCCATTCCTGAAATTCCAGCCACTCGCGCACCTGCGCGGGCAGTTGCCGCCATTCGTCGTGATCGGAAATGATTCTGCGGACGCGATCGGCGAGATAAGTGGAGAGCGGGAACTTGCCGCCCTCATAGGCCGGTACCTTGGGATCTTCGGAGTTTGCACGCGAGACGTAGACCTCGTCCTGCATCATCGTTTCGTATCGCAGGATTTCGCCGGCGAACACGAACGTGTCGCCCGGAGTCAGCATCTCGATGAAATACTCCTCGACCTCGCCGAGGATGCGCCCGCCGCGGGGGATCATCTTCGAGGCGCGCGAGCGCACCAGCCGCACCTTCAGCATGTCGGCCTCGACGATGGTGCCGACGTTCATGCGATAGCGTTGCGCGATCATCGGGTGGGTGACGCGCCACAGCCCGTCGGCGCCTTTTCGGATTTTGGCGAAGCGCTCGTAGGCCTTGAGCGCGTAGCCGCCGGTCGCGACGAAATCCAGCACCGCATCGAAATCGGCGCGCGCGAGATCCGCATAGGGCGCCGCGGTCCGCATTTCGGCGTAGAGATCGTCGGCGCGGAACGGCTCGCCGCAGGCACTCCCCAGCACGTGCTGCGCCAGCACGTCGAGCGCGCCGACCCGCGCGGCCGGCGTGTCCTGCGCGTTTTCCGCAATGGCGCCGAGCGCCGCGGTGCATTCCAGCACCTCGAAGCGGTTCGCCGGAATCAGCACGCCTTTCGACGGCTCGTCCATGCGGTGGTTGGCGCGGCCGATGCGCTGCAGGAGCCGCGACGCCCCCTTCGGCGCGCCCACGTTGATCACCAGATCGACATCGCCCCAGTCGATGCCGAGATCGAGCGACGAGGTCGCCACCACCGCCCGCAAGGTGCCGGCCGCCATCGCGGCCTCGACCTTGCGGCGTTGCGCGACGTCGAGCGAACCGTGATGCAGCGCGATCGCGTGGTTGTCGTCGTTGACGTGCCAGAGTTCCTGAAAAATGCTCTCGGCCTGGCTACGGGTGTTGACGAACACCAGCGTGGTGTTGTGACGCCCGATCAGCCCGTAGATTTCATTGATCGCGTGATGTGCCGAATGCCCGGCCCACGGCAGACGCTCGGCGGTATCGAGAATACGGACGTCGGGCGGAGCACCGGCTTCCGCCAGCACCAGATCGGCCAGCGCCGCGCCGTCTGCTCTCTGCGGGACAAGGTAGCGGCGCAGATCGTCCGGCTCGGCCACGGTCGCGGACAGTCCGACGCTGGTGATGTCGGGTGCCAGCCGGAACAACCGTGCAAGTCCAAGCCCCAACAGGTCGCCGCGCTTGCTGATGACGAGCGAATGCAGTTCGTCGAGCACGATGCGCTTGAGCGAACCGAACAGGTAGGGCGCATCGGGAGAGGCCAGGATCAGCGCAAGCTGCTCGGGCGTGGTGAGCAGGATATGCGGCGGATCGCGGCGCTGGCGCTGCCGCTTGCTCGCCGGGGTGTCGCCGGTGCGGGTCTCGACGCGGATGGGAAGCGCCATCTCGGCAACCGGCCGTTCGAGATTGCGCGCGATGTCGACCGCGAGCGCCTTGAGCGGCGAGATGTAGAGCGTGTGCAGCCCGCCCTCCCGGCGCACGCCGCGTCCGGTGGAGATGAGCCGGCGCGGCGAGAGCGTTCCGGTGGGGCCAGCGCTTGGAACGCGATCTCCGTCGGCGGTTGGGCCACGCGACCGTGCCGCACCGTCCCCTCCTCCCTTGAAGGGGAGGGACAGGGAGGGGGGTGATGGCGAGTCCGGAACTTGCGGCCACCCCCCTCCCCACCCCTCCCCCTCAAGGGGGGAAGGAGCAGACCGCTTTCGCTGCTCCACAGCGCTCAATTCCACCAGGGTGGGGAGAAAACCCGCGAGCGTCTTGCCGGCGCCGGTCGGCGCAATCAGCAGGACGGAACGGCCCGCTCGCGCTTTGGCGAGCAGTTCCAATTGATGCGGACGCGGCGCCCAGCCGCGGCTCGCAAACCAGCGGACGAAGCGCTCGGGCAGGAGTGTCACGGCCGGTCGTTCGAGCACGGTCATGCCGCCCTGTTAGCCTCCGGCCATGGCGCGGTCGAGGCCGGCGTGGCGCGAACCCGCCGACACGTCGGCCCTCGCGTCGGCACCACTGGCGGCTTATCTGGAGCTGATGCGTCCGGAAGATCTTCTCGTGCCCACCCCGTCAGGGGTCTGTTGCAAGACCGGCGGCTTTCATATCGACCCGACCCGGGCGGTCGAGCGGGCGCTGATCACGCACGGGCACTCGGATCATGCGCGCGCCGGTCACGGCGCGGTGCTCGCAACGCAGGAAACGCTCGACATCATGCGGCTGCGCTACGGCGAGAACTTCGCCGGCAGCACGCAGGCGATCCGCTATGGCGAGAGCGTGACGCTCAACGGCGTCCGCGCCACCTTCCATCCCGCCGGGCACGTGCTCGGCTCGGCGCAGATCGCCGTCGAGGCCAACGGCCTGCGAATCGTCGCGTCGGGCGACTACAAGGACGTTCCCGACCCCACCTGCACGCCGTTCGAGCTGGTGCCGTGCAACGTGTTCATTACCGAAGCAACGTTCGGCCTGCCGGTGTTCCGCCACGGCAATTCGGACGGCGAAATCGCGCGCCTGCTGCACTCGGTGGGGCTCTTTCCGGAGCGGGCGCATCTCGTCGGCGCCTACTCGCTCGGCAAGGCGCAGCGCGTGATCGCCTTGTTGCGCAAGGCCGGCTACGACGCGCCGATCTATCTGCACGGCGCCATGGACAAGATCACCCGCTATTACGCCGAGCGGGTCGATCTCGGCGAGCTGCGTCTCGTCAGCGGTGCGAAGAAAGCGGAACTGGGCGGTGCGATTGCGATCGCGCCGCCCTCAGCCCTGACCGACCTGTGGTCGCGCCGGTTTCCCGATCCGGTAACGGCGTTCGCGTCGGGCTGGATGCGGGTGCGGGCGCGGGCGCGCCAGCGCGGCATCGAACTGCCGCTGGTGATCTCGGATCACGCCGACTGGGACGGGCTGACCTCGACCATCGGGGCGACCGTCGCGTCGGAGGTCTGGGTGACACACGGCCAGGAGGACGCGCTGGTCCACTGGTGCGCGACGCACGGGCTTCAGGCGCGGCCGCTTGCCATCGTTGGCTACGGCGACGAGGACGAGGACGAGGACGGCGCCGCCGACGCGGATCAGCGCCAGGCGTAGGCCGCCGCCACGCGATCACGCAGCGCGTTGCACACGGCTTCGCCGTTATCGCCGTTGGTCATTGCCGCCATGCCGTTGCCGCTCGCCGGATCGCCGACATAGAGCGAGCGGTAGCCGATGTTGCCGCCGTTGTGCCAGAACATGCCCTTGGCATCGATGAAGGTGCCCAGAGCCGCGCCGTCGATTGCCGGCGTCAGCATCTCGCGCGCCCGCGCCGCCGGCAGGAAGGCGCCGGGGCGGCCGGCATGCGACTGGAGGATTCCGATCACCATCAGGGCGAGATCATGCGGCGTGGTCCACAGGCCCGCCGCGGCGAATTCCGGATAGACGCGGAAGCCGCCGGGCAACTCCTTGCCGTCGGAGCCGGCGCCGAATGCGCATCTGGCAAAGTCCGAGCCGGGCGGCGGCTGGTCGAAGTTGCTGTCGCGCATTTCGAGCAGGTCGAGCACCAGGTCGTAGGCGACCATCGGGTATTGGCCGACCGTCACGTCGATCACCATCTGCTGCAGCACCATGGTGCCACCACCCGAGTAGTGGAACGACTTGCCGGGCGGCCACTCGACGCGCACCGGCGCCGAGTTGGCGGGCGGCGTGCCGTTCAGAATGTCGATCAGCGTCGGCAGCCGCGCGCCCTCCGGGTAGCCCTCGAAGCCCGACACGGTCGTGCCGCCGGTATGATTGAGAAGCATCCGGATCGTCACTGGCGTGACCGCGGTCAGCGCGTTGTCGGGCAGCTTCCATGACCTGAGGCGCTGATTGACCGGATCGTCCAGCCGAAGTTCGTCGGCTTCTGCCAGCTTGAGGACGGCAAGTGCGTTCACCGTCTTGCTGATTGATGCGGCCTGGAACCGGGTCTGCGGCGTCACCGGGCGGCCGGCCTGCGCGCTGCCGTAGCCGTAAGTCGCGACGATCGCGGCCCCGCTGATGATGGCGAGACTCGCACCCGGCACCTTGTGCTGCGCAAGCAGGGCAGCAACCGACGTGCTGCTCAACGGGCCGTCGGCCGGCGGCGCGGTCGCGATCACCGCGGTCGGTTGCGCTCGGGCGAACGATGCCGTAGCCGCCGCCGCGAGGCCGCCAAGCACCTCCCGGCGATGTAGATTTGCCATGCTGCACCTTTCGCCCGCCGCGTCGCTGCCTACCTATAAGTGAATCGCAGCACATCGGCGAGTGGTCGCCGGATGCGACGGCCACTCAATCCGGACGTCACAAGCACGACATGAACCGCTTTGCCGATCTGCTCGATCGCCTCGCTTACGAGCCGGGCCGCAACAACAAGCTGCGCCTGATCACCGATTATTTCCGCAGCACGGGCGATCCGGAGCGCGGCTTCGCGCTCGCCGCACTCACCGGTGCGCTGAGCTTCCGCCATGCCAAGCCCAACGTGATTCGCACGTTGATTTCCGAACGCAGCGATCCGGTGCTGTTCGAGCTGTCCTACGACTACGTCGGAGACCTCTCCGAAACCGTCGCGCTGATGTGGCCGGTCGAGCGGCAGGGAAAGCCCCCTCTCCCCTTGTGGGAGAGGGGGCGCGCGACAGCGCGGGGTGAGGGGCCGATGTTACACCTCGTCGAGCCCCCTCACCTGGCGCCTTCGGCGCCACCGTCTCCCACAAGGGGAGAGGATTTCTTCGCACCATCGCTGTCGGAGGTCGTGATCACACTCGCCACGCTCGGCAAGTCCGAACTGCCGCGGCAGCTCGCCGCCTGGCTCGATGCGCTGGACGAGACCGGGCGCTGGGCGCTGTTGAAGCTCGTCACCGGCGCGCTGCGGATCGGCGTCTCGGCGCGGCTCGCCAAGACCGCCGCCGCAGCACTCGGCGACAAAGACCCGCAGGAGATCGAACTGATCTGGCCCGGGCTCAAGCCGCCCTACACCGAGCTGTTTGCCTGGCTCGAAGGGCTCGCCGACAAGCCCGTGAACCGCGATCCCACGCCGTTCCGGCCGCCGATGCTGTCGCATGCGCTCGATGATTTCGCCGGAATGGACCCCGGCGATTTCGCCGCCGAATGGAAGTGGGACGGGATCCGTGTGCAGGCGGTCGCCGGGATTCGCGACGACGGCGCCACCGTCGCGCGGCTTTATTCACGGACCGGCGAGGACATCTCGGGCGGCTTCCCGGATTTGATCGACGTGCTGCGGCTCCCGGCGGCAATTGACGGCGAACTGCTGATCGTGCGCGAGGGCCGGGTGCAGAGCTTCAACGTGCTGCAGCAGCGGCTCAATCGCAAGACCGTCACCTCCAAGCTGCTGGCGGAATTCCCGGCGCATCTGCGCGCCTACGATCTGCTGGTCGAGGGCGACGAGGACCTGCGCGACCAGCCGTTCGTCGCGCGTCGCGCGCGGCTCGAAGCACTCATTGCTCGGCTCGACGATCCGAGGATCGACATTTCGCCGCTCATCCCGTTTGCCACCTGGGACGAACTCACCGCCGCACGTCAGAATCCGGGCGCGGCCGGCGCCGGCGCGGACGCCGACGCGGTCGAGGGCGTCATGCTCAAGCGCCGCGACACACCTTACGTGCCGGGCCGGCCGAAAGGCTTGTGGTGGAAGTGGAAGCGCGATCCGTTCACCGTCGACGCGGTGCTGCTCTATGCCCAGCGCGGACATGGCAAGCGCTCGTCGTACTATTCCGACTATACGTTCGGCGTCTGGACCGCCAGCGACGACGGCGATGAGCTCGTCCCGGTCGGCAAGGCCTATTTCGGATTCACCGATGAGGAACTGATCCAGATCGACCGCTACGTGCGCCGCAATACGGTGGAGCGGTTCGGCCCGGTGCGCGAAGTTGTTCACGAGGCCGACAAGGGCTTGGTGCTGGAGGTGGCGTTCGAAGGGCTGCAGCGTTCGACACGGCACAAGTCAGGCCTCGCGATGCGCTTTCCGCGCATCAGCCGGCTGCGCTGGGACAAGCCGCCGCGCGAGGCCGACCGGCTCGACACGCTCGAACGGATATTGGACAAGATCGAAACCGGCTCTGGCGCGGACGGCGACAGCAAGTCGCAAGATATAATAGGATAAGGTATGAGCATGCCGACCCAGCACCCCGATGAGGGCACGCGCCGCAGCTTCAACGGCAATCTCCTCGCTCGCTTTTTCGGCGGGCCGCCGCTCTGGGTGATTTTCCGGCTGGTCCTGCTCTCCATCCTGATCGGCGTGATCCTGAAGGTGCTCGGGCTCGATCCATTCAACATCATGCGCAGCATCCAGGACCTGCTGCGCGCGATCTGGAACATGGGTTTCGACGCCGTGCTCTGGCTCTGGCGCTATTTCCTGCTCGGCGCCGTGATCGTCATCCCGATCTGGCTGATCATGCGCCTGATGAACGCCGCCAAAAGCCGGTAAGCCGCGTCGTCAGACCGGCCATTCCTCCGCCGTCATGGCAGCGGCGTCGACGCCGACCAGTTCTTCGATGCCCGCATGACGACCGCGGTCGAGCGCGCGCGAGAGATCGTCCTTGATGACGTGGATCAGCCGCAGGCCGTGGAACACCAGCGCGCTGTATAGCTGCACCAGGCTGGCGCCCGCCCAGATCTTGGCGAGCGCGGCTTCGCCCGAATCGATCCCGCCGGTGCCGATCAACGGAAACGCATCCTCCACGCGAACATAGGTCTCCGCCAGCATCCGTGTCGATAGCGCGAACAGCGGCCGCCCCGAAAGGCCGCCCTGCTCATGCGCGGACGGATCGCGCAGGCTCGGTGGCCGCAAGATGGTCGTGTTGCAGACGATCATGCCGTCGACCCGGTGCCGGCGCGCGCCGCCGACGACGTCGTCAAGCTCGCTGAGCGTCAGGTCGGGCGCGATCTTGATCAGCACCGGCGTGACGCCTGCCGCCCGGCTCATGCGGGCGCGCGCATCCATCACCCGGGCCAGCAGTTCGTCGAACACCTTGCCTTGCTGCAGTTTGCGCAAGCCGGGCGTGTTCGGCGACGAGATATTGACGGTGAAGTAGCTCGCGACCGGCGCGAAGGTCTCGATCATCCGCACGTAATCGCCAATACGGTCGGCGGCATCCCGGTTCGCGCCGATATTCACCCCGACGATACCGCCGCGAGTGGCGCGCGCAGCGAGCCGCCGCAACACTGCCGCCGCACCGTCGCTGTTGAAGCCCAGGCGGTTAATGACTGCTTCGTCGATCGGCAGGCGAATGACGCGCGGCCGCGGATTGCCGGTCTGCGGCTGTGGCGTGACAGTGCCGACCTCGACGAAACCGAAGCCCAGGCGCAGCAGTGCGTCGGGCACCTCGCCGTGCTTGTCGAAGCCCGCCGCCATGCCGATCGGGTTCGGGAAATTGAGCCCGAACGCCCGGACCGCCAGCCGCGGGTCATTGGGTACGAGCCTGACGTAGGGCGGGATCTTCAGCGCGAGAATGGCAAGCCGGTGTGCGTCTTCCGGATCGAGCAGGCGCAGCAGCGGCCGGGTCCAGGCCTCGAGCAGCCCGATCACGACATCGCCTCCGGAAACACGTGCCGGTCATCGCCACCGAGTGGCAGCGGCATGGTCCACACCACCGCGTCGAGCGGAAGCGGGCCATAAAGGTGGGGAAACAGCGCCCCGCCGCGTGAAACTTCCCATTTCAATGCCGGCCCCAGCCGTTTGGCCTCGACCGCGACCAGCACCAGATCGGCCGCCCCGGCAAAATGCCGGGCGGCAGTCTCCACCGCCTGGCCGGCCGTCGAGAAATGAATGAAGCCGTCTTGCGCGTCGACCGGCGCGCCGCGAAACACCCCCTGCCGCTCGGCCTCCTGCCACAGCGCCCGGTCGCAAATCTTGTAGATCGTTGCTGCCACCAACCCGCCCCTTCCGACGCCATAGTCCCGGATAGTTTCGGCTGTCGCAACCTCTGACGTTGCGGCCCCCGATAGTTGCGTGCAAATTTCATGCCCGCATAAGTTGCTGGACGTGTTGAATTTGCGGCTATAATTCCTACATATTGGACAAAAGTCCGGCGCTGCCGCGACTGCTTTCTTTTGGATGAAGGCCATGATGCTCAGCCATTCGCAAATCTGGACGGCGCTCGACCGTCTCGCCGCCCGCGCCGGGCTGTCACCGTCCGGGCTCGCCAAGAAATCCGGTCTCGACCCGACCACGTTCAATAAATCGAAACGCATCACCCCCGATGGCCGCCCGCGCTGGCCGTCGACCGAATCGGTGGCGAAGGCGCTCGACGCGACCGCGACCACTATCGACACGTTCGTGCAGTTGATCGGCGACAGCGGCCGTCTCGCGACGCAGAACGTGCCGCTGATCGGATTCGCCGAAGCGGGCGCGGGCGGCTACTTCGACGACGGCGGCTTTCCGGTGGGACGCGGCTGGGACGAAATCGCTTTCCCGGCGGTCAACGACGAGCACGCCTATGCGCTGGAAATCTCCGGCGAGTCGATGATGCCGGCGTATCGTGACGGCGACGTCATCGTGGTGTCACCTGCGGCGCCGATCCGGCGTGGCGACCGCGTCGTCGTCAAGACCAAGGACGACGAGGTGATGGTCAAGGAGCTCAAGCGCCGCACCTCCAAGACCATCGAATTGCGCTCGCTCAATCCGTCACACAAGGAGCGCACTTTGCCGGTGCGCGAGGTGGAGTGGATCGCGCGGATCGTCTGGGCGAGCCAGTGAATTGTTGAACGGCGCGAGCGCGCCGACGATTCCACTTGATTCTACCTTTGCGTTTTCATTACTGGACGGCACCGCCACCCGATACCGGAGGCCGCCATGCGCCGTCGCGAAGCTCTGAAGCTGTTCGCCGGGCTAGCGTTTTGTCCGATCTGCACACCGACCGGCTTCGCCGCCGACGCTCATTGGGGCTACGAGGGCGGCGATGGGCCCGACAAGTGGAGCGAACTCGACCCCGCCAACAAGGCTTGCTCGATCGGCGGACAGCAGTCGCCCATCAACATTGTCGAGACCGTCAAGGCACAGTTACAGCCGCTCAAGATCGCCTGGGGCAAAACCGCCGAATCCGTGGTCAACAACGGCCATACCATCCAGGTCAACATGCCCGAGGGCAGCACGTTGTCGGCGGGCGGCACCGGTAGCTTCCGTCTTCTGCAATTCCATTTCCACCGCCCGAGCGAACACACCATCAACGGCGCAAGCTTCCCGATGGAAGTGCATTTTGTGCATGCCAATGATGCGGGCAATCTCGCCGTGGTCGGCGTGCTGATGACCACCGGCCGCGCCAACAAGGCATTCAACAACATCGTCCTGACGATGCCGAACCGGGCCGGCTCGCAGGTCAAGGCGGAATCGGCCGTCAATCCGAATGCCTTCTTGCCGACGAAACGCAGCTACTACCGCTATTTCGGCTCGCTCACCACGCCGCCCTGCGCCCAGACCGTCGACTGGTTCGTGCTGACCGATCCCATCCAGGTCGCGGACGCCGACGTCAACAGCTTTGCCAGACTCTACCCAAAGAACGCCCGGCCCGTGCAGCCCGACAATCGTCGTTTCGTGCTGCGCTCGTCCTGATCCCGAACCGGGAAGAATGACGATGATCTCTCCGTTGCCGTTGTCGTCCCGCGCGAGGTTGGCCGCATTGACCGCGTTATGCCTGGTCGTGGTGACGGGCGGACGCGCCTTAGCCGACTATCCGGACAAACCAATCCGCCTGTTGCTGCCGTTCCCGGCCGGAGGAACCGTCGACATCGTCGCCCGTCTGGTCGCCGGCAAGATGGCCGACGATCTCGGCCGCCCGATCGTAATCGAAAACAAGGCCGGCGCCGGCGGCATCATCGCGACCGACGCCACCGCGAAGGCTGCGCCGGACGGCTACACGCTCTTGCTCACCACGCCGAACCACACCATCAACGCGGCGCTGCAGCCCAAGCTGCCTTACAACACCGAGAAGGATCTCGTTCCGGTGTCGATCATCGCCGAGGTGCCGGAATTGCTGGTGAGCCATCCCGGCGCGCCGTTCGCCGACTTCGCGGGTTTCGTCGACTACGCCAAACGCAACCCCGGCAAGTTGAACTATGCCTCGGCCGGCAACGGCACGCTGCCGCATGTGAGCATGGAATTGCTGCTGCGCCGGCTGGGGATCGACGTGCGGCACATCCCCTATCGCGGCGCCGCGCCCGCCATGACCGACCTCCTGAGCGGCCAAGTCCAGCTCAAAATGGACACCTACACGACCGGCTGGCAACACGTCACGGCCGGCAAGCTCAACGCGCTCGCCTATGCGACCCGCGCGCGTTCCGCGTTGATGCCGAACGTGCCGACTGTCGCCGAACTCGGCCTGCCCGGCTATGAAGGTATCCTGTGGATCGGCATGATGGCGCCGGCCGGAACACCGCAGCCGGTCATCGACAAGCTCGCGGCCACCGCGATGCGCGCCGTGCGGGCGCCGGATGTGGCCGAGCGGTTGCGCCGCGACGGCGTCGATCCGGTCGGCGGCACGAGCGCCGACTTCGCCACGCTGATCGGTCGCGAAATCGCGCAATGGCGCGACGTCATCGCCGCTGCCAGGATTACCGTTCAATAGATTTCTCCTTTCTCTGGACTCATGCTGAGGAGCGCACATAGCAGCCAAGTGTACGCAGGCTGCGCCTGCTATGGTGCGCGTCTCGAAGCATGGCCGCACATTCAATCCCGCCGTCATCCTTCGAGACGCATCGCTGCGCGATGCTCCTCAGGATGAGGAGAGGCGACAAGCGACGCACGCGGCGCCTCAACCGTGCCAGAACAAGATGCCGGCGCGGATCAGGTAGACGACGCTGATCGCCATGATCAACGCGCGCGTCCATTGCCGGAAGCCATGATCGGTCATGCGCTCGATCACGAAAGGCGCAAGCCAGGCGCCGCCGATCCCCAAAGCAACCGCCGGCAGAATAAGCCAGAGCGGCAGATCGCCCATGCCGGCGAGCGAACCGAAATAGACCCACCGCACCACATGGCTGAAGGTTTGCGCTACCGCCTTGGTGGCGTTGGTGGTCTTGCGGTCGAGCATGCTCTTCTGGAAGAAGATGTCGAGCATCAGCCCGCCGACGCCAGAGAGAATCTGGATGACGGTGGTGAAGAAGCCGGTGACGACCGGCACGCCGCGCCACTCGATGTTGGGCCGCATGGCCGGCGGCAGGATTTCAACGGCGAACGGCATCAGGCCGAGCAGTAGATAGACCGTCGCCTTGTCGGGAACGATCGCGATCGACCACATGATCACGAAGGCCACGGCCGCGCCGAGGACGTACCAATGGAAGATCGGCCAGATGACGAAGTCCCGCCATTGCACCACGCGCGCGCCGTTGACGAAGAACTGGATCGTCGAGAACAGGATCATGGCGCCGGCGACGTCGAGATAGGCCAGCAGCACGCCGAGCAGGATCATCCCGCCCGCCATGCCGAACACGGCGGAGATGAACGACGAGAAAACGATGGTGACGCCAATGACGGCGATGGCGGAGGCGGAAAGAGTCATTGCGGGGTGGACTGTCTTGAGAGCCCGACCCTATCGCGAATGTTCACTCCTGTCCCCGGGCCGAGCGCGACTGCACTCATGCGCGATCAGTGGCACGCGATCGGCTCCGCCCGCTCAGTTGGCGACGGGAAAGAACTTGTCGAGCCAGCCCTTGATCAGGTGCCGGGCATAGGTGCCTTCGCCGGCGAGCGGGAAGTGCGACACTCCCGTCATTAGGAACAGTTCGGTCGGCTGCCCGGCCTTCTCGAACAGTCGCAGCGACTGCTCGGTCGGCGTGATCGTGTCTTTGGCGATATGCAATAACAACAGCGGCCGCGGCGCGATGTTGGCCACCACGTCCTCGGCGCGGAAATCGAACATGCTCTGCGCGGTGTCCGCCGTCACCCGGTCCTGCGCGTTCTTCGGCAAATGCACGCGCAGGTGCTCGGGGATCGGCACCACGTCCCACCGCGACACCCATAGCGGTTCTCCGGTCTTCGCCTTGTGCTCGCGGCCGCGGGCCAGCATGTCGGTGAACTTCTTCCAATTCTCGGGCCCCGGATGCTGGCCCTGAAACTTGCGCTCGCCATGCCCCCAGCCGCACGACGAGATGACAGCGGCCACCCGTTCGTCGACGCCGCCGGTGTAGACCGACACCGCCGCTCCGAAGCTGTGGCCGATCAGGCCGATGCGCCCGGCGTCGATCTCCGGCTGCCCGGCCAGCCAGGTCAGCGCATTGCGCGTATCGGCGACCTGATCGAGGCACAGAACATAGCCGCGCGTCCCGCCGGACGCTCCGCAACCGCGGAAATCGATGCGCAGCGCCGCATAGCCCCAATCCTCCAGCATGCGCGCCTGGATTTCCGCGTGACTCTCATCCTTGGACCCCAGAAAGCCGTGCAGCACGATGAATGCCGGCAGCTTCGTGCCGGGCTTGTGACTGTCGGGAATATGCAGCACGCCGGCGATATCGATGCCATCGGACTTGAAGCTGACCGCGCGTTCCATTCCTACCTCTGTGCGAATTCAGACAAAACAACTTGCAGGACCTGCCGGCGGCAAGACCTACGAATGAAGGGTGCGATGCCGCGGCGAATCGCCCGGCCTACGCCGCAAATGACGTTGCGCCGGCCGGCCTGGCTGCATGTTGTGCAGCATCGCAACCATCTGGTTGAGCGAGGAGACGCCGAGCTTCTGGTAAGCGCGCTGGCGGTAGGTGATCACGCTGGTCTTGCGGATGTCGAGGTCGAGCGCGGTGCCCTCGATGGTGATGCCCGCAACGGCCCTGGCACAGACCTCGCATTCGCGCGCGCTGAGGCCTTCGGGAAGCGCGGCGAGCCGCTGCTCGATCGTGGCCAAGGTCATGCGCGGCGCAGCACCCGACATCGTCCGGCGATGCGCCTCGTGCTGCAGCGTCGTGGCCAATATCAGACCGCCCAGCGTGACGAACATGCGCCTCTCGGCTTGTGAGAAGGTCCGCCGCCGGCGGCACCGGTAGATGTTGAGCTGATAGAGATCGTCCGCGCTCCGCGTGACGTAGCTCAGTCGCTCCCGAACATTGGTTGCCTCGAAGCACTGTCGATATTCGGCATTTTCGATGTCGTCGATTTCCATGGTGACGAGGCACGGTTGCTGGAGACATTGACGCCGCAGGGCCAGGAGCGACGGATCGAAGTTGTGGCAGCGCCCGACAAACTTGTCGATATTTACCTGCGCCTCGGCCACCTTCGTGGCGCTCGCGGACGCCAGACAACTGATCGACGTGCTGCCGGGATATTGGAAGAGCGCCCAGTGATCCACGCCGAGCACCTGTTTCAACAGCTTGAAGCATGCTTCGCCGTAGCCATCCGTTCCGGCGGCGCCGATCAGGTTGCCGAGTCCGTCGGCCGGCAGCGTAATGCGCTCGTTCGCGTGCGCCGGAGAAATCACAAGCATGGCCTCGCCCTCCCGTCGCCGCCCGCGGTCGCATCAGCTCTTGATGGCTGCGTCCGGGTGACCGGGCGTCGACATTGCAACGCTAAGCTACCAGCCGATCCGCTTCAAGCGACCCGCGAAGCCGGCCGGAACGGTTCGGGTCGCGCCGCACCGGGCTCTAACGGCGGAACGCAGCATGCCATGGTCGTTGCGACTGTCGGCAACGCTTAGGACATACCTGGACACGCAACGGAAGTAGGTTCGGCTGGTTGACGCGATTGAGAGCCAGGGCCATGACGCGCCAGAAGCCACCATTCCGGGCGGACCATGTCGGCAGCCTGCTGCGGCCGAAGCGCCTCCTCGAGGCGCGCAAGCAATGCGAGGCGAAACGCATCACGCCGGCAGAGCTTCGCCGCATCGAGGACGACGAGATCGCCCGCCTGGTGAAGCGCCAGGAGGACATCGGCCTCAACTGCGTGACCGATGGCGAGCTTCGCCGCGGCAGCTGGCACATGGATTTCCTCTGCAAGATCGGCGGGGTCGAGGTTGCAGGCTCGCAGCGCCGGCCGTTCCGCGACGACAAGGGCGAAGTCCTGAACGAACTGCCGATGCCCAAGGTGGTCGGACGGCTTCACCTCGACCAGCCGATTTTCGGCGACGACTTCGCATTCCTGAAATCGGCAACGAAGGTCGTGCCGAAACTCAGCATTCCATCGCCCAGCATTCTCGACGGACTGGGCGCGGTGGCGGAGAACGGCGATGTCTACCGCACCCGAGAGGAGTTTCTGTCGGACCTCGTCAAGGTCTATGCCGAAGAGATCCGTCTCCTCGGACAGGCCGGATGCACCTATCTGCAGATCGACGACACGATGTTCGCGATGCTCGCCGACGCGGGCTATCGCGACAAGATTCGGGCGACCTCGGGCGATCCGAGCCAGAGGCACCTGACCTACATCC
>JBFXEX010000035.1:0-48013 GCA_050179645.1 Xanthobacteraceae bacterium | reverse complement strand
ACCGGTTTGCATCGCCGCCTTCGCTGCGGCAAACCTTGCCGATTCTGACGCGATGCGGACGGGTTATATCGCGATGAAGCTTGGATGGTCGGTATTCCTCATTCCGTTCATGTTTGTTTTTTCCGGGACGCTGTTGTTGCTGGGAGATCCGATTTCGACGCTGCTTGATGTCGCAACGGCTATTGTCGCCATCTGGATCATCTCTGCGAGTGTAATCGGATACTCGGTGCGCCAATTGGGAGCCGTCGACCGGATGATGTATTTCATTGCCGGGACTGGTCTCATAATTCCAGTAGAATCATTCGCTACCGCCCGCTGGTTCAATATTGCGGGGGCGTCGATTGCTGTGGCGTTGCTCGTTTGGGAGTTGGCGCGGCGGCGCACTGACCGCAAGGCTCGGCAAGCCGCGGCGCCGGTCGAATGAACAGATCGCCGCCGCGAGGGATCCCTCGGGTGCTTGTCAGGACTTCGGCATAAGCCCGACCTCACGGTAATATTTCAGTGCACCTGGATGAAACTGGAGATCCTTGACGGGCTTTGCCATCTGTTCCGGATCGAAGAGATTGAATGGACGGAACGTGGCTGCCAGCAAGCTTTTGTTTTCATGCAGCGCCTTGGTGACTTGATAGGAGGTTTCGTCGGGTACGCCCTTATTGGCGAAAAACACCATATCGAATGCGACCAGCTTGGTGGGTTCCGAGATCCCGTCGATGGTTGGCGATGGTTTGACCTCTATGACGTAAGAACCGGGAAGAATCGTCTCCATGCGCTGGACCGCGTCGGGGCTCGCGTCGATGGGCAACACTTTCAATCCACCGACGCTCGCGGCCGCCTGTTTTACCGCCGCAGAGCCGACAGCGAAGAACAATGCGTCTGTCCGTCCGGCCGTAAAATCTTCAGCTGATCGGCTGACATTCGGAGTGAGTACCTCCGATACGTCCTTGTAGGTGAGCCCGGCATTCGCCAGATGGGCCTCGATAATTCGCTTGATGGTCTTCTGAGCGTTGAACCCGCTCGAGATACGCTTACCCTTGAGATCGGCCAGCGTCTTGATGTCGGAATCCGCCCGCACATGCATCGCCACCCGGTATGGAGTGAGGGAGGCGATCAGACGAATGTTCTTGTGCTCGCCTTGCCCTTGGTATTCGCCCGTCCCAGTGACGTAGAATGACACGTCAAACGAATTAGACAGGCCGAAATCGGCGGTGCCCGCGTCCACCGGCACCTGTCCCTGCATGGCTTGGGCCTGAATGACCGCGCGAACCTTGGTTTTCTCGGTGATGACTTTCGCCATTGCCGCGCCGGCCGAATTGGTGAACGAGCCGGATGGGGTCGTCGAGATGCTGATAGGCTGGGCCGAGGCGGCTACGGGCAACGCCAGAACGAGAACACAAGCGGGAATAAGTTTTCGAATTTGGATCATCACGCATCTCCTATTGTTGCGACGTTATGGCAAGTACCTCAGCATCGCGAGTTTGGCCGATTATGCTGAGATCAAAATAGCTCCGGCAGGTGTTCTGGATCAATGAGTAGTTTTCGATACTGCGAGGGATCGATCCAGTGTTTCTTTCGCTGAAGGCGGCCGTGTCCTCAATGTGTATGCCGAGATTGACCACGACGATACTAACTGGATCGTCGTCCTCAAGGACGTTGGTCCCGACGTCTCGGTGATGTCCGTGCGCGAAGGCGAACGCGAACTGCCCAAGAATTTTCCCGAGCGCGAGGTGACACGTGGCTGGTTGAAGGCGTCCCATCGGGCGCTCGATTCCGAGCGCTCGAGGCCGCGGAAGCCGTGGCACCCGCTCACTCGCGCTGCACGCGAGCCGGTCGTTCCTGGCGAGATTAATGAATACGCCGTCGAGATCATGGCGACGGCCAATCTGTTCCGGAAGGGTCACCGGATTTGCTTGGAGATCACCAGCCTCGATCTGCCGAAAATAAAACGGGTGCGACGGGCGTCATCGCTGCAGAATACGTCGCCAAGGCCAAGCCCGAGGCTGCGCGCTGATCATGGGCACCGGTTCGGTCAATTCGGTGAACCGCAGCCATTGCTACGGTGTCGCTCTGGCATGTTATTACCTTGGCTTAACGGATCCGTAGAAGTTTTAAGATGTGCGGCTTCCATCATCTGATCCTTAGGCAATGCGTTCCTTTGCGCGCATGCTCGTCTCGAAGAGTCGCTTGGTTCCTCCCTCGAATGTTCACCGTGGCTTGATGTTGGCGTCGCGTATGACCTTCGACCATCTGGCAATTTCGACCTTTAGATACTGATCAAACTCTCCAGGGGTGCTCCCCACTGCCTCGAATCCTATCGCGGCGAGTTGTTTCTTCGTCGCCGGTTGAGCGACGATCTTCGCGATCTCCAGGCTTAGCCGCTCGACGATGTGAGATGGCGTGGAGCTCGGAACGAGAACACCCAGGATGACTTCCAATTGCTGATTTGGAATGCCTTGTTCGGCAAGTGTCGGGATCTGAGGAAGGAACGGTGACCGTCGTGGTCCAGTAGTCGCGAGAGCGCGTAGCGCCCCAGTCTCGATATGACCCGCTGCCGATGCGATCGTCGTGAAGACAATTGACGTGTGTCCACCGACCGTTGAGGTTACGGCGGGGGCGCCGCCTTTGAAGGGAACATGTTGGAGATCGAGGTTGAACGCTTGATTGAGCATTAAGCCGCCCAGGTATCCGGGTGATCCGGCCCCAGCAGAAGCATACGAGTATTTGCCTGGACTTGCCTTCGCCAGATCGATGAGCTCCTTCATGTTGCGGGCCGGAACGGACGGATGTACGAGGATGACCTGCGGTCCAACCCCAACGAGCGACACCGCGCTGAGGTCTTTATCGATGTCATAGGTCAGCTTGAGCATGCTCGGGTTGACAACGAAGGTGCTCGAGATCACGAGCACCGTGTGACCGTCACCGGGTGCTTTTACAACAGCAGCTGTTCCGATATTGCCGCTGCCACCGGCCACGTTATCTACATAGACTCGCGCGCCCAGGGCATCTTGCAGTCTTGGCGCGAGAATGCGGGCCCCAACATCGACGGGACCGCCTGGCGCAAAGGGCGCCACGAGCCGGATCGCCTTGGACGGAAAAGTGCTGGTTGCATCTTGCGCATGGCATTCCGAACAGAGCAGTGTCAAGCCTGCCAGTAGAGCAACCGTCGGTGGGACGAATGCAAACATCTTCTCGTGTGTCCTTCGGGTACGATGGCTATTTCAGCTGATCGGCAGCCTTTGCGATCCCAGCCTGGGCGCATATTTCGTCGCGTGGTCCGCCGGGGGCCACGCTGACGCCCACACCACCAATTGTCTCATCATTGAATTTGATCGGCACGCCTCCTCCGGTCCAGACGGTGTCGGTCAGGACGCGAAGTCCGGAGCTTTCCGGCCTCTCAGTTCGGACCTGAAACTCAGTTGTTGTCTGACGGAAGGTGCGCGCAGTGTATGCCTTGCGGCGCGCCAACTCCGCATTATGCGGGTGGGTGCCGTCATGAGCCATCATGCTTCTTAGGTGCCCCGCCCGGTCGACGATAGCGACAACGACGCGGTAGCCGTCCTTTTCACATTGTTCGAGAGCTCCGTCGATAATGGCGCGCGTGATGCCGATTGAAATGTTTCGATCCGTCACTGGTTGAGCCTGCGCCATTACAGCGCAGGACATCGCGAACGATGCCAAGAGCGTCCCTCGCAGCAGCAGCATTCCTTCCCCCCATTCCGACTGTTCTTCTCGTCTTTCAGTGTGGCCATGGCCTGCACGGCTAATGAAAAAAGCAATGTCCGCTTACCGGCATGCTGTCTGACGGTTGCTGACGATTCCGCGAAGTTCCTGCCGACATTCGGTTGACCTCACAGTGTGAGTTCTTGCATAATGTGCATAGAATACACAATAGTGCATATAGCGCACAAGATGGGTTTGCGATATGAGCAGTCGCTTCCATTGCCTTGCCGCGCCGATGGCGTTTAGCAAAGGACCGGCCTGCGATGTCTGGATTCGAAACATCTGCAAGAATTGCGCGATACTTCGCGTCAGCTCGACTTCGGTGCTTTGTGGCTCGCAATTCTGACTCACAAGCCCAACGTCAGCTACGAGCTGCATGGTCGGGGGCCGAAACAGTTCTCGCCATCGGTCAAAAAGCCGTCGCCGGCCGGCTCCAGGATCGCATCATGTTTGGGTGCGATTTCCCCGTCCTCCGCTACGAAAAAGTAATCGCCGATTGGAAATCGAAGGTTACTCCGACGACCAAGGCTTTGTTCGCCAACGCTGAGCGTTACTTCGCGGTCTGACAGCCAAGTGAGGCTACCATGTTGTGGGAGCGCGAGTTTCAGGTGCCGACCGCAGATGGAACGATGGCGACCTTCGTCGCCAGTCAGTCACGGGACCGTCCCATACCTTTAGTCATTATCTACATGGACGTTTGGGGGATCCGCGAGGAACTGCGCCAGATCGCCAGAGATGTCGCGGCAAAGGGGTACTGCTGTGCACTACCCGATCTGTACTACCGGCAAGGCACGGTGCGCCACGAGTTTCGTGACGCAGACGGACGCATGATCACGCTCGAGAAGCTGAGCGATGCCGACAAGGAACGCGTGCGTGCACCATTGCGCACCTTGACCGACAAAATGGTGATGCAAGACACCGAAAACCTCATCAGGTTCGCTCGCGAGCATCGCTTTGCCTCGGCCAGGAGTGTGGCCGTGATCGGGTATTGCATGGGAGGGCGCCACGCGCTGGTTGCGGCGGGAACTTTTCCGAACGAAGTCCGTGCCGCAGCCTGTCTCCACGGAACGCGGCTGGTAATCGATGGCCCCGATTCGGCGCACCTTGTCGCCGCCAGGGCCAAAGGCGCGATCTATTGCGGATTTGCGGAGCATGACCGATTTGCAGCACCAGCTATCGTACGAGCCATTGAGCTGGAGATGCGAGCGGCCGGCGTTTCTTACTGCTACAAGGTACACGGTAACGCGGATCATGGATATGCGTTGCCGGATCGCGATCTCTACGATCGCGAAGCGACGCACCAGGACTGGACGGCAATCGAAGCAATGCTGCAACGCCAGCTATCGGTAACAGCCGATGCATTGAAATTGCCGATGGACATCGGGTGACAGTGCGGCACCAAAAGCCGAATGCTTTGCTAACACCACACGAGTGAGAAGGGGAAGAAGATGGATGATGCAACACGTCGCGCGACCGGGCTTGCCGTCTACAAAGAGATGGGTTGGGGTGGAAACGAAATTGTCAAAGAGCTAGACCCTGACCTTTGGAAATTTACTACCGACGTCCTGTTCGGAGAAATGTGGTCAAGACCAGGGCTCAGCTTGCGTGAACGCGAACTGATCACGCTTGGCGTGCTTATGGCCGCAAAGGCCGACGGCATTGCGATCCACATGCGCAATGCACATCACCTCGGGATCAGCTTCGAGGAAATCAAGGAGGTGATCCTTCAATGCACCATCTACTTGGGTATGCCGAAAGCGCTGTTCGCAATGCGGAAGCTCAAGGCCGTCATGGCAGAAGGACAAAAACAAAGCTGAGAAGGATCTGATGTCTTGCGCGCACCGCGGGTCGGGCTCGCGACAGTTAAGAGAGCTGTCAGGGAGAAAGACAACCATGCCGTTTATTCACGGTCTTTCGATCGACAGGCTAGATTTGCAGGACGCACGCATCGATTGGATGTCGTAAAGCGCTAATGTATTGATGACGGGCGTGTTACCATGCCTGATGAACGTCGCCTCGCTTTCGTCGAGCGCAACCTAAGCGAATGCAGTCGAAGATGGCGTCGCCCAGTTGACTGGCGGTTCCGCCGATGATCGATGATATCAGTCGACCTTGATGCCTGCGCTTTTGATTACGTCGGCCCATTGCGGGATGCGACGTTGCAGGATCTGTGTGATTTGTTCAGGCGTCCCGACACCGGGAATGACCCCCGCGGAGCGTAGTTTCTGCTGCACTGCTCCGTCATCCAGCGCGCGTCTGATCTCGATATGGAGCCGGTCGATGGCATCTTTTGGCATTCCAGCCGGTCCAAATACGGCATAAGTAGTACCCGCATCGAAGTCGCCAATACCCGTTTCCTTCACGGTGGGTATTCCAGGCAGATCGCCCGAGCGTTTCTCGCCGGCAACGGCCAATGGGCGAAGTTGACCCTGCCGCACATTCTGCAACATGGTAGGGATCGGTGCGATCCAGAATGCAATCCGCCCCGCGACGATATCGGTTACCGCCTGACCTACGACACGATAGGGTATGTGCACCGCCTTGATACCGGCCAGCCGGCTGAACAATTCGCCGTTGAGATGGCCCGGCGTGCCGGCACCGGTCGATGCGAAGGTCAATTCGCCCGGCTTGCTCTTGGCCAACGCCACAAGATCCTGTGCGGTCTTCACCGGCAGCGTATTGTTAGTGAGCAACACGGCGCCGGTCGTCCCGAAAATCGCGATCGGCGCGAGGCTTCGCAGCGGATGATATTTCAGGCGGGGATAGAGCGTGACATTGGCCGCCAGTGAGCCGGAAGGGTCGGCCATGATCAGCGTGTAGCCATCGGGAGGCGCATTCGCCACCTGGTCTAACGCGATGGTGCCGCCGGCACCGGGCCTGTTATCGATGACGATGGTCTGGCCGACCGCACGCGAAACCTGATCGAACACGACACGGGCGACGACGTCGGTCACGCCGGAAGCGGCAAACGGTACCACCACCTTAAGCGTGCGGTTGGGATATTCGGAGGCGCCGGCTGGTGCGGTCGTGACGACGATTGCGACCGCAACCGCTTGCAGACTAATCCAGAGCATCCCGACCATGAGTCCCCCCCAGCTTTTTGCCTTAAGCAGTCCACGCGACCTTATTCGCTCTTGGCACATCATCAATGCTTTTTCCTTGTGCGCCGCGGGCCGACATTCCGGTCGCGCGAGAGACGCAACTGGAGGTTGAAAAGTCGGCTCTGCTGGCGCTGCAGATTTAACGAACTCTGACCCTTAGCTATTCGGCGGCCAAGCCGGTGCGACATAGGTCCGCCACCTTATCACGTCCGCAGCAATCTCCGTCGCGAACGCCTGGGAAGACCCAGCGATCAATTCCACGTTCAAGTCCCGAAATGTCTTTTGCACTCCCTCGTCCTTCAGGACCGATTCGACCGCATCATGGAGCGTTTTCACGATATCCGGCGGCGTGCCGGCCGGTGCCAGCAATCCCCACCAGAACAAAATGTCCACGCCCTTCACCCCAACCTCAGGCAGCGTCGGGACATCGGGCAGCGCCGCGAAGCGGCGGTCGCCGGTCACCGCGAGAGTGCGGGCCTTACCCGCTTGCAAGAGACCGACCGGGCCTGGAACGCCGTCGAGGATGAAATCAATTTCGCCGCTGGCCAAACCGTTCCAGGCGAGAGCAGAACCTTTGTAAGGGACGGGCACCGCCTCGATTCCAGCCGCTTTGTTGAACACTTGCATACCGATGTGGTTCACGCTGCCGGGTCCAAGCGAGCCGTAATTCAGTTTGCCGCGTTCACGCTTGGCAAAGGCGATGAACTCGGCGAGCGTTTTGACAGGCAATCCGTCGCGTATGACAAACATATATCTTCCACGCGCGACTTGAATGATCGGCACGAAGGATTTGACGGGATCATATTTGGGCGCCTTCTGAAGCGCATGGACCGAAGTAAACACACCACTGCCGGAAAAAAACAGTGTGTATCCGTTGGGTTCGCTGTTGGCGACGCTTGTCGCGGCAATCGTGCCGCCGGCGCCGAGGCGGTTGTCGACGACCACCGAAACTTTCAACTGCTCAGCGAGGCCCGCCGCGACCCTGCGCGCCGCGCGGTCAGTGCCGCCGCCGGCGGCATACGGGACCACGAAGGTTATCGATCGGCTGGGAAACACCTCCGCCGCAGCGGCCGGAGTTGCCAACGCAATTAGCATGGCACCCAAGAAAAACCTTTTCATGACAACGTTCTCCCTACATTTTTGACGTTAGTTATACTCGCTGCTGTTAGGGTATATTGAACTACTCTTCTCGGGAGGGCTCACGCTCTGGCACGCCTTTCGACGCTCAGCGAAAAAGTCATGTCGCTGCGTGAGAGAGACTCCCACTCAATAAATCTTGCGAACGGACCGGCGGGGAGGTCATGCGTCGGTCTTGCCCTTGCAAAAAGCGCATCATCAGCGCGTTGAAGTCGTCCGCACGTTCGATCATCACCCAGTGACCGCAATGCCCGAAAACGACCAGATCGGCGTTCGGAAAGGCCTCGGCGCAGGCCAATGCGTTCTCCGGAGGTCCGACCTTGTCCTCGCGGCCGTAGACGATGAGCATCGGTACGGGACATTGCTTGGCAGCTTCCACGTCCAGTTGGCTTTCGATAGCCGACGTCGCGCGACTGGCCGTCGACTGGCGATATCGCTCGACTTCGCCCGGGCGGGATGCCATCCGCGTTCGGAATTCGACCAGCTTGTCTGAGACCATTGCGGGATTGTCGACCAGCCTAAACATGGCCTTGAGAACCGTGTCTCTATCGGCTGATTTCGGAGCTTCCTGTTTAGTGTACGAGGCCACGAACCGCGGTGCCGGCTTCCAGACCGCACCGCCAGCCCCGATGATTACGCACCCGCGGATTCGCGCAGGATATTCCATCGCAACGCGAACAGAAATCCGTCCGCCCAGCGAATTTCCTATCAGAAAGGCTTTTTCGATTTTCAGTTCGTCCATGATGCGAACGATCTGCTCGCTTTGATTGAATATATCCGCAACGATATCGGGCGCCGACTCTGTCCAGCCATAGCCATAGAGATCTGGAGCAATGACGCGATATCCGGCGTCGACTGCCGCACGAATGTTCAGGTAGAAGTTTGCAGCAGCGGTAATTCCGATCGCCGATCCATGCACGAAAATCACAGCATCAGCGTCGCGGCTGCCCTCGTCGAGATAGTGGATTTTTTCGCCGGGTCGCGTTGATATCCAGTGCGATTTGAAACCGAAATAATCCGCAATGCTATTGGCTGTAAGCGGCGCATCAGTCATGTGTTTTTCCGCCCTGCGCGGTTTGCTGCCGATCGTCTCTCATTCGTTCGCGGTTCTCAGGATTGCGCCGGCCAGAGCGCAAAGCCGCATCCGGTGATGACCGAATGGATCGGCATGTAGTCGACAATGGTTGCCGCGCGGTTCATCGCGGCCGCGACCGTGATCCATGCACGTACCTCGCCTGTGCCGGACGTCAGCGCATCGGAGTCAAAAGCGAAGAGATGAGTCAATGCCTCGATGTCATTCACCGCGAGCTGTTCGAGTATCCAGGTGTCCAACGGCACGTCGATGGCGCCCTGGTGGGGACCGCCGAGGTAATGGCTCAAGCCGCCCGACGCGCAGATCGCCAAGCGCTCCGGTCGTCCCGCGAAAATCTCGCTTATGGCGACCCCGAGCTGTGCACAGCGGTTCGCCGTCGGCAGCGGGGGAAAGTACTCGTTGATGAAAACGCATATGATCGGGATCGTGCCCGAGGGATCAAGTTCCGGCACGATACGCGACACCATGTGAGATGCGCCGACGTCGGGCTTCCCCGCAGGCTTGAAGGTCTCTGAATTCGCGATGTCAAATCCGCGTTTGATAAGCCCTTTGAGAAGAACGCGCGACAATTCGACGTGATTGTCGAAACAAACGGTTTTGCGATCGGCAGGGGCCTTGTCCCATTCGTATCCGCCCTTTCCCCAGATGCGATCGGTCCCGGTATAGATCGAGATGGTGGGATTGTTCGATCTGTCGAACATGTCGCCCTGATCATCTCCCACCATAATGATGGCATCGGGCCTGTAAGATGATACGGCCTCGCGGAGCTTGCCGAAAGCCTTATGGACGCGCCCGAAAATCTCCTGGACATACTCGGGATCGGATTCTTCTTTTATGGCCGAGGGGTACTATTCAAAAATGCTTGGCCTGACACGCTGCAGGAGATTGGGGCGCCAAGCTTCCACGGGCCGGAACAAGCCACCGGAATGGGAGCAGGCCAAGCCAAGTCCAATCATCTCGACGCTCCAGCGGCGTTCCGGACGTTCCCATCATTTAGTTAATATATTAACTGAATTATGGTGAGGGCGTCAAGACTAAGTCATTGAGCCCTCCTTCCGCCTTCGTTGATCGTCCGCGGCAACGATATGCGGCCGCGCGCTCCTTGCGCAGCAAGATTGCCAGCCTGCCCTCTGGCGGAGCCAGAATAGATTGCAAGTGGGAACACCGAGTCTCCAACTGAACTGCTCGGCTCACGTCGGGCGGCGCTCGAAATCAGAAGAGCGAGCTAGAGCTTATCCCAATCCCACGAATTGAGATGGGGGCGAACATCGTGCGGCTCCAGCCGCTTGGCCGCCTCTTCAAGAATTGCAAACAGATTCTTGTATGTGCTTTTACCTAAGATGACTTCAATGCGTTTGTACGCAAGCGCCATCATTGGGACGGCCTCTGCCACCAGGCGGCCGCCCTTCTTCGACAGTGAAATATTGATCTTTCGCTTGTCGTTCGTATGGGCCGTTCGACAAATATAATCTAGCATCTCCATTCGCTGGATAATTCCGACCACGCTTGGCCGGGAAATGAGGCATCTATCTGCGATTTCGGTGACGCTCATTTCACCGTGCGTGTTAAGAGCGCTCATAATTCGCCACTGTTGTTCACTCAGATCAAATCTGCGGAACACCTCCTGGAATTGTCCTCGGACAAGAACGCGGACACGGTGCAGCAGAAGAGCCAGACTCTGATGGCGCGGGCGTTCGCTCATAGCATATTCGGCATCATCAGACGGACTCGTCTTGCGGTATGGCGTACTCAAGGAGATCTTGATTTGGGGCGTTGACCTTCGGATCGCGAAGTTGTCTGCGCCTCTATTCATCGAGGCAATCTTAACTTACGAGAACTTCACCCGAAAGTGTAAATTCGGGCCACGGCATCGAAACACGCGCCGCGGTACGTCGTCCCGCTGAGAACAAATGGTTCACGCGCTTGTTTATCGCGGCAGCCATCCTGGCCACTATTGACGTTCAGAACTACCAGAACAAGCTGCATTCGGCGCAAGCGGACGTAGCCGCCGCTGAGGCCGCGCTTGCCGAGCACAGGCCACCGATGCGCGCCTCAGCAAGCGCTTGAAGAACGGATGGACGCCGAGGGCGAACTACGACACCGCGCTGCACAACCTCCGAACTGCCGAGGCCAAGCTCGCGTCCGCCAACGCCAGTCTCGCTCTTACACCGGCCAAATGATCACCTCGCCGACGCTGCCCCTTTCGACGCACTTCTGCGGCCGACGTTCCGGTCTTTTGCCGTTGATCGTCTATGATCGCGATTGCGTGCGACCATCCGGCCGGGCGTCCTGCATCCGGCGCTCGAGGATGGCGCGGTAGAGGTTCACTGCATTGAGCGGACCGACCCGAGGCTTCCAGTCATCCAGTCGCTGGCCCATCGGGTAGGGGTCGATTTGGTCGATCAGCACCGACCCGGCGGCCCGCACCTCGTCCTCCTCCGCGCCCTTGTCGACGAGGCGGCCGATCTCGCCCAGCCAGCGGTGGATGATTTCGGCTTGATCTTTCAGGTAGGCTTTGGTGCAGGTCTCGCCGTGGCCGGGGACGATGGTCTCCACGTCGAGCCGCTCGATCGCTTCGAGGGCGTTGAGCCACGCCCACGGGTCCGCCTCCTGCAGCCAAGAGCGGCAGCGGTAGAATATGTTGTCGCCTGTGAACACTACACCTTCCTCGGGGATGTACACCGAGGTCTGGGGCGCCGTGTGCCCGGGCATGTGGATGCAGCGGAAGGTGTGATTGCCCGCGTGCAAAGTCAGCTCGTCGTCGAACAGAACGGTAGGCCTATTCACGTTCTGGTAGTCCGGGTGTTCCCAAAGCCAGACGCTGTCCGGGTCGTCCTTGGGCGCATTGGCCTGGAGGTTAACCCGCATCCGCTCGGCGTAGCGCTCGAAGATTGACGATATGCTCCTGTGGCCGACCACTGTGACGCCATGGAAGAAGCGGTTTCCCAACGTATGGTCGCCGTGCGGCTCTGTATTGATCAGGTAACGGATCGGCCCGGCCGACTGGATGCGCTCGCGCCAACACACCGCGTTGATGGGTTGCTGCGGCGTGTCGATCATGACGACGCCGTCCGATGTCTCCACGAAGCCGGGGTTGCAGCCGGGATAGTAGATCTCGACGAAGGTATTGGATCCGACCCTTCGCATTGACGTCTCCGTTACTCGGCTGCTTCGAACACCGCTGGAGCGGAAGGCCAGGAGACGGCGGGCAGGAGCTTGCCCGAGCAGGTCCCAAAGCCGATCGAAATGCGGTCGGGGGCCTGGCAGCGCCCTTTCATGATGATCTCGTCGCCGTCTTCGATCCAGTTGCGCTCCTCGCCATTGGGCAGCTTCACTGGAACTGAGCCCCCGGTCAGTTCCCACAGACAGGCAGACTCCTCCAGCTTGGGACCGGAGACGGTGCCCGAGGCGATCAGGTCACCGGACTGCATGTTGCAGCCGTTAGAGGCGTGGTGGACGAGCATCTGGTCCAGGCTCCAGTAGCAATGCAGAAAGCTGGAATTGGAGATGCAGAACGGTGCTTCGCCCGCGGCGCGCATCTTTGTCGTGCGGATAAAGGTCTGCAGGCGAATCGACAAGTTGCCTTCGGCGTCGTGCCGAGCGCTGGTGAGGTATGGCTTGGTCTTGGGGTCTTCGGCACTGCGTGGGTGTGCCTCGGTACGGAATGGGGCCATCGCCGACTCGGTGACGATCCAGGGCGAAATGGTCGTGCGCAGGCTCTTCGACAGGAAGGGGCCGAGCATGCTTTCGAACCGCTGGATGTCGCGCGCTGACCAGTCGTTGACGATGACGTAGCCGAAAATGTGATCTGGCGCGGCGTCGATGTGGATCGGCTGGCCGAGTTCGTTGCCGCGGCCGACGAAGGCGCCGAACTCCATCTCGTAGTCCATATCGCGGCAGGAGCCGAAGTAGCTCTCGCCGGCCGGCTGCGCGCTCTGGCCATTCGGGCGCTCCACCGGGGCGCCGTCGATCACAATGGAGGAAGCGCGACCGTTGTAGGCCACCGGCAGGTGCTTGAACGCTGGGTGCATCGGGCGCCCCGGACGCCCAGGGCGATCGGCGGAAACGTGCGGGACCGAGGTGCAGAAGTCGGTGAAGCCGCCGATGTGAGCAGGAACGTGCATCCGCGCCTGATCCATCGGCACAAGACAGGGCCGAGCCTTGGCTTGATCCGCGCTGCCGTCTTCGAGCAGCGCCGACAAACGAACTCGCAGGGCCGAAGCGGCCGCATGCCCCATGGCCATCAGTCGATTCAGCTGGGGTTCGGCGGCGGCCTTGGCCACCTCAAGGACTTCACCCGAAAACAGCCCCGCCTCCACCGCGGCCTTCATGTCCAGGATCCGGTCGCCGATCGCCACCCCGCCGCGCGGCCCGGCGACCATGGTTGAGAACACTCCGTGAGGCAGATTCTGGATCGGGAAGTCGGTCCCGTCGATGTTGGCGGAAGCGACCCAGCTCCTGAGGAGCGGATCATGGGTGGCGTCAGTCGACTCAGGCGGCATTCTCGGCACTTTCCAAAAATATATAGACTTTTGTATTTCATCACTTATTCTACAGATCGTCCAGAGAAAGCGGTGATGCAACTGAAGTTCCAAGGCGATCCCGGTATTGGGCAGGTGGAGACGTTGGCCGAACGTGCCGCGTCGCTGCTGCGCCGCGATATTCTGAGCGGACGATTGGCACCCGCATCCAAACTTGTGATTTCCGACCTGGCGGAGGGCTACGCGATTGGCGCGACGCCTTTGCGTGAAGGGCTTTCGCGTCTGGTGTCGCAGGGCCTCGTTCGGGCCATCGGACAAAAGGGCTTTCGTGTCGCAGAAGTCAGCCGCGAGGACTTGTCCGACATCATCCTCATGCGCTGCGTGATCGAAAGCGAAGCGCTGCGCCGGTCGATGCGTGACGGCGGCGACGATTGGGAAGCAGGAATTGTTGCGAGCCTGTATCGACTCAAGCGCTTTGCCGATCGCGGGACAAAGGTGTTCAGCAGCGACCTCGATAGTTTCGAGGCCGTACACAAATCGTTCCACACGGCGTTGATAGCGGCGTGCGGCTCGCCCCGCATGCTTGAGGTCCACAGCGCGCTGTACGATCAGATCTACCGATATCGGCGCCGGATGCTGGAGAACGTGCCGAACCTCGACGCCTTCTGTGTCGAGCATGAGCAACTTGCCGCTCTGGCGCTTGCCCGCGATGCCGACGAAGGCTGCGAGCGGCTCTGCGCGCATTTCGAACGAACGATCACGTCGGTTTATCCGAACGAGCCAAAGAGCCCGGCGGCGTTACGCAAACAATGACGACAATAAATGGAAGGGGACCGTGAGGCCCTTCTCAAACAGCAGCCCTGGCTGCGTTCGCATGTGGAGGAATCGTCGTGAAAATCACCCGGTCCGGGCTCGCCGCCCTGTCGCTGCTGTTGTGTGCGCCGGCGCTTAGTGCCGCCGACACTCCTTATCCAACCAAGCCGATCCGGCTGGTGGTGCCGTTCGCTGCTGGCGGCCCTTCCGATGTGATCGCACGCATCATCGCTCCCAAGTTATCGGACGTGCTTGGCCAATCGGTCATCATCGACAATCGTGCCGGCGCCGGCGGCACGATCGGCGTCGGCAACGTCGCCAATTCGGCGCCCGACGGCTACTCGCTGGTGAACGTGGGGCCGGGGCCGATTGTGGTCAGCCCCTATATCGCCAAGACTTCTTATGATCCCACCAAAGACCTGATCCCCATCAGCCAGGTCGCCGAGGTGCCGGTGGCGATCGTTGCGTCACCGAAATTCGCACCTGGTACGTTTCCCGAGCTTGTCGCCTACGCCAAAGCCAACCCTGGCAAGGTCACGTTCGGCTCACCAGGCGCCGGAACGCTGCATCATCTGCTCGGCGAACTCATCAAGAAGGACCTGGGCATAGACATGGTCCACGTCCCCTACAAAGGCGCTGCACCGGCCATGAATGGCCTGCTTTCGGGCGACGTTGACATCGCGATCGTCGACGCGTCCGGCGCCCTGCCACAGATCAAGGCCAAGACCGCCAAGCTGGTCGCGCTGACCATGGATAAGCGCAATGCGAAATTCCCGGAATATCCGGTGGCGGCGGAAACTGGCTATCCGAGCATCGTCGGAACGAGCTGGTATGGACTGTTCGCCGCGGCGAAGACCCCACCCGAGATTGTCGCGAAGCTCGAAGCGGCAACCCGTCGCGCCGTCGCTGACGAAGGAGTGCGCCAGCGGCTCGACAGTATCGGCGTGCTGCCCGCGGACAGTTCTTCGGCCGATTTCGCGCGTTTCATCGCCAAAGAGACCAAGGTCTGGGGCACGCTCGCGAAGGAAATCGGCGTGACCTTGCAGTGACGCCTGCTGGGACGGGGTGCGATTGACCCTCCGTTTGGCCATGGGACCAAAGGAAGCTCGATCGCTGCACCAAGGCGGCCTATTCCTTTGTGACGCCGTTCGCGAATGATGCGACCACGAACGACTGCGGCTGGCGCAGGCGCTTTGCGACGTCATGCTGGGTAAGGCCTGGCTTCTTGCGAGCCGCTTGGACGATTGCCCGCCTGATGACGGTCGGCCAAAACACTTGGTAAGATTCGAGACGGTTACGACAAGGGGATGTGATCGTCGTCAGGTATGCTGACGACAGCATCGTGGGCTTCGAGTTCCTCGAGGATGCTCGCGGCCGGCGATCCGGCGACCGCCGCGCGAGGTACGGGGTCGCTCTGCTTCGCGGCCGCCGTGATCGAACTCGGCAAGTCGTCGCGTGACGACCTGCAGCCTTCGTCATTCCGCTAGCCGATGGCTCCGTAGAATCGGGCTTCCATGGCGACGTGGTCCTGATGCTTGGCCATCGGGAGGCCCGGTGTGATCGAGGTCTACACGGCGTTTCATCCGATTATCTTAAGGATGCCGCGGAAGCGCTGAACAAATTTTTGCTCACCACTCCCGGTAGGGAAACGCGCACCATCAAGAGAGATCGTGTGAGTTACGAGAGACTTGAATGGTGGGCGCTGCAGGGATCGAACCTGCGACCTCTCCCGTGTGAAGGGAACGCTCTACCGCTGAGCTAAGCGCCCGGAAACCGGCTGCAGGGTTTAAGGCACCGCAGCCGCAAGTCAAGCGCGGGGAGGGGGCGGTCAATCTGCCCGCAGTCTCGCGCCACCCCGCCTGGAGTTAGCGTCGGCCCGCCCGTGCCACCGGGTCAGCCCGCCTGCTGAACCCGTGCCGATGCCCGGCTCTGCAACGCCCGGATCCGGTCGGCCAACGTGCCCTTGCTCTCGCCGCCGTTGGGCGCGATCGACGGCACCGCCTTGTCGCCGGAACCATTGGCGGCGGCCGCCGCCGGCGGTGCTTCGGCAACGATCGAGTCGATCGGCGAGCCCGGTCCTTCGAGCGCCGCGGTCAGCCTGGCGACCTCGGCCGCCACGTCGTTGATCCGCTCGCGCAGCACTGCATTCTCCATGCGCTCATTGGTCCAGACGTTCTCGGCGTCGAGCTTGATGGCGGCGATGTCGCGCTGCAGCCTGGTGCGTTCCTCTTCGGAGTGGCGCAGCTGCTCTTCGATCGACGCCTTCTCGACGCGCAAGCCCTCGGTTGCGAGCCGATGCCGGTTCTCGGTCTCGGCCAAGTCGGCGCGCAACTGGGCCTCGATCTCGTGCGCGCTCGTCGCTTCGCTGCGCAGGCGGTCGCCGGCGTATTCGCGGTCGGCGAGGAGCCGGCTTTGCTCGTCGAGCCGCGCGCTCAGCTCCTGCACGCGCCGGCCGAGGATTTCGGCCTCCGTGGTCTGCGCGATATGCTGGCGGTCGAGGTCGCCGACCTTGGTCGAGAGCTGCTCGGCGCGCGCCTGCTCTTCGGCGAGCTGCCGGCTGGCGTTCTCGGCTTCGGCGGTCTTGAGTTCGAGACGCTCCTGCAGGCTGCGGGTTTCTTTCTCGTAGCTCTCGACCTGGCCGTTGAGCACTTCGCATTGTGCGCGCAGCGTCACCAAATCGATGCGATGGCTGTCGGCCGTCATCGCGTGTTCGTTGTACTGATCGGTGATGAAGGTGAGCCTCGCCTGAGCTTCCGTCAGCGCGGTTTCCGTCTCGTTCAGCATCTTGATGCGGGCGGTCAGGTCGCTCTGGGAGTGCAGCACGTCGTCGGCAAGCTGCCGCTCCTTCGCCTCCAGCGCCATCAGTTGTGCGGTCTTCTCGCCGAGTTCGAGTTTGAGCCGGCCGATCGCCTCGCTCTTCTTGCCGAGTTCGGTGAGCTGGTTGGCGGTTTTCGCCTTGAGCTGCTCGACGCTCATTTCCAAGCGCCGTGTCGACATCGCGAATTCGGCGCGCAACTGATCCTTTTCGGCCTGGATTTCCGTCATCGACAGCGGCGTGAGCGCTTCGATCCGGCGCATGGTCAGGCGAACCGCGCGGGCGTGGACCATCGGGATCACGCCGATCACCAGCAGGCCGGCGACCAGGAACCCGATCCCCACGAACATGATCTGTTCGACCATGGACTACGTCTCCTCGACACCGCAGCTGAAGAAATTCTTTACCACATTGCCACGACCGGCCCTGCGCCACCAGCAAGGCCGATGGTTAACCTAAACCGGCGCGCTGCAAGGGCCTGGTTAGGCTCGGCCCCGATCGGGTCAGAACGGGTTCCAGGTCGCCGACGGCGTAAATTTGAGATAACCGACGTTGGCGCCGAGCCGGAAGCCGACGCCGGACCGGATCGGCACCACCACCATGTTGTTGGCGGTCAGCGCCGTCATGCCGAGCCCGCCGACGAAATAGGCCGAGCCGTCGATGCCGGCGAAACGCTGGTAGATCGCGTCGGTCGCCGGCAGGCTGTAGACCAGCATCATGGTGCGGGCGCCTTCGCCGCCGACGTCGAAGCCGAGCGAGGGGCCCTGCCAGTAGACGCGCAGGTCGCCGGCATTCTTGGTGTAGAGCACGCCCTCGCCATAGCGCAGCCCGGCCACGAAGGCGCCGCCGGCCTCCTGGCCGAGAATGTAGCCGTTCGGCAGACCCCATTGGCTTCCGGCGCGCTCGACGATCTGCGCCAGGCCGCGGGCGACCGTGCCGAAGAACCGGTGGCCGGTGTCGACCACTTCGTTCGACGAATACTGCTGGACCGGCTGCTGCTGCTGCGGTTGCCCCGGCTGCTGCTGCTGCCCCTGTGGCGGTGGCGGTGGCGGCTGTTGCTGCTGAGCGCGCAATGGCCCGACCAGTGCGGCGATCACGAAAAAAAAGGCGACTGTTGGAAACACGGCGCGCATCAAATGCTCCCTGGCAATCATGGGTGCCCCGCTTAGCCCGCTGCTCACCCAATTACCGTAGGTTTGCGGCCAAACCGCAACCGAATCGCTGCGTCCTTGGCAATACTATGACCATCCCGCGACGCCGGCGGAAGCACGGCGCCGTGCACCTTGGGCCGCGATCAGCCGCGAGCCCTCAGGCGCTAGGGGCCGGCGGTCCAGCCGCGGCTCGATGCCGGGAATGCGCGGATCAGCCCTCAAGCCCGCCCTGCGGCGGCCGGGTCACCCCAGGCGATGAAGCCCGGCACGCGAAAGCGTGCGGCCGCGCGGCCATAAGGCAGTTCCGTGCCGTCGAGCGACACCACGGTGCCGCCGGCCGCCGTCAGGACCGCTTGCCCGGCCGCGATGTCCCATTCGCAGGTCGTGCCAAAGCGCGGATAGACGTCGGCGCGCCCCTCCGCGACCTGGCAGAACTTGATGGCCGAGCCGCAGTTCAGGGTCTTGCCGACCGGCAGCCGGGCCAGGAATGCCTGCGTCTCAGTATCGAGATGCGAGCGGCTCACGGTGGCCACCAGTCCGGTTGGCGGACAGACACGGGTCCGGATCGGCTCGGCCGCGCCAGTGATTCCGTCCGGCGTCAGGCGCAGCCGTTCGGCACCGCGGTCTGGAAAGCCGCGCCAGATTTGCCCCAGCGCCGGCGCCGCGACGACGCCAAGGTGCGGCCGGCCGGCGGTCACCAGCGCAACATTGACGGTGAATTCGTCGCGGCCGGCGATCAGTTCGCGGGTGCCGTCGAGCGGATCGACCAGGACGAATTGGGGACCCGGGCCGACCGGCGGCGCCCGCTCGGCCGCCTCTTCGGAGATCACCGGCACGCCGGGAAGCACTCGGGCAAGCCCGTCCAGAATAATCGCTTCGGCGGCTTCATCGGCGGCAGTGACCGGTGAAC
This sequence comes from Xanthobacteraceae bacterium, assembly GCA_050179645.1. Classification (GTDB taxonomy): domain Bacteria; phylum Pseudomonadota; class Alphaproteobacteria; order Rhizobiales; family Xanthobacteraceae; genus VAZQ01. The sequence continues at coordinate 28,795 of JBFXEX010000035.1, read as the reverse complement.
GGTCTGCCTTGGTCCTAGTCTCGAGCGAACCGGCGCGGATTTTCAGGATTGCCACCGAAGCGGCGGAAACGATGGCCGTGATTTCGTCCAGGAGACGATTCATCTCGATATTGCCGTCCCCCATCTGTGACGCCGTGTCCTTGGTCATTTACCGCCTGTTTACCGCGACGATCTTGTCTTGGCAGGCCGAGAGGGCGCGGTGTATCACACCTGACCTGCACCGCCATGCGCTGAGTCGCGCCCCCAGCTCATAGTTCTGCGTATCCGAGACCTTGACCGGAGGCTCTTTATGTCTGCAGCCGTTGCCCTCGATGCACTCGATCTTGCTGCGCTGCTGTGCTCGCGCGTGTGCCACGATCTGATCAGCCCGACCGGCGCGATCGTCAACGGGCTCGAAGTGCTGGAAGAGAAGCAGAGCGACGAGGAGACCAAGACCTTTGCGCTCGATTTGATCAAGAAGAGCGCCAAAACTGCATCTGCCCGCCTGCAGTTCTGCCGGCTGGCATTCGGCGCTGCCGGCTCGTCGACCGCGCAAATTGATCTCGGCGACGCCCAAAGCATGGCGCGCGCCTTCCTCGAAGACGACAAGACCAAGCTCTCCTGGAACCTGCCGCGGGTGCTGTTGCCAAAGAACCGGGTGAAGCTCCTCCTCAACATGCTGATCATCGCCGGGCAGACCATACCGCGCGGCGGCACGATGACGGTCGATCCGGTCGGGGAGGGGGAGACGATGGGCTTCCGCATTGACTGCGTCGGCATCAACTCTCGCATCCCGCAGGCGATCCCGGGGCTTCTCGCTGGCACGTCAGAGAGCGGCGGCGTCGACGCTCATGCCATTCAGCCATTTTATACCGGTCTCCTCGCCCGGGCCTGCGGTCTCACGGTCGATCTTGCAGCCGAAGGTGAATCGATCGTGGTGTCGACCCGCTGAGGCGAGACGGTTTGTTCAGACATTGTTGAGAATTGCGGCGCGGGCTTTCGTCTCGCGCTCTCCGTTCCAGCTGCGCAGGCGAAATCCGCCCGATTCACGGCGATCGTTCCTTTGTTCGCTGCTCCAGGACAAAGTCCAAGCGCATGACGGCACCCGATTGGCACGGAATTCGGCCATAACAGGCCGCAAATGTGCGGGTCTGTCGTTGTTTGCCGCAACCAAAATTAAACCGCTTCCCAACATACTGGCGATGCGTGTGACCGCGGAATCGGTGCTCGACAACGGGCGCCGTCCGTTCCTATGCGCGTTGCGCCGAAAGCCAAGGTTCATGGACGAACTGCTGCGCGATTTTCTAACCGAGACGGGCGAAAGCCTTGATGTCGTCGATGCAGAGCTGGTTCGCTTTGAGCAAAATCCAAACGACGCCAAGATTCTCGGCAACATCTTTCGCCTCGTCCACACGATCAAAGGGACCTGCGGCTTTCTCGCATTGCCGCGGCTCGAAGCGCTGACGCATGCCGCCGAAGCATTGATGGGCAATTTTCGCGACGGTGCGCCGGTCACCGGCGAGGCCGTCTCGCTGATTCTCGCCACCCTCGACCGCATCAAGCAGGTGCTCGACGAACTGGAGCGCCACCACGCCGAGATGCCGGGCGACGACCGCGACCTGATCGATCGGCTCGAGCGGATGTCGGTCCAGGCAGCCGACCGCACCGGTGGCGGCAGAACCATCGGCACGATGGAGCCGCAGGCGATCGGGCGGCCGCCGCACCCCGGCCAGGCGCCGGTCGGCGACCTCGAACACGCCTTTCTAGAACTTCCAAATCCCGACGACGAACCGGCCGAGCCGGAACAGGACGAGAGTGCGTCAAACGCTCCCGGGCGCCAGGAGGGTCGGGAGCACAGGAGCAGCCATCCCCAGGTCGCCCGGCAGTCGATCCGGGTCCATGTCGACACGCTCGAGCGACTGATGACGCTGGTGTCCGAGCTGGTGCTGACGCGCAACCAGCTTGTCGAGATCGGCCGTCGCAACGACGACTCCGAATTCAAAGGGCCGTTGCAGCGACTCGCGAACATCACCGCCGAGCTGCAGGAAGGCGTGCTGAAGACCAGAATGCAGCCGATCGGCAATGTTTGGCAGAAATTGCCGCGGATCGTGCGCGACCTCTCGGCGGAACTGGGCAAGACCGTCGATTTCGAGATGTACGGCGCCGACACCGAGCTCGACCGGCAGGTGCTCGACTTCATCCGCGATCCGCTAACGCACATGGTCCGCAATTCTGCCGATCATGGGCTGGAATCGCCGCCCGAGCGGCGTGCTGCCGGCAAACCGGAGCGCGGCTTGATCCGGCTGTCGGCCCGTCACGAGGGTGGTCACATCCTGATCGAGGCGTGCGACGATGGCCGCGGCCTAGACACCGCGCGGATCAAGGCTAATGCGATCGCCAAGGGCCTCGCCACCGAAGCCGAGATCGCCAACCTGTCCGAGACCCAGATCCAGAAGTTCATCTTCATGCCCGGCATCTCGACCGCCGACCGGATCACCACGATCTCCGGCCGGGGCATCGGCATGGACGTCGTACGCAACAATGTTGATCGGATCGGCGGCACAATCGATGTGCGCTCGACGCCCGGCCAGGGCACGAGCTTCCAGATCAAAATTCCGCTCACACTCGCCATCGTCCCGGCGCTGATCGTCGATGTGGCCGGGACCCGCTTCGCCATTCCACAGATTGCGGTGGTCGAACTGGTGCGCGTGCGGTCGAATTCCGACCATCGCATCGAGTGCATCAAAGATGCGCCGGTGCTGCGGCTGCGCGACAAGCTCCTGCCGCTCGTCGATCTCAGCAAGTTGCTTGGCTTCAATCGGGCGGCAGAGCCTGACCGCTGCTTCATCGTGGTGACGCAGGTCGGCCGGCAGGCTTACGGCATTATGGTCGACGCGGTGCTCAGCACCGAGGAAATCGTCGTCAAGCCGATGTCGAGCAAGCTGCGCCACATCGGCGTATTTTCCGGCAACACTATCCTGGGTGACGGCTCGGTCATCCTGATCGTCGATCCCAACGGGGTGGCGCAGGCGAGCGCCATCGAGGCGCCGCGCGCGGCAACCGAAGCCGCACCGAATAGCAGCGGCCAATCGCCGGAAACGCCGCTGGAATCCCTGCTGGTGTTCCGTGCCGGATCGCCCCAGCCGAAGGCGGTGCCGCTGTCGCTGGTAACGCGGCTCGAAATAATCGACGCCGCCACGATCGAAATGTCGGGCGGTCGAGCGCTCCTGCAATATCGTGGCCAGCTCTTGCCGCTGGTCCCGGCCGCCGAGTCCGTGGCGATTAAGACTGCCGGCCGGCAGCCGCTTGTGGTGTTCGTCGGCGGCGGCCGCTCGATGGCGTTGTTGGTCGACGAGATCGTCGACATCGTCGAAGCCCGCCTTGAGATCGAGCCGGCGGGCGCGCGGCCGGGCGTCATCGGCACCGCGGTCGTCAAAGAGCAGGCAACCGAGATCATCGATCTCGCGCATTTCCTGCCGATGGCCTACGAGGATTGGGTCGGCTGGAAGGATCGGCCGGAATCCAAAACAACGCGGCATCATGTGTTGCTGATCGACGATGCGGCGTTCTTCCGCAACATGCTCGCGCCGGTGCTCAAGGCGGCCGGTTATGCGGTGACGCCGGTCGGTTCGGCACTGGAGGCGCTCGATCTGCTGCGCAGCGGCCAGCGATTCCACGTCATCGTTGCCGACATGGAAATGCCCGGCATGGACGGCTTCAAGCTTGCCGCGGCAGCACATGGCTATCCCGGCGCCGCCGAGGTGCCGATCATCGGCCTCTCGACCATGGTGTCGACGGACACGATCGAGCGCGGCAGGCGCGCCGGTCTCAACGACTATGTCGCCAAGTTCGACCGTCAGGGGCTGATCGTGGCGCTCAAGCAACAGACCGCCGAATTCGAGTTTGCGGCGTGAGCGAGCGGCGATGAGCGTGAACCCCGAGCAGAGCGCGTTGTACGTAACCGCCACCATCGGCGGGCAGTTGTTCGGCGTGCCGATCGGGCGGGTGCAGGACGTGTTCGTTCCGGGGCGGATGACGCCGGTGCCGCTCGCCGCCGCGGAGATCGCCGGGCTGATCAACCTGCGCGGCCGCATCGTCACCATGATCGACATGCGGCAGCGGCTCGGTCTGCCGGACGGCGCATACGCTCTGGCCCCGATGGCGATCGGCGTGGAGTGGCGAAGCGAGTCGTACGGCCTGCTGATCGACCAGATCGGCGAAGTGGTGATGCTGCCGTCGGCCGGGCGCGAGCCGCCGCCGGCGAATCTCGACGTTCGGTTGGCGCGCGTTGCGGCTGGTGTGCATCGCCTCGACGAGCGGCTGTTGACGATGTTGGACGTGGATCGTGTGATCGAGGGCGCCGCGGAGAATCTGGCGGCGTGACGGCAAATGCAGCGCGGGTTCGAACCGCGTCGCGACGATGTGCGAGGCGGGGCCGAAGTCCCGTGGGAGCAAGGAGGTTCGAGATGAAGACCTGTCTGGTGGTCGACGATTCGAGCGTCATCCGCAAGGTGGCGCGGCGGATCCTGGAGGGCCTCGAGTTCAAGATTTCCGAGGCTGAGGACGGTGAAGCCGCGCTGACCGCATGCCGCGAGCAGATGCCGGACGCCATCCTGCTCGACTGGAACATGCCGAAGGTGGACGGCTACGAATTTTTGCGGATTCTGCGGCGCCTGCCGCAGGGCGACCGGCCGAGGGTGGTGTTCTGCACCACCGAAAACGACGTTGCGCATATCGCCCGCGCCCTGCATGCCGGTGCCAATGAGTACATTATGAAGCCGTTCGATCGCGAAATCGTCGAGGCCAAGTTCCAGGAGGTCGGGCTGATCTGACCGCATCGGCCACTCGCCCGGCCCGCTGTCGGCTCGTCTTTCGCGAATGGGAATCCTCACCGCCCCTCGTCTGGATACGACGCGCGCCGCGGATGCGATCCGCGTGATGGTGGTTGACGACGCCGTTGTCCCTCGCGGGATGATGGTGCGCTGGATCAATGCCGAGCCGGACCTCAAGGTCGTGGCGGCGTTGCACAACGGCCGCGAGGCGATCGAGCACTTGGAGCGCACCGCGCCCGACGTCGTCTTGCTTGACGTCGACATGCCGGAGATCGACGGCATCACAGCATTGCCGCGGCTCCTGGAGATGCGCCGCGATCTCGTGGTGCTGATGGTTTCAACGCTGATCCGCCGCAATGCCGAGGTCAGCCTGCGCGCGTTGGGGCTCGGCGCCCTCGACTACCTCACCAAGCCGGAAACCAATCGCGATCTCACCGGATCGCTGACATTTCGACGCGACCTGATCGACAAGATTCGCGCGCTTTGCTCTGGCCGACATCGGAGGCTCGGGTGGTCCGCCGCCGGCAAGACCACTCCAGTCCCGACGATCTCGCGGCATCGCCCGCCGATCAGCAGGGCGAGCCCCAGTATTGTCCCGGATGCAGTGGAAGCGGACCCGGGTCCCGGTCGGGCCCTGCGGCCGTTCTCGCGCGTCGCGCCGCGGGCTCTGGTGATCGGTTCGTCGACCGGCGGACCGCAGGCGGTGAACGCGGTGATCGGCGCTTTGGGTCCGGTTATCGATCTGGCGCCCGTTCTCATCACCCAGCACATGCCGCCGACGTTTACGGGCATCTTTGCCGATCATCTGGCGCGGGCGAATGATCTGTGCGTGCGCGAGGCGGAACAAGGCGAGCCGGTGTATCCCGGGCGGGTTTATGTAGCGCCCGGCGGCCGTCACATGCGGGTCGTTCGCTCGGGCGCGGACACCCGGATCGTGCTCGACGACGGCCACCTGATCAATTTCTGCAAACCGGCGGTGGATCCGCTGTTCTCTTCGGCGGCTGCGGTGTGGGGGCCGGCAACCTTGGCGCTCGTCCTCACCGGCATGGGATCGGACGGACTGCAGGGCGCGGCGGATGTCGTGGCGGCGGGCGGCAGCGTCATCGCCCAGGACCGGGAGAGCAGCGTGGTGTGGGGCATGCCCGGCTCGGTCGCGAAAGCCGGACTGTGTTCCGCCATCCTGCCGATCGATCAACTGGCGGCCCGAATTGCGCGATTGTTTTCCGGAGGCTGGTCATGACGCCGACCGACTACGACTACCTTCGCAAGCTGCTGCGCGAGCGCTCCGGCCTCGTTCTCTCGGCGGACAAGGAATACTTGGTCGAAAGCCGTTTGCTGCCGGTCGCCCGCCGGGCCGGTCTATCCGGGCTCGCCGACCTCGTGCTGGAGCTCAAGAAAGGCCGACGGTCGGAGCCCCTCACCGCCGATGTCGTTGAGGCGATGACCACCAACGAGACGTTCTTTTTCCGTGACAAGCGGCCGTTCGAGCATTTCCGCGACATCATGATCCCGGCGCTAATGGCGGCGCGTGCGAACGTGCGCCGGCTGCGCATCTGGTGCGCCGCAACGTCCACCGGGCAGGAGCCTTATTCGCTCGCCATGTATCTCAGGGAAATAGCGCCGCGGCTCGCCGGATGGCGAATCGAGATCATCGGCACCGACCTGTCCCGCGACGTGTTGGCGAAGGCCCGATCCGGTATCTACAGCCACTTCGAGGTCCAGCGCGGTCTGCCGATCGCGCTGCTCATCAAGTATTTCACCCGCATCGGCGACACTTGGCAGATCGCCCCCGATATCCGCACGATGGTGCAGTTTCGCTCGTTCAACCTGCTCTCCGATTTCAACCACTTGGGCATTTTCGACGTGGTGTTCTGCCGCAACGTGCTGATTTATTTCGACCAGGCCACCAAGACAGACGTGCTCGATCGCTTGGCGAGGGTGATGAGTCATGACGGCCATCTGGTGCTGGGCGCCGCCGAGACAGTGGTCGGGCTGACCGAGAGCTTCCGGCCGGTGCCCGACCGGCGCGGGCTCTATGCACCGGCCGCGGGGATGCCAGCGCGCAAGCCGGTGCCGGCGCTGCGCGTCGTTGCCGGTGGCCGGTAGCGGTTGCGTTCAGGTTCCGTGGCATCTTGCGGGTACGACAGAGCCCCACCCGTCTGCCTACGCTCGGCTCGGTGCTCCGGTCAGAACCGCGTCGTCAGTTCGGTGAGCCACGCCGGCGAAGCTTCGACCAGCGCCGCCTCGATGCGCTTGTCGAGTCCAGTCAAAATCAGGACCCCGACCGAGATCAGGAGCGCCCCCATCAGCGCCTTGCCGCCCTTGCCGGCGGCCAGCATCCGGTTGCGCCAGTGCGCCAGCGTCTGCCGCGACATCATGCCGATCGCCAAGAGCGGCAGCGCGGCGCCGATGCCGAAGGCCAGCATGGTGAGCGTCACCCAGGTCAGATCTTCGGCGCGGGCCGCGAGCACCGAGGCGGCACCGAGGGTCGGGCCGACGCACGGGCTCCACACTACGCCGAGCAGGAGGCCGACGCCGAACTGGCCGCCGAGGCCGCCAGCCGTCAAGCCGCCGGCATGCGACTGCGCCCAGTCGCCGATCGGGCCCGAGGCGGTGGCAAGCTGCGTCTGCAGCCGCGGCACCAGCAGGACGACGCCGACCGCGATCAGCAGCACCGCCGCCACCGCGCGAAACAGCTCGTGGTCGAGGCCGGCCGCAAAGCCGACCGTCGCCACGAAAAGACCGATGATTACGAACGACGATGCGAGTCCCGCGGCGAGCGCCACCGGCCCGAGGCGGTGCTCGCCGAGCGCGGTCGCGACCACGATTGGCACTAAAGGCAGAACGCACGGCGAGAGCGTCGACAGCACTCCGGCGATCAGTGCGAGCCCGATGCTGCCCATCTGCCGTTAACCGCGGGGTCAGATCGACTTGTTGAGTAGTGCTTCGATCGAGCCCGGGTTGGTGTCGCCCGTCGAGCGGCCGACTTCCTTCTTGCCCTTGAACACGATCAGCGTGCTCTGCCGCTGCACGTTGAACTTGCGCAGCAGATCTTTCTGCGAATCGAAGTCGATGTTGAAGGCCACCAGCGATTTCATGCGTGGCTCGGCTTGCAGACGCGCCAGGATGGGTGCCTGGGCTTTGCAAGTCGGACACCACGGTGCCGACACGTCGATCAGGATCGGATGGCCGGCGGCCTGCGCGGCCTCGAATGCTTTTTGATTGAACGGCTTCTTGTCCGCCGCATGCGCGAGCGGAGCGAACGAAAGCGTGGTGGCGAGCGCAAGAGCTCCCAGGAGATGACGTCGGTTCAAGATATTGCCCTCCATGAACGTCGAAACGACGGCGATGAGGTTAGCCGCATCCTTGCGTGATCTGATTCACATTTGCCGTGCACCGGATCACAACGCCGTGGCAACGCGCGTGATCGATATGAGCAACTCGTTCGATCGATTCGCAAACTCCGTTCATTCCCGCGCAAACGGGAATCCAGCGCTTCTCAATCCTGGGTCCCCGCTTCCGCGGGGACGAACGGAGAGAGCGACTTCGATTGACCTCAGGTCGGCGCGGCGCGGCGGCCTTGTCTCGGACTGCGCGCCTCAACGCAGATGCTTGCCGGCCTCCCAGCCGCGCGCGGCGAGATGCTGTTCGCCGAAATGCAGCGGCGACTCCTCCAGCGGGGTCGCCAGTGTGTCGTTCCAGCGGTTGAGGAAGCCGAATACCGAGATCACGCCGACGATCTCAATGATCTCGTCCTCGCTCCAGTGCTTGCGCAGCTCCAGGAACATCTCGTCGGTGACGGCGTTCGGCACGCAGCTCGCCGCGACCGCGAGATCGAGCGCGGCGCGCTCGGCGGGGCTGAACAGCGGGCTGGTCTGATAGTCCCACACCGCATCGAGTTTCTTGTCGTCGACGCCGTACTTGGCGGCGCCTTCCGCGGTGTGCGCCATGCAGTACTGGCAGCCGGCGGCGCGGCTCGCGACGTGCGAGATCAAGCGCTTGAGTTTGCGGTCGACCTTGCCGTCCGGATCCCAGATCGCGGCGCTGAGCATGCCGAACGCCTTGGTCAGCTTCGGGTTGCGCTGCATGATCAGCATACTGTTGGGGATGAAGCCCATCCGTTGACGCGCCACCTCCAGATGTTCCTTGAGCTCGGGCATATGATCTGCCGGCAGCGGCGCCAGACGCGGCGCCGGACGTGTTCGCTGGTCCATCGTGTGTCCTCCCGTTGTCGGGCCTGATCGGCCCTGTCGTCGCCGCCTCCCATAAGGAGCGCGGCCAGATTCGTCAGGCTTCGCCGCGCGCCGGCATCTTGCGTTCGATCGCGACGTCGATCCCGCGCAACATCTGGTCGAGCGGCGGCCGGCCCCAGGGTGCGCTGGTGCGCGAGGCAAAGAACAGCGTGCCGTCCGGCTTCACCAGGAACAGGCCGGGTTCGCTGAACTCGGACGGTTCGCCGTCGCGGATCGCCTTGGAGATGAACAGGTCCCAGGATCGCGCGGTCGCTATCGGCAGCTCGCAGCCTAGGCGCAGGTTGTTCAGGCCCCACTCGGTCTTGCTGCGGGCTGCGCGCTCGCGGCTGTCGGTGCTGAGCGCGATCACGTCGACGCCGCGCTTGTCGAATTCGGGCAGCTTGGTCTCCAGGTCGGAGAGATACGTCTTGCAGACCGGGCAATGCAGCCCGCGATAGAACACCAGCATTTCAAAGGTCTGGGGCTTGGCGTCCTGCAGGTCGAAGGTGCCGCCGTCGACCAGGTCGATGGCGAGCGCAGGTGCGGAATCACGGGGCTTCGCGGTCATCTTAATGCTCCTTGGCGCGCGTGGCCGGGCGGGACGCGTGCGGCCCGGGATGATCGAGCACTTGCAGCATGGTGCGGGCGATGTCTTCGAGCACGGCGCGATCGGGGTTGACCTTGCCGACCAGCCGCAGGCCTTGCAGCCCCGCAGTGAAGAAGCGTGCCAGCGCATCGGCATCGGCGTCGACCGGCAACTCGCCGGCGGCCTGGCCGCGCGCGATCGCGGCGCGGAAGATCGCCTCGTTGCGGGCGAGCCCCTGGCGGACCCGCACCATCGCGGCGCGGTCGTGCCGCGGCAATTCGGCGGCGCAATTGCCGAGGAAGCAGCCGCGCCGCCCGGCGCCGGAGACGATCTGGCCGATGAATTCGCGCAGCAGCGCCGCGAAGCACTCCCGCACCGGCAACGGCTGCGTCAGGATCGCCGAAAGGCTCTGCGAGCGTTGCTCGACATAACGGTCGACCGCCCTCAGCAGCAGGTCGCGCTTGCTGCCGAAGGTGCCGTAGAGGCTGGAGCGGCTGAGCCCGGTGAACTCGCACAGGTCGTCGAGCGAGGTGGCCTCGTAGCCGCGCGTCCAGAACGCCTCCATGGCGCGGTCGAGCGCCGCCACAACGTCAAACTCGCGCGGTCGGGCCATGGAGGTGCGAAATTCCTTCGATCACGGTTGCGCCAAGTAATTGTGGACCAGTCGTTCCGTAATTGCAAGACGCCGCCGGTTCGACGCAGTCATGCGGTCCGGCGGACGATCAGATGATCGAGCGAGACCGGCCCGGCGCCGCGCATCATCAACAGCAGGAAGCATGCGGCCCAGGTGCCGTGTGTTGGCCAGGCTTCGGGATAAACGAAAATCTCGATGACCAATGTCATGATCAGAAGCGCGAGCGCGGCGAAGCGTGTCGCCAGACCGATTACCAGCAGCAACGGAAAGACGTGCTCGGCGATCGTCGCCATGTAAGCGGCGAACACCGGATCGATCAGCGGCAGCTTGTACTCGGTGCGGAACAGCTCGATCGCCGAGTCCGACAAGCGCCAGCCGTCGACCTTGGTCTGTCCCGACCGCCAGAACACAGCGGCGATCGAGATGCGCGTCAGCAGCGCCAGGAACCAGTACGGAATGGCGCTCATCGCGCCGATCAGCCCGTTGACCAACGCGGTCACCGGCTGTGCGGGCGAAGTCCGGGAGACGTCGGTCATCGCGGTCATCCTTTGCGTTATTCGGGCAGAACGATGTCCGTCAGCGCGCCGGCGCCGATCAGCACCGCCAGCACGGCCGCGAGATCGAAAATGCCGGCCTCGCGCTCGGCTTGCGCCACCGCGGCGCCGAAGTTCGCACCGGCAGCGAGCGCGGCCACGAGCGCCGCGCCGCCCGCCGGCAGGGACCGCACCTGCACCGCAAGCGCCGGACGGGCCACCAGCGCATCCTCGGCCACATCCATGTCAACGGGGCCGAGCGCGAGCTCGCCGCTGTTCATTCCCCATATGGTGACGATCGGATGGGGCGACCGCACGACTTCGAGCGAAGGATGCAGCATCGCTCGAGCGTTCCACAACGTCTCCAGATCGAGCGATTGCAGATCTTCTGCATCGAGCGGCTCGGCGTCTGCCGCATGATACGCGCGGGTGCGCGCCGCCTCGAGCCGAACTATATCCGGCAGGTAGCTCAGCTCGCGGACCGGCTCGAACGTCTCGAGGAATGCCGCAAGCTCGTCGCCGTAGCGCATCATCATCGGCGAGCGCGGCGGATGCGAAGCAACGAACACCCGCGCCATGACGGCGAAGAACTCCGCGCCGACAATGCGCTCGGTGGCGGGAAAGCGCATACGCAGCGCCTCGACCAGGCTGACGATGACGTTGTTACGATAGACCGCGAAACGCCGTTGCGGCCGGCTGTCGGTGTGGGAGGTGACCCCGTCCGGGACCGGCTGTTCGGGATTGAGCAGCGCGAGGGCAAAATCGTCCTGCAGCGCAATGGGCATGGCGGCCTCCATTACGCCGCGCAGGCGCGCGCGGCGTGCTGCAGAATGGCGTCGGCGGCGCGCGCTTCGGCGGCGAGCACAGGCCAATCGGGCACGTCATTGTCCCATTCGATCAGGGTCGGCAGCGGTCCGGTGCGTGCGATCACGCGCTCATAGAGCGCCCAGACCGGATCGGCGACCGCTGAGCCGTGGGCATCGATCAGCAGGGGGGCGCCGGTGTCGTCCGCTTGCACGTCATAGCCGCCGAGATGAATCTGGCGCACGAGGTCGAGTGGAAACGCCGCCAGGTAGGCGTTTGGATCGGCCCCATGATTGCGCGACGACACGAACACGTTGTTGACGTCGAGCAGAAAGCCGCAACCGGTGCGGGCGGCGACATCGGCGAGAAAATCAGTCTCCGCGATCGTACTCTCCGCGAACGTGACGTAGGTCGAGGGATTTTCCAGGAGCATCTGCCGGCCCAGCGCGGTCTGTACCTCGTCGACATGCGCGGCCACATGGCCGAGCGTTTCCGCCGTATAGGGCAGGGGCAGGAGATCGTTGAGGAAGCTCTCGCCGTGGGTCGACCAGGCGAGATGCTCCGAGAAGGACGCCGGCCGGTAGCGCTCGCAAAGTGCCTTTACTCGAGCCAAATGTGCGCGATCGAGCGGCCGTGCCGATCCGATCGACAGCCCGACGCCGTGGACCGACAGTTCGAAGCGTTCACATAGCTTGCGCAACTGCGCATGCGGAGCGCCGCCCGCGCCCATGTAGTTTTCGGCGTGAATCTCAACAAAGCCGATCGGCGCATCGTCCGCCAGGATGGCGTCGAAGTGCTGTGGCTTGAAGCCGATGCCGGCGCGGGCCGGCAATCGTACCGGAACATGCATGACTGTGTGACCTCGCAGGCGCTCAGTTCGGCAGCGAAAATGGCAGGGCGCACGCGTCACCGCGCGCCCCGCCGTTTCGGATTTACGACTTGATCGGGGTGAGCGAGCCCGTGCCCTTCGGCGTCTTCATCGCGGTGCAGGTGCCCTTGGGCACGTTCTTCCAGGCATTGCCCTGGTAATCGACCTTGGAGGTGCCGGCGCAGGTGGTGCCGGGGCCGGCCGCGCAATCATTTTTGCCGGCGAGCGCCACGCCGTAGCACTTCTCCATGGCGGCCGGCGCCGGCTGCTGCGCCGAGGCGGCGGTGATCATGGTGAGGGCGGTTGCCAGCGACCCGGCGAACGCGGCGGCGGTGAGCGACGTCTTGATCATGGGTATCTCCTTCTATGGTCGGCACGAATTGGCTGCCAGGCCGCGCGGCCGGGCGGCGAGACCGCGCCGCGGCCTCGCATTCGGTTCTTCGGTGCGGCGGGCGCCCGCATTACAGGGCGCGGGCGCCGAACCGGTCACAACGCCGTGATTTCGCCGGGAGGCGGTAACAATGGCATTGGTGACCGCGAAACACAGGGGCGAAGCGTGTGAACGAACGCGAACGGCAATGGGCGGATTGGCTGCGCGCCGCAAATGCCGGCAACGCCGCGGCCTACGAACGGTTGCTGCGTGACGTCGCGGTCGCGCTGCGGCCTGCGGTGCGCCGTGGCCTGCTGCGCGGCGGGAGAAATGCGGATGACGCGGAGGATGTGGTGCAGGAGGTGCTGATTGCCGTGCATGTCAAGCGGCACACCTGGGATCCGGCGCGGCCGGTCGGCCCCTGGCTGCGTGCGATCGCGCAATACAAGCTGATCGACGCGCTGCGCCGCCGCGGCAGCCGCGGTCATGTGCCGATCGAGGACGTGCTCGAGACGCTTCCGGCGGAGTCAGCCGAACCGGCGATGTCGGAGCGCGAGGTGCAACGGCATCTCGACGGCCTTCCGGCCGGCCAACGCGCCGTCGTCAGCGCGATCGCACTCGACGATGCCTCGATCGGCGAGACCGCGCAGCGTCTGAGCATGACGCCGGGTGCGGTGCGGGTCGCGCTGCACCGCGCACTTGCGGCGCTCGCCCGGAAATCTGGTTTGCAGGGCGGGTCCGATGCGCACCGATGAACTCATTCATTCGCTTGCCGCCGACATGCGGCCGTCGCGGTCGCTGACCGCCAGTGTCGTCGTCGCGCTGGCCGCTGGGTTTGCGCTGTCCGCCCTGCTGTTCTGGATCATGCTCGGGCCGCGCGCCGATCTCGCCGCGGCTGCGGCGACAGTGCGTTTCGATCTGAAGGTCGTCGAGATGCTGCTGCTGGCGGCCGCCGCCGGCGTTCTGGTGCTGCGGCTGGCCCGGCCGGGCGCCGACGTAGGGCCGGCCGCGAGTTGGCTGCTGGTCGTTCCGATCCTTCTGGCCGCAGCGGCGCTGGTCGAATTCGTGCTGGTCGGCCCGCAATGGCGGACCAAGCTCGTCGGCAGCAATTCGCTGGTCTGCCTGACGGCGATCCCGCTATTGGCGCTGCCGGTGCTGGCGGCGCTGCTCTATGCGCTGCGGCAGGGTGCATCCACCTGGCCGGGTCTGACCGGCGCGGTGGCGGGTCTCGCGGCGGCAGGCCTCGCGGCCGCACTCTATGCCCTGCAATGCACCGATGATTCGCCGCTGTTCGTCGCGACCTGGTATCCGCTGGCGATCCTGATCGTCAGCCTCTTGGGAGCGGCGGCGGCGCAGTGGCTGTTGCGTTGGTGACTCGATCGGGCGCCGCCTGTTGACAGCCGTTGAGGTCCCTTCGGTCTGATGCGTCCCGTCAAACGGTGAAGCGTCCGTGATCCTCATGGGGCTGGACACGCTCGGCGCGACCTGTTGCGATACCGGGCTCTATTGGCAATTGCGGAGCATGCTCGATGGCGATCATCGATTCCCAGGTCCACGCCTATGAGGCGAACACGCCGAAGCGGCCCTGGCACAGCGTACGGAACTGGCCGGCCAGCGCGACGGGTGACGAGACGGTTGTGGCGATGGACAAGCTCGGCATCGACGGCGCGATCTTCATCTCCGCGTTTTCGCTGTACCAATACGACGCGAGCTATGCGGTCGAGGTGCAGCGCGCCCATCCCGGACGGTTTGCCATCGTCAAGCCGGTCGATCCGGACGATCCCGCGGTGGCCGACGTCATCGCCGACTGGAAGCGAACGCCGGGCGCGGTTGGAATCCGCATCATGCTGACGAAAGAACCCGGGCGCGATCGCGATCCTACCGATCCAGGTCTCGACCGGATTGCGCGCGCGGCCGTGAAGCACGACTTTCCGGTCAACATCCTGTGCTGGGGCAACCTGGACGCGGGCAGGACGCTGATCGACCGGCATCCCGAGACGCGCTTCATCATCGATCATCTGGGCATCCTGCAGCCGCGCACGCCGCCGGCCCCGCCGGAGCCCTGGGCCGACCTACCGAAGGTGCTCGACCTGGCCAAGCGCCAGAACGTGGTGATCAAGGTGAGCGGCGCCTGCACGCTGTCGCAGAAGCCCTATCCGTTTCCCGACATCTGGGACCCGCTTGCCCGCGTATTCGATGCCTGGGGGTTCGAGCGCTGCCTGTGGGGCACGGACTGGACCCGCGCCAACGCTGTCGTCAACTACGAGCAGGCGGTCGAGCCGTTCTTCAAGACCGACCGCCTCAGCGATAGCGAACGCGCGATGCTGATGGGCGGCGCCTGCGCCAAGACCTATCGCTGGTCCCCAACGAACCCCTGATTGTCATTCCGGGGCGCGGAGCAGGCAAGTCTCTACGCAGCCTGCGTAGACTTGGCTGCGTGCGAACCCGGAATCCATCAATGTTGATATCCTTGCTGCGCTTGGATTCCGGGCTCCGGCCTTCGGCCGGCCCCGGAATGACTGCAGCGGTTCGGCGGTCGCATGTTGCGCACCGCCGATCAGTCGACCTTCACGCCGGTCAGTTTGATGACCGCATCCCAGCCGGCGACATCGCCCTTGATGCGCGCGACGAAGTCCTGCACTGATCCCGGCCGCGTGTGGAAGCCGATCTTGTTGAAGCTCTTTTCCGTTTCTGGGTTTTTTAATCCCTTGTTGATTGCGGCATTGAGCTTCTCGACGATTGGCGCCGGCGTGCCGCCGGGAGCGACGATCCCCATCCACACGGCGGGCGGATAGCCGGTGAGGCCGACTTCATCGAGCGACGGCAGGTCGGGAAGCTCCGGCAGGCGCGGGCCGGCCACCACAAGCGGCCGTGCGGCGCCCGACTGGATATGCGGCAGCATGACCGACAGGCTTTCCGAGGTCGCCTGGATCTGCCCGGACAGGAAATCCGGGATCGCTGCAGCGGTGCTGCGATAGGGCACGTAAGGCATATCGATGCCGGTCTTGGCTCGGACGAATTCGCCCAGCATGTGCGGCGGCACGCCGAGCGACGCGCCGTGATTGAGCTTGCCGGGGTTGGCCTTCGCATAGGCGACGAACTCGGTGATGTTCTTTACCGGCAGCGCCGAGCGGACCGCAAACAGGTTGGTGGTCGAGACCAGGAGGCCGACCGGGACCAAATCGCGCAGCCCCGGAAACTCGATCTTCTTATAGAGGATGGGATTGATCACCATCGAGCCGGTGCTGGCGAGCAGCAGCGTGTAGCCATCTGGCTCCGATGTCGCGACCGCCTTCAACGCGATGGTGGTGCCACCGCCCGGCCGGTTGTCGATCACCACCGGCTGCCCGAGCTCCGCCGAAATCTGCTGGCCGATGATGCGCGCGACGATGTCGACTGTGCCGCCGGCCAGGAACGGCACGACGATCCTGATCGGTCGTGACGGATAAGTTTGCGCCGAAGCGGCGCCGGCCGCGAAGGTGACCCCGAGTGCCGGGATGGCAGCCAGCAGCGATCGCCTATGGATCATGGTCTTCTCCCTTACGTTTTCCAGGCCGGCTCTCGCGGCCGTTTCGACGAATATTAGCGCAAGCGGCGGCGGAAGACAGCGGCGATGGTGTCACGCCCGGCGGGGGCCGGGGAGGCGAGTCTGGCCCGCGGGCCGGCAGACCCTGCAACCATCATGCTGTTGTTCGCATTGTCCGTGGAAGGCGGCGTATGAAATACGCGTGTCATATCTGTATTGTCCCGCACCATGGCAAACAGCTCGGTGTTGATCTCCGGGGTCGGCATCGCCGGTCCGACCCTGGCGTATTGGCTCGCTCGAAGCGGCTTCCGGCCGACGCTCGTTGAACGCGCGCCGGAATTGCGCACGGGCGGCTATGTCATCGACTTCTGGGGGCTCGGATACGACATTGCCGAGCGCATGGGCTTGATGGCGGACATCGACCGCGCCGGCTATCACGTGCGCGAGTTGCGGATCGTGGCCGATCGCGGGGAACGCGTCACCGGCTTTGGCACCGGGGTCCTTCGCGAATTGACGAACGGGCGATACGTCACGCTTGCCCGCAGCGACCTTTCACGCCTGCTGTTCGAGAAGGCCAAAGCTGCGGCCGAAGTCATCTTCGACGACGAGATCGTGGGTCTTCAAGAGCAGGCGGATGGTGTCGACGTTGAGTTCAGACGTTCGCCCCCGCGCCAATTCGACCTGGTGATCGGGGCCGATGGTCTGCACTCGGCCGTTCGCCGTCTCGCATTCGGCCCGCAGCGTCGGTTCGAGAAGAAGCTCGGCTATGCGGTCGCGGCGTTCGAGGTCGCCGGTTATCGCCCGCGGGACGACGACGTGTACTTCATGTACGGGCGGCCCGGGCGGATGGTCGGGCGCTTCACGCTGCGCGGCGACCGCACGCTGTTCTTGTTTGTCTTTGCCATCGACGGCGACCCCCTGCCGGCGACCCTCGACCTGCAGAAGGCGATGCTGCGCGAGCGGTACGGCGACGCAGAGTGGGAATGCCCGCGCATCCTGGAGCAACTGGACCGCACGCACGAGCTGTATTTCGATCGCGTCAGCCAGATCAAAATGCAAAGCTGGTCGCGAGGGCGCGTTGCCCTCGTCGGCGATGCGGCGTTCTGCGTGTCGTTGGTGGCCGGGCAAGGCTCTGCCCTTGCGATGACCTCCGCCTACGTGCTGGCGGGCGAGCTTGCCAGCGCCGGCGGCCGGCACACGCAGGCCTTTGGTGAGTACGAAGCGCGCCTGCGCGCCTATATCGACACGAAGCAGCAAGGCGCGGAGCGCTTTGCCGCAGCCTTCGCACCGAGGACCCGGATTGGCCTGTGGTTCCGCAACCAGGTGATCAAGACATTCGCCATTCCCGGGGTCGCAAGACTGACGATCGGCAGGGATATCATCGACGCGCTGCGGCTCCCGGACTACCGCTGGCCATCGCCCGAAGAGCGTGTCGAAAGCAAGGCGCCAGTCGACCCATCAATGCGGCCATGACCCCGGGGATCAAGCCGTTTCGATGCGCACCGCGATGGCCGCACTGGCGATGACCGCAGGATCGTTATTTTCCGGGTCGGGAACGTCGAGCCCGCCCTTGACGGCCCTCACGGTGACGTTGCCGATCGGCAGCGAGGCTTTGACCTTGTCGAGGTCCACCTGCTCCGGCCGCTGAACGCCGATCGTGACTTCCACATCCAGCTTGGTCTTGTCGATCTTCAATGAACGAATGAACGACAGCGAGCTGTGATGCAGCGCATCCTGCACGGCGCGCAGCGCGGCCTTGGTGTAGTCGGAGCCGTGCAGATCGTTGCCCGTGCCCATTTCCAGAATGACCCGCGTCTTTGACAAGGTGATCTCCCTCACGCAACGTCGAGGCTGACGACGACGCAGGCGTTGGCGATCAAGGTGCGGTCGGTGCCCGCATCGTTGACGATCTCCAGCCCGCCCTCGGTCACCGTCACGGTGCCGCCGCCGTGCGGCAGGACGGCCAGCACTTGCGTCTTGTCGACCGTTTCAGGACGCGGCACGCCGATATGTACGTCGACGATCATTGCGTCGAGCGGCTGACCGAGCGCGGGCGCGATCGACAGCGAGTTGTGCCACAGCGCATCGCGCAGCGCCCGGCAGGCCGCCTTGGTCGGGTCGCCACCGCGGATGTCGGTGCCCATGCCGATTTCGAGCACCATGCGCTTCTTCGCCATTTTCGTTTCGTCCGTTGGTTGTTCGAGATGCAACGTATCAAGGCCGATCGGATGTCACCACCTTGTCCGGCAGGGGGCCGCCATGTCCGGGAGCAAGTGGATGCCGGCGAGCATCGCGTCGGTCGCCGCACCTGGGGTTGGTTCAGGCGTGCAGATGAGAGATGCCTGAGATACGGCATCTCTGCCCTTCGCAAGAACCGTACGTCAGTTGAACTTCAGCCCGGCCGCTTTGACGATCTTGAGATTGAGCGCGATTTCGCGGGCGATCATGGCGTCCATCTCGGCGGGCGTGAGCGGCGCCGGCTCGACGCCTTGCGCGGCGAGCTTGGCTTTCACGTCCGGCAACGCCAGCGCCTTTGTGGTCTCCGCGTGCAGCCGGTCGACGATCGGGCGCGGCGTCTTCGCCGGCACCAGCATGCCGTTCCAGAAATTGTAGTCGGACTCCTTGAAGCCGGCCTCTAGCGTCGTCGGCAGGTCCGGCAGCGTCGGCGAACGTTTCGCCGAACTCACCGCCAGCGGCAGCAACTGCTTGTTCTTGATGAACGGCAGGCCGGACGAAATGCCGATGAAGATGAAATCGACCCGTCCGGTCATCACTTCGGTGAGCGCCTCCGGCCCGCCGCGAAATGGCACATGCGTCGCCTTGAGGCCGGCGCTGGCGCGGAAGCGCTCGGCCGCCCAATGCGTGGCGCTGCCGACGCCGGCCGACGCGAATGTCATGTTGCCGTCCTTGGCCTTGGCGACGAGCTCCTGGATGGTCTTGATGCCTTTCGACGGCGCGACCAGCAGGACGTTCGGCACGCTGCCGAAGCAGGCGACTGCCGCAAAATCCTTCGCCGCGTCGTAGGGCAGATTGGGATAGGCGGCGGGCGAGCCGGAATGGGCGGCGGCGTTGATCAGCAGCGTGAAGCCGTCGGGGTCTGCCTTGGCGACCTGCGCCGAGCCGATGGTGCCGCCGGCGCCGCCGCGGTTCTCGATCACGATGGTCGTCCCGAGCTGGCGCGACAGCGGCTCGAGCACGATGCGGCCAAGAATGTCGATGGTGCTGCCGGCGCTGAACGGCACCATGGCGCGGATCGGCTTGCCGGTGGGCCAGGTGTCCGCCGCGGCAACGCGAGGCAGCGCGGTCGTCGCCAGGGCGGCGGCCGTGAGCGACAGAAACTGGCGGCGGTCGCGGGTAGTCATTGTGGTGTTTCCTCCGGTTGTGTTTGCCAAAACTCTATCCGGAGATGTTGGCGATGGAAACCACCAAGGATTGTGTGCGACCTTCGAACACGGATCGTCGGCCGAATCGCAATGATCGCGTTGGATGGATTAAGCGCAGCCCTACCCATCATCTTCACACAAAGCAGAGCGATGGGTTTTGCAGACGCTCAACCCATCTGACGAGCTACGCGCGGCCCTTGAGCGGTGCACGATGGCGTAGATGCGTGCGACCAGCTTGCCCTTGTGGAACGGCTTCGTCATGGCCGACAGATCATCCTTGCTGGTCTCTGCTCAGCAACTCGCGCCATGTCGCGAGGGCTCAAAACAAAAACCCCGCCTCGCGGCGGGGTTTTTCGTATCTCGCGGGATTGCCGGGTCACCCGGGCGCTTACGCCCGTCTTCGACGGGCTACGCCCGGCAATGAACAGCGGAAATCGTTACGCCGGAATCCTTGCCTCGTCCTCGCTCGGTTCGCGCAGCACGTAGCCGCGGCCCCACACCGTCTCGATGTAGTTCTTGCCGTCGGACGCGTTGGCGAGCTTCTTGCGCAGCTTGCAGATGAAGACGTCGATGATCTTCAGCTCGGGCTCGTCCATGCCGCCATAGAGATGGTTGAGGAACATCTCCTTTGTGAGCGTGGTGCCCTTCCGCAACGAAAGGAGTTCGAGCATCTGATATTCCTTGCCGGTCAGATGCACGCGGGCGCCGTTCACTTCCACCGTCTTGGTGTCGAGGTTGACCACGAGATCGCCGGTGTTGATCACCGACTGCGCGTGGCCCTTCGAGCGCCGCACGATGGCGTGGATGCGCGCGACCAGCTCGTCCTTGTGGAACGGCTTGGTCATGTAGTCGTCGGCGCCGAAGCCTAAGCCCCGCACCTTGTCCTCGATGGTGCCGAGACCGGTGAGGATCAGGATCGGCGTCTTGACCTTCGACACCCGCAACGAGCGCAGAACCTCGAAGCCCGACATGTCGGGAAGGTTCAGGTCGAGGAGGATGATGTCGTAGTCGTACAGCTTGCCGAGATCGACGCCCTCTTCGCCGAGATCGGTAGTGTACACATTGAAGCTTTCAGACTTCAGCATCAGCTCAATGGATTGAGCGGTGGCGCTATCGTCCTCGATCAGCAAAACGCGCATGCCAGTCCCCTTCCTCGCCGCACCGGCTAAGGTCGGCACGCCGCAGCGGCGGCCCGTGAAACGCTCTGGGACACACTGAGTCGGAACATTAACGACGCGTGGTTAACAAATCCTGATTCACGCGTGCACTCGCGCTTTGGGCAAACTCCGACGAATCGCCCTAACATATTGCACAGAACAGGTTTTTGAGCCAAGCGCCAGTTCATGTTCAGCTTTAGGACTCGGGTTTAGCCGACTCACAGGACTCACATGCCCCCGTCCAGGCCGGCGGTTGCCGCCTGAACTCCCCTTAAACGGTGACGCAATGATTAACGACGCGGGTAAACACGAAGTTAAGAATTGGTCGCCGCATCCGTTCCATCGCGGCAGTGTTGCATGAAAAACACTAGCCGATCAGACCGAGCAGATCGACGCAGGCCAGACGGCAGCCGGGCGGCGCGGCACACAATGGTCGGGGTGGCCATGTCGGTGGGTGGCGGGATGCCGATCGACGCCGCCGCCGGTCGGCCGATCCGTCCAGTCTGCCAATCGTGGCCCGCACCCGCCAGGCGACCTATGCGGACATGGAGGAACTGATCCGGCCCGGCCAACTGCTGGGCGGGCGCGTCCGCCGAGGTCGAAGCGCCGCTCAACCTTTACAGGCCGCGCGAAGCTTTCCTCGCCCGGGGTAAGGAACGAGCAACCACGATCGGCCAAGCCTATACGCGGCTTAAGGAAATTCTCGGTGCGACGGAAACCGAATAATAACACTGTGCCCCCACACTCCCCTCCGGCGCGCCCAGCGGGAGCATGATCGGTGCGCCGTTACGACGCTTTTTGCAGGCCCCGTCGCGGCACAAGCCATGCACGAGGCGCCCCAGAACCGGGGCATCGGGGGAGTAGCAACCGATGAAGTCACGAGACACGCTCATCAAGCTGAAGAAGTTTCAGGTCGACGAAAGGCGGCGCCGGGTCGCGCAGATCGAAGGCATGATCGCCGAGTTCGACCGCATGGCTGCTGACCTCGAGCGCGAGATCAAGACCGAGCAGGACCGTGCCGGCATTCACGATCCGGCGCATTTCGCCTATCCGACCTACGCCAAGGCCGCGATGGTGCGACGCGAGAACCTCAAGCGTTCGGCCGACGAACTCAAGACCCAGCTTGACGACGCCCAGGCGGCGCTCGGAGAGGCGTTCGAGGAATTGAAGAAAGTCGAACTGCTCGACGAGCGCGACCAAGCGCGCGAACGCGCCGAACTCGATGCCCGCGAGCAGGCCGAACTCAACGCCGTCGGCCTGCTGCGCAGCCACGCCCGGGCGTAGCGCCGGCTTCTATTCGACGGAAAAACCTCTCCGTTTGTCCCTGCGGAAGCGGGGACCCAACGTCACAGATACCGAATGCTTTGCCCCCGGCTTCCCGCTTGCGCGGGAACGACCGGAGCTGTGCCACTTGCGCCCTCGGCAAGCGCCGGCGCGACCCTGCGTCGCTTGCTAATGCGCCGCAAAGGCGCGAAGACTCCCCGCCGGGACAAGATCGCCAAACAAGATCATCCAGGAAACGCTCAGGGAGTGACGATATGAAGCGGTTGTCTTGCGCGCTCGCGCTGGGGCTCTTTGCGCTCGGCCTTGCCGGCGAGGCCTTGGGCCAGAGCTATCCGTCGAAGAACGTCCGCATCGTGGTGCCGTTCCCGGCGGGCGGCGGCGTTGATACCATGGCGCGGATCATCGGCACCAAGCTGTCCGATCGCCTCGGGCAGACGGTGCTGGTCGAGCATAAGCCCGGCGCCGGCGGCAATATCGGCGCCGACGTGGTCGCCAAGTCGCCGCCGGACGGCTACACCGTCCTGCTCACCGTCAACGGCCTGTCGGCCAGCCCGGCGCTCTACCGTTCGTTGCCGTTCGACCCGGTGAAGGCGTTCGAGCCGATCACCCAGGTCGCCGCCAGCCAGTTCGTGCTGGTGGGCTCGCCGAAGCTGGAGGCGAAGACGCTGCAGGACGTGATCGCGCTCGCCCGCGCCAAGCCGGGCAAGCTCAACTACGGCTCGAGCGGCGTCGGCGCCCCGCTGCATATGCAGGCGGAGATGTTCAAGCACGGCGCCGGACTCGACATCGCGCACATTCCCTATCGCGGCGACGCGCCGATGCTGACCGCGCTCCTGGCCGGCGACATCGACATCGGCTTCATGCCGGTGGGCACCGGCGTTGCGCAAGTGCAGAGCGGCGCGGTCAAGGGCTTGGCGGTGACCGGCCGCAAGCGGTTGAAGGCGTTGCCCGATCTGCCGACGCTCGCGGAATCCGGCGTGAAGGGCCTGGAGGACGGCTCCTGGTACGGTTTGTTCGCCCCGGCCGGCACGCCGCGCGACATCGTCGTGCGGCTGCAGAAGGAAATGGCCGAGGTGCTGAAGTCGCCCGACGTCGTCCAGCGCATCAGCGTCACCGGCAACGAGCCGGTCGGCAGTACGCCGGATGAGTTCGCCGCGTTCTTCAAGGCCGACGTCGCCAAGTTCGCCAAGGTCGTTGCCGACGCGAAAATCCCTAAGTTCGACTGACGCGCAGATTCGTAAGCCCGACTGATGCGCCGCCGGTGCAGCCTTAAACCCCCTCCTTGTGGGGAGGGTCGCTTGCCGCGCGAAGCGCCGCTGGCGGGGTGGGGTCTTGTCGCGGACCCTGTGAAGATTGAAGTCCCCACCCCCATTGACGTTGACGCGCCTGCTCCCGATCGCGCGCGTGACGAGCGGGTTGCCCGCGTCAGCTCGCGATATCTCCCGCATCCTTGCGGGCAATGGCGAGTTCCAGGCGCGCCGCGCGCGACATCAGCCCGCTGTCGGAGAACAGCGTGACGAAGCGGAAGCCCATCTCGACCATGCGCGCCGCATAGGCGCCGGTCAGGTTGTGGATGCCGGCGAACTGGCCGCGCTTGCCGGTCTCGCGGATGAGCCGCTCGTAGATCGGAAAGATTTCCGGCTCTTCGCGGTCGAGCACCGGCTTCATGCCGAGCGAGAAGCCGAGGTCGCTCGGGCCCACATAGATGCCCGAGATGCCCGGAACATCGAGGATGGCCTCAAGATTGTCGAGCGCCTCCTGGGTTTCGATCATCGGCATCACCAGCACCTCGTCGTTGGCGAAGGACTGGTACGGCGTCGTGGTAGCGTAGGCCGAAGAGCGGATCGGGCCGCTGCTGCGCTTGCCGGCCGGCGGATAGAGGCAGGCGCTGACCAGCGCCTTGGCTTCGGCCGCCGTGTTGACCATGGGGCAGATCACGCCCCAGGCGCCGCCGTCGAGCACCTTGCCGATGATGCCGGGCTCGTTCCACGGAATGCGCACCAGCGGCGTAATCGGATAGCGGTCCATCGCCTGGAAGCACTGGACCATCGACATGTAGTCCTGCACGCCGTGCTGCATGTCCACGGTCACGCTGTCGAAGCCGCACTGTGCCATGACCTCGGCCGAGAAGCCTGACGGAATCGCCAGCCAGCCGTTGAGGCACGCCTTGCCGGACTTCAGCCGCGCCTTGAGCTTGTTCATCTACGCCTCTCTCCTTCGCGAAAGCGCGCACCCTAATGGACGCCGCCGCAATCGCCAATGCCGCGCCCGCAAGGAGCGCAGCCGCATGCGGGGGTCTTTTCATTCGGAGAGCTTGTCCCGGATTTCGCTTCGTTCATCCGGGCGACCTGGCTGCCGGCTTTGCCAGCTCGGCGCGTTGTTGTAAGAATCCGCCATGAGACGGCCGACGCTGTTGACGATACGTGCGCCGTTCGCGCTTGCCGCGCTTGTCCTGCTTGTGCTCGCCGGCTGCTCCAGCCTGCCGGGCGGGCTGTCGCTCGGCGCCACCAACATCGAGCCGCTCGAGGGCAACTACCAGACGCTGGCCAATTGCGCGCAGACGCAACTCACCCGCCGCCAGGCCGGCAAGCTGACCAAGGCCGAGGAGTCGGGCCGGGTGCGGCTGCGCTCTGACGCCGGCTGGGAACTGTCATTCGTCGACGAAGGCCCGGACGTCACCCGCATGGAGGTGACGCGTGGCCAGGTTAGCGAGCACTTCCTCGCAATCGCCCGCGCCTGCTCGGGCTGACGCCAGCGAAGCGGCGGCTGTATTTCAGTTCTCGATTGTTGCCGGCACGCAACAGAACCCCTGGCGCGGAGGTGCTAGGGATGGAAGAGGGGCGTCGAGTTGCGCGGGGGGTGTCAACATGAAGAAGCTTCTGCTTGCGGGCATTTCGCTCACGGCGCTGGTCGCGGGACCCGCCATGGCCGCCGACCTTCCGGTGCGCGCACCTGCATACACGCCGCCGCCCGCGGTCGTGTACTACAACTGGAGCGGCTGCTATATCGGCGCGAACGTAGGCGGCGGCTGGACCAAATCCAATACGTACGGCAATCCGCTGCCCGATCCCGTCGCCTACGGTTTCGTTCCGATGGACGTCAGCACGAATGGCAGCGGCGTCGTTGCCGGCGGACAGGCCGGATGCAATTTGCAGGTCGCGTCCAATTTTGTCGTCGGCATCGAGGGCGACTTCTCCTGGAGCGGTGTCAAGGGCGAGGGGACCGTCGGTCCGATCGAGAGCATCCCGCCCGGTGCCGGGTTCGTCCCGGGCAGCTTCGCAACCTCGACCCATGAGGTCGCGTGGGTGGGTACCGTGCGCGGACGCGCAGGCGTCGCGTTCGACCGCCTGCTCGTTTACATCACCGGCGGCGTGGCCTTCGCCAATCTCAAGACCACCGCGGACGAGGTGTTCCTGACGCCCGTCAGCAATCCGGGCTCGCTGGACGCGAATAGGATCGGATGGGTCGGCGGTATCGGACTGGAATACGCCATAACCTTCAACTGGATCGTTCGCGGCGAGTACCTCTACCACCAGTTCGCGAGCGATACGTTTGTCGGATATCGGGTACCGGTGCTGCCGACGTTCGGTGTCGAGTACACCACCGGCCGGACCAATCTCAGCGTGGCTCGTCTCGCGCTGAGCTACAAGTTCGGCGACCCGCCGCCGGTCATCAATTACTCAAAATAGCGAACGAAGATTTCGCGAAGCTGACGCGCAAGAGCCCCGGATTTCGGTCCGGGGCTCTTCGTGCATTCGGAAGGGCTTCGCGCGGTCAGGGGTTCGGACCGTACCCGATCGCGGCGCGGCGCTCGGATGCGGGCAGCACCACGACTTTGGTGCCGACCTTCACGCGGCTATAGAGGTCGATGACGTCCTCGTTGGCCATGCGGATGCAACCCGACGACGCGCGGCTGCCGATGGTCGACGGCGCGTTGGTGCCGTGGATGCGGTAGTAGCTGCCGGAGAGATACATCGCGCGCGCGCCGAGCGGGTTGGTCGGTCCGCCAGCCATGAAGCGTGGCAGGTGAGGCGCGCGGGCGATCATCTCCGGCGGTGGAGTCCAGTCCGGCCACTCGGCCTTGCGTTCGACAGTCTTCACGCCCGACCAAGTGAAGCCCTCGCGGCCGACGCCGACGCCATAGCGGATCGCGCGGCCGCCCGGGAGGACATAATACAGGTAGGTGTTGGCGGTATCGACGATGATCGTGCCCGGCGCTTCGCGCGTCGGGTACTCAACAAGCCGGCGCTGCAGGTCGGCTCGCGCCCGGTTGCCGTCATCGGTCGGCACATAGCCGAGGCCCAGCCAGGCAAACGGATTGGCGGACGCCTGCGTCGCGAAGGCGGTCGCGGCAACGCACATGGCGACGGCAGTCGCCACACGACAAAAACGCTTCATGATAGTGATCCCCGTTTGGCTATTAGTCGCCGGAGCGACGCCCGGGGTTCAAATCCGCTTGCCCGAAACCGATAAAGCTCTGTTTTGTATGGGATAATTTGATGTCTGGCGGAACCGCAGGATGACGCGAACGTCGGAATCGGGCCCTAATGGTAGCCTTCGCCAGCCCGAACCTTGCCGCGGAACAGCCAGTAGACGAACGCGGTGTAGCCGAGCACCAACGGCAGCAGGATAACGGTTCCGACCAGCATGAACATCAGGCTCGCTGGCGCGGCGGCCGCCTCCCACACCGTCAGCGAAGGTGGCACGATGTACGGATAGCTGGAGATCACCAGGCCAACGTAGCCGAGCAGGAAGAGAAAGATCGCAGCCAGGAACGGAGGCACGTCGCGCCCTGCATCGAGCCAGCGCCAGAGCATCAGCGCCGTGGCGGCGGCGAGGACCGGCACCGGCCACAGCCACAGGATGTTCGGCATGGTAAACCAGCGCGACGCAATCCGCTCGAACGCCAACGGCGTCCACAGGCTGACGACGCCCATGAACCCGATCACGCCGATGAGCAGCCATTTCGCCTGCGTTCGGGCGCGTGCCGCCACTGCACTGTCCGTCTTCATCACCAGCCAGGTGGCGCCGAGCAGCGCATAACCGGTCACCACCGCGATGCCGCACAGCACTGCGAACGGCGTGGCGAAATCAAGCGGGCCGCCCGCAAAGACGCCATTTTCCACCTGGATGCCGCTCACCAGTCCGCCGAGGATGACGCCCTGGCAGAACGCCGCCAGCGTCGAGCCGCCCGCAAAGGCGAAATTCCAGTACGCTCGGCTCGACTCCGATATCCAGCGAAATTCGAACGCCACGCCACGGAACACCAGCGCGAGCAGCATCAGGATCACCGGCAGGTAGAACGCCGGCATGATCACCGCATAGGCGTGCGGAAAGGCGACCCACAACCCGCCGCCGCCCAGCACCAGCCAGGTCTCGTTGCCGTCCCAATAGGGCGCGACCGAGTTCATCATCTGGTCGCGCTCGTGCTCGTCCGCCGCAAACGGAAACAGGATGCCGACCCCGAGGTCGAAGCCGTCGAGGATCACGTAGAGCGCGACTGCGGTGCCGATCAGCGCGGCCCAGATTACCGGGAGATAGGGTTCCATCTGCCTCTCCCTCTTCAGCGCGGCCGCGACACCGCCTCGCGGCCGGCTCGTTCCGCCGCCGAGATTGGGCTTCGTGGCGCGTGCATGTCCGGCGGCTCGACGGCGGCACCTTCCGGTCCTTTGGCGATCAGCCGGTTGATGAAGTAGATGCCCATGGTGAAGACGATGCCGTAGACCACGACGAACAGCGCCAGCGTGGTCGCGATGCTCGCTGCCGGTACCGGAGAAATGGCGTCTGCGGTGCGCAGGATGCCGTAGGCCACCCAGGGCTGGCGGCCGCTCTCGGTCACGACCCAGCCGGCTAGCACCGCGACGAAGCCGAGCCACCAGGCGTGCGCGACCGGCCACAGGTACCAGCGCGAAGTCTCGAGATGGCCGCGCCACCACAGCCAGGCCCCGGCCCAGCCGAGCGCGATCAAGAGCACGCCGATGCCGACCATGATGCGGAAGGCGAAGAACACCGGCACCACCGGCGGCCGCTCCGATGGCGGTACACTCTTCAAGCCGGGATACAGGCCATCGAAACTGTGGGTCAGGATGAGCGAGCCGGCATGCGGAATGGCGATCTCGAACAGGTTGGATTCAGTCTTTTCGTCCGGCCATCCGAACAGCACCAGACTACCGGGCTTGGTGCCATCCCAGTGGCCTTCCATGGCGGCGATCTTGATCGGCTGATGCTCCAGCGTGTTGAGACCGTGCTGGTCGCCGATGAATGCCTGGATCGGCGCCAGCAGCGCCAGCATGCCGATGCCCATGTGCAGCATGGTCCGGCTTTCCTCGACATGGCGGCCGGCGAGCAGGTAGCGGGCGCCGACCGCCAGCACGACCATCGAGGTGGTCAGATAGGCGGCAGAGAGCATGTGCGCGAGGCGATACGGGAAGCTCGGATTGAAGATCACCGCCAGCCAGTCGACTGGAAAGGCGATGCCGTCGCGGATCTCGTGACCGGCCGGCGTCTGCATCCAGGAATTGGCGGACAGGATCCAGAACGCCGAGATCGCGGTGCGGATCGCGACGATGACGGCTGACAGCACGTGCAGCCATGGAGGCACCCGTTT
>JBFXEX010000034.1:0-49660 GCA_050179645.1 Xanthobacteraceae bacterium | reverse complement strand
GATGTCCTACACGGTGAAGCTCAAGCGCTGACTGCGCCCGCATTCTGCCCCGCCTCGCGCAGCTTGTCGGTCGCCGAAATATCCACCACGAACGTCTCCGCGTCGATGACAACGCCATAGAGTTCGGCCGCAGCCTGCGCACTGACATAGCCCTGCCGCACGTCCTCGCGCACCTCCTCGACCGGACGCTCGAACGGATCGCCATGGCCGCCGCCGCCGCCGGAGCGGATGGTGAAGGCATCGCCGGCCTTGAGCTGCGCGACCAGCACCTTGGCGTTCGGAAAATCGGTCTTCCACTTGCCGTCGATGCGCAGTTCGACGGCGTTGCCGGTGCCGTCGAGACCGCCGTCGAGGCCCCACGGCCGGCAATGGGCGCGGTCGCTCTGGTTGTTGACCATGATGTTGGTGCGCGCCCGCACCACGCGCTCGACCCCCAGGCCGCCGCGCCGCCGCCCGGCGCCGCCGGAATCCGGCACCAGCGCATAACTCTCGACCACGATCGGAAACTTGAACTCGGCCTGCTCGTTCGGGCTGTTGTGGGTGTCGCCGTCGTTGATACAGACCGTGCCGGACACGCCGTCCTCGGTTCGCTTAGCGCCCCAGCCGCCGCCCAGCGGACCGAAACTGCCGATGAAGAATTCGTTGCTGCGATGGTCGATGCCGTGGAACGACGACGCCAGCAGATCGGCATGGTGGCCGGCGATGACGCGATCCGGGATCGCGGGCGCCAGCGCCTTGAAGATCGTGTCCACGATGGTCATCGGATAGGTCATCCACCAGCGCATCGGCGCCGGCCGCACCGCGCTGATGACCCGGCCTGGGGGAACGATGGTCTTGAGGCTGCGGAACGAGCCGTCGTTGATCGGATAGTCGGTCGGCGAGGTCAGGCACTTGTAGGCGACCTGCGCGCAGGCGTGGCCGGTGGTGATGCCGGAATTGTAGAAGCCGCGGACCTGCTTGGAGACGTCGCTGAGGTCGACCGTCATCTCGTCGCCCTTGACGATCACCCGCACCCGCACCGGCACCCGCTTGCCGATGTCGATGCCGTCGTCGTCCATGAACGATTCGGCCTCGTACGTGCCGTCCGGGATGGTGCGCGTGCGCTGCCGCGCCAGGGTCTCGGCGTTGTCCATGATGTCGGCGATCGACGAGAGCACCGCGTCGCGCCCATAGCGCTCGATCAGTTGCAGGAAGCGCCGCTCGCCGGTCTTCACCGCCGTCACCTGGGCGCGCAGATCGCCCATCGCCCGGCTCGGCAATCGTACGTTCTGCCTGATGAACTCGACGACGGTCTGATTGACGACGCCGCGGTCCTGATACTTCAGGATCGGGATTTGCAGCCCTTCCGAATAGATGTCGGTCGTCATGCCGCCGAGGGTGCCGCCGATGTCCAGCCAGTGGGCCATGCAGCAGGAAAACCCGACGAGTTCGCGCTTGTGGAAGATCGGCAGCGTCAGGGTGACGTGATTGAGATGGCTGCCGGTCAGGTACGAATCGTTGGTGACGTAGATATCGCCCGGCTTGATGTCGTCCGTACCGAAATGCCGGATCTTGGCCTTCACGGTCTCGGCCATGCCGCGGATGAACATCGGTAACCCGATGCCGATTGAGATCGTTTCGCCCTGCGGCGTGAACAACCCGGTGGTGAAGTCGAGGGCCTCGTAGATGATGATGTTGTAGGCCGTGCGCATGAGGTTGGTCTTCATTTCCTCGGTGACGGCAAGGACGCCGTTGCGCACGATTTCGGTGACGACCGGGTCCGCCCTGCGGCGGCTGTCTTTCCGGGACTTCTTCTTCATTCCGCTTTCCGATTCAATTCGACGCGTTGACTTCATCGCGTCGTCACACCTCTGAGCGATAATTCGCGCCTAGAGCCTGGAGTTTCCGATGGATTCGGCACGCTTCCTTTACCAGCAGAACGTCGAGCGGTATCGCAGGCTGCTCGAACGGGCAACCGACGCCACCCAGCGCCGGCAGATCATCAATTTGCTGGAAGAAGAGCAAGAGAAAGTCAACGAATTGCAGGTGATCCGAAACCAGATGGCACGGCCTGAGGCGGCTTGAGCCGACCAGCGTTGCCTCATCGGGCACTGGGATATATTCTACATCGGCGGCCGGCGGAAAGCGCTCCAGAAATCGCTCCAGGAAAAAGCGCCGGGTCAGCTTGCGGCTGGTAATCAGATGATGTCCATCCTCCCGGCTCGCGATTTGGCGCAGTCTGGAAGAATTGGTGCGATACAGGTGATTCGATCTGCCGGACGGCAGCCCTGGCTGTTCTTCGATCCAGATCAAATCAAAACGACAAGGCGGACCAACCTATGACCACCATGCCAACCCCACCACACCCCGCAGGCGGCCTCGGGTCCGCCATGGTCAACCAACTCGCCAAGAACTGGTGGTTGATGCTGCTTCGCGGCATCGCGGCGATCATCTTCGGTGTGCTGGCGTTCGTCTGGCCCGGGCTGACGCTGCTGACGCTCGTTCTGTTCTATGGCGCGTATGCCCTGGTTGACGGCGTCCTCGCCATCGTTTCGGCCATCACGGGAGGCTCGCCGGCGCCGCGCTGGTGGCTTGTCGTGATCGGGCTGTTCGGCATCGCCGCCGGCATCCTGACGTTTCTCTGGCCCGGCATCACCGCGCTGGTGCTGTTGTTCTTCATCGCCGGCTGGGCGATCGCGGTCGGCATCTTCCAGATCATCGGCGCAATTCGCCTTCGCAAGGAAATCGACAACGAGTGGCTGCTGATCGTGGGCGGCGTGCTTTCGGTGCTCTTCGGCATTGGCATTTTGCTGGTTCCCGGTGCCGGGGCGCTTGCACTCGTGTGGGTGATCGCGATCTACGCGATCGTCGAGGGCATCATCTTCATTGCGCTGTCGTTCCGGCTGAAGAGCCACGTCCACGCGCCGGCCTGAGAATGCGTGGGGCGATAAGGCCCCATTCTGGCAACTCGAGGCCTATCCTGGAAGCGCTCACACCGTCCGGTCGTCCCTGGGAAGACGGGGACCCAAAGACCCAGAGTCACCAGTGCCGTACATGTGACCCTGGGTTCCCGCTTTGCGCGGGAACCAATGGAGAGAACCTGCATCAAACCGGATGGGCTCCAAGACGTCTTGCGGCCTACGCTCACCGGCGGCCGCGCCAAGCGTGATCACCATCGTCAACCTCCAGCGGGGGCCGGCATTGGGGCTGCTAGGGCGTTAATCCGCGGCGTCCTCTCTGTCCCTTAAGTCAACATCCGAGCAGACATCTGGGCACATCCGCTAAGTGCCACGGGGACATAAGTGGCCCAGAGGGAAAATTATTCGATTATTTTGTCAGCTTGCAGCAAGAACGATTCCGGGATGGCCAGTCCGAGCGACTTCGCTGTCTTCAGGTTGACGAACAACTCAAATCGTGTGGGCTGTTGCGCTGGGAGGTCAGCGGGCTTCGCGCCTTTCAGAATTTTGTCGACATAGACTGCCGATTGCCTTGTGATGTCGAGAACGTTCGGGCCGTATGAAATAAGCGCCCCTGCCTCGACCCAAGTACCCCAGCCGCCAGCCACAGGTAGCTTATTCTTTGTCGCGAAAGCCAAGATCCGAGTGACACTCGCCACAGTCGGGCGCGATGAAACCACGTACAGTGAATCGACGCCGATTTGCGTTAAGCGGTCCAGGGCACGATCGAGATCATCCGACCCACGCATTTCGACAGGATGGAGTTTCACACCGAGAGCTAACGCCGCCCGCTCGGCCTCGCGCAGTTCGTTGTCGAGGTGCATGGGGTAGAAGAGAAAACCAACGTTAGAGATGCTCGGCACTACCTCCTTAAGCAGCGCGAGCCGCTTTGAGGCAAGCTCATCCTGCAGGAAGGTAAAGCCAGTGGCGTTGCCGCCAGGTCGCCCCAGGCTCGCCACCAACCCGCTGCGTACTGGGTCCGAACTGATTGCGAAAACGATTGGGATCGTCTTCGTTTCAGTGTGGACGTGACGTACAACATCCCCGCCAAGCGCTAGCAAAACGTCTGGCTTGAGCCGCACAAGCTCGGCTCCCAATTCTGGCAACCTCTCGGGTCTACCGTCAGCGTATCGATATCCTATTGTGATGTTTTCACCATCGACATACCCCAGGCCGCCCAGGCCATGCCGAAACGACTCGATGTTCGGGTCCGTCTTCGGATCGCCATAGAGCAACACACCAAGGAGCGGGATTTTTTTGCCACGCTGTGCGAGGAGATTCACGGGCCAAAGTGATGCTGTCGCAGCGCCCGCTAGCAGCAAGACTTTACGACGATTCATGTCTGTACTCTGCTCAGGAGGCCCTAGCCAGCCTATCCCGCTACGGCTGAGTAATTACCATTCGGAAATTTTATCTCTCGCGATGAACGGCCAAAGCGGAAGTCCCGCCGGAGCATAGGGAGTCGAGCATGCGCTGGGAAGCGGAAACTCAGAGGAGACCTTAGCGGTCGAGATCAGTCTGATCTCTTCGATACGCCGCCCAATGCCTTTCCTTCATCCAGCTTGCATGAGCAGCCGATGGGCCGCGCACCAATCAGTTCGGGCCTAGTGGCCGACGGCAATCACCAGGTTACCGTAGCCGTCGACCTCCAGCCGGTCGCCCGGCGCAAGCACGGTTGTCGAGGCGTGCTCCTCGATCAAGGCCGGTCCGACGATGCGATTGCCAGCGAGTAGCGCGCTGCGCCGATAGGTCGGCGTCGGCCGGAACCTGCCGTCGAAGAACACCGGGCGCTTGCCGGTGAATGCCGCCTTGTGTGGCGCACCCTTGCCGCGCGCGATCTTCTCCTGCGGCGGCTTGCGCATGACGCCCGTGACGGTGCTGCGCAGGCTGACGATCTCGGCGCGCTCATCGGGCGCTGAGGTGCCATAACGCCGCTGGTGCATGGCGTCGAAGTGACGCTTGATCGCCTTGCGGTCCTGCCGCGTGAACACCGTCATCGGCAGGTCGACCGTCACCGCGTGTTCCTGGCCGACGTAGCGCATGTCGGCGGCACGCTTGACGACGATCTTCTGCGGCTTGACCGACGCGCCCGCGATTGCTGCGCGGCCCTGGTTTTCCAGGTCGTCATAGACCTTTTCGATGGCCTCGAAGGCCGCATCTTCCAGCCGCGTGAACCAGGTGCGGACGAAATCGTAACGCAGATCGGAGAACAGCATGCCGAACGCCGAGAACACGCCAGGCGCGACCGGAATGATCACTTTTCGGATGCCGATCTCGCGCGCCACCGCGACCGCATGCAATGGACCGGCGCCGCCATAGGCCACCAGTGCAAAATCGCCGGCATCGAGGCCCCGTTCAGTGGTCACACCCTTGACCGCATAGGACATCGCGGTCGCGGCGATCCGCAGGACGCCGTCCGCGGCGGCGATCGCATCCATGCCGAGCGGCTTGGCGACCTTGTCGTCGAGCGCGCGCTTTGCCGCCTCGACATCGAGTCGCATCTCGCCGCCGAGAAAACGGTCCGCGCCGAGGCGGCCGAGCACGAGATTGGCGTCGGTCACGGTCGGTTCGTGACCGCCGAGCCCATAGCAGGCGGGGCCTGGCGCCGCGCCCGCGCTTTGCGGACCTACCCGCAGGCCGCCGGCCTCGAGCCGGGCGATCGAGCCGCCGCCGGTGCCGACCTCGAATATATCCATCATGGCGATCTGCACCGGCAGCGCCTTCTCGTAGCCGCCGATCAGCGCGGCACCGGTGGTGAGCGCTTCGCCATCGTAGATCACGCCGGCCTTCGCGGTAGTGCCGCCCATGTCGAACGCGATGGCGTTCTTCAAGCCGAGCGTGTGGCACAGCGCCTGCGTGCCGATCACGCCGGCGGCCGGCCCCGACTCCAGCATGCGCACGCAATGGTTCTTGGCCTGCTCGGCGTCGAACAGGCCCCCGGTCGATTGCACGACGAGGAACGAGCCGCCGAAGCCTTCATCACGGATATGGTCGTCGATCTCGCCGATGTAGCGGCGCACGATCGGCCCGACATAAGCGTTGGCCACGACCGTCGAGCAGCGTTCGAACTCGCGATATTCCTCGGACAGTTCGTGCGAGGCCGACACGAACATGTCGGGATGATTGCGTTCCAGGATCGCCTTGGCACGCGCCTCGTGGTCGTGCCGGGCGTAGCAGTTCAGGAACAGGATCGCTGTCGCGTCGATACCGAGTTCGGCAAACCTCCGGCCGAATGCGGCATTTCGGCGTCGTCGAGCGGCGTGTCGATCTCGCCATCCGCCAGGACGCGTTCATGCACCTCGAACCGCAGCGCCCGCTCGACCAGCGGCTCATGCTTCTGGAAGAACAGGTTGTAGGCATCCGGCCGGTTGATGCGGCCAATCTCGTAGATATCGCGGAAGCCTCGCGTGATGAGGAGCGCGGTGCGCGCGCCCTTGCGCTCCAGAATGGTGTTGATCGCGATGGTCGAGCCGTGGAGGAACAGCCCCGCCGCGGCGTAGCTGCTGCCAGCCTTGTCGACCCCCGCATTGATGCCGTCGACCAGCCGGCCGGGCGTGGACAGCGCCTTGCCGAATGCGAGCTTGCCGGTGCGGGCGTCGAACACCGCGATATCGGTGAATGTGCCGCCGATGTCGGCGGCAAGCCGCACATCGGAACGGGATTGGGACTTTCGGAGAATTTCAGAGGAGGTCATGCGGCGAGTCACTGAGGGGCGCTCTCTCTACTACGTTCGGACGCAAGGCTCCAGCGGAGCCGAGCCGCCGGCGACAAGGCGCAGGCCCTCGGTGCGGCAGCGCCTAGATTTTAGGCAGAGACGCTCCTGCATTGCCGCGAACTCTGCCGCGGAGGGGAAATTATTTCTTACAGTTCAATGACAAGTGGATGGCACGCTCTTTGCTGCCATGCAGCATGACGCGCGGATGAACCCACTCGCTTGCCGCGCTCAAGACAGGTTCTGCGCACCCGGGAATAGCAGGACTGCGACAATGCGGATTGGATTGTCAGGTTTATTCCGGCGCCATCTTCTTTCCAGAAGACCCGCCGCTGATTCGATGCGAGCCCGGCTGCAAGACGGCCGCCCGTACCCACAAGGTGAAGCGCCCGGAATTGGCCGCCCAGCGGCCGGTCGCGACGGCAGCGATGAGCGGGACGCAGTCTGCCGCTGCTACGGCTGCACCGGCCGCCGAGCCCGGATGTTCGCGCGCGAACCCGGCCGAGATCGGTATTCCGTCGCGCGCTCGTCGCAATAGCCCGCGACGCATCCGGCATCCTTGCCCGCAAGGCAGCGGGGACGAACGGCCGACTCATTCCTGAAACGCTTCTTCGCACTTGCCGCGGAAGACCGGGGTCGCGGCCAGCGGCATCCCAAATCCCGGATTTTTGGTTTCGGCCGGCGGTGCCGCCGATCCGTCGTCAAACCGCGCGGACAGCGCGTGCTGCCGGTCGATCGACCGCCCCCAACAGCACGCGGGCACGCGCGCCCAGGATCGCGGTCTGCTCGGCCGGCGGAATCGAGAGGTTCTTCACCTGCAGCACGCCGTCCGGCATGCCCATATCGAAGGGATAGTCGCTGCCGAGCAGCACCCGGTCCGAACCGGCGCTGCCGACCAGGAAATTCAGCGCGTCGGCCGAATGGGTGATGGTGTCGAAGTAGAACCGGTCGAGCGACTCGGTCGGCGGCATCTTGAGCTTCTTCTTCGGCTCGTCGCGGACGTGCCAGCCATGCAGGAAACGGCCCCGCTGGTAAGGCACGAAGCCGCCGCCGTGCGACAGGCAGAACTTCAGGTTCGGATAGCGTTCCAGCACGCCGCTGAAAACGAGGCAGGCCGCCGCGATCGTGGTATCGAGCGGGTTGCCGATCAGGTTGTTGAGATAATACGAGCCAAGCCGGTCCATGCCGGCGACATTGATCGGATGGACGAGAATGAAGGCGCCGAGTTCGGACGCAGTCGCCCACACCGGCTCGAGTTCCGGATCGTCGAGATTCTTGCCGGCGATGTTCGAGCCGATCTGCGCACCGTTGAGACCGAGCGTGCGCATCGCGTAGCGCAGTTCGTCGGCGGCAAGCCTGGGATCCTGCATCGGCAGCGTGGCGATGGCGAGGAAACGATCCGGATGGCTCTTCACCAGCTTGGCGAGCTGCTCATTCTGGATGCGCGCAAAGCCGGCCGCAACCGCGGGCGGCTGACCATAGACGAAGGTCTGCGGACAGACAGAGAGCACCTGCACGTCGACCTTGGAGGCCGCCATGTCGGCGAGCCTCCGGTCGAGATCCCAGCCGCCCCGTGGAAAGTGCCGATAGACACTGCCGGCGACATCGAGGGTACCGAACTGCTCGTCGATTTCGGTGAGCCTGGGCGCGGCCTTGGGCGCCTCGCTCTGCAGCAGCCGTATCGTCTCTTCGGTCAAGACATGCGCATGAACGTCGATGGTTTGCGTGGTCATGATCCCCTGCTTGTGCATGCGACCGCCCAGCGTGGCGGAACAGTAGTGCATCCGGTCCGGCGGATCGAGTGGCATATCCGGACCACCGTGTTAGGTTGCGGCACGTGATTTCGGAGCCTCGGCATGCTCGACCAACCTGCGCCTCAGCGCGCCCCCGTGCGGCCCGAGATTGGCCGGCCGCGGCTCGATTTCCAGGAGCATCTCGCCGACCTCGAAGCCCACGGTCTCCTGGTCCGCATCGACCGCCCGATCAACAAGGACACCGAACTGCATCCGCTGGTGCGGTGGCAATTCTTGGGCGGTGTGCCGGAAAGCGAGCGGCGCGCATTCCTGTTCACCAATGTGACCGATTCCAAGGGTCGGCATTATGACATCCCGGTGGTGGTCGGGGCGCTGGCGGCCTCGCCGGAGATCTATGCGCTCGGTATGGGGCAACCGGTCGAGCGGATCGGCGAAGCCTGGATGCAGGCCATCGGCAATCCCATCGCGCCGATTTCCGTCCGGTCGCCGCCCTGCCAGGAGGTCGTGATCGCCGGCGCGGAACTTCGACAGCACGGCGGCGTCGCCCGCCTGCCGGTTCCAGTCTCGACGCCGGGCTTCGACGCCGCGCCCTATCTCACGGCCACGCTGTGCATCACCCGCGATCCCGACACCGGCATCCAGAACATGGGCACCTACAGGGCTGCCTTGAAGTCACCGGATCGGCTGGTGGTGCGCATGGTAGCGCGCGAGGCGAGCGGCGCCGGCGGCTACCTGCACTGGCTGAAATATCGCGAACGCCGCGAGCCGATGCCGATCGCGATCGTGATCGGCTGCGCGCCGGTGGTGATGTTCACCGGACCGCAGAAGCTCGCCACCGACCTCGACGAACTCGGCGTCGCCGGCGCGCTGGCCGGCCATCCGATCGCGATGGCCAAGGCCCGCACCATCGACATCGACGTGCCGGCGAGCGCCGAGATCGTGATCGAGGGATTGATCGATCCGTCGCGGCTCGAACCGGAGGCGCCGTTCGGCGAGAGCAACGGCTACGTCGCGCTCGAAGGCTACAACATGCCGATGCAGGTCACCGCCATCACCCACAAGCGCGCGCCCGTGTTCGCCTCGATCATCAGCCAGGTGACACCAAGCGAATCGAGCGTGATCAAGAAGGTCGCATACGAGCCCTTGTTCCTGAACCATCTGCGCGACCGCATGGGAATCAAGGGCGTGCGCCGCGTGGTCATGCACGAACGCCTGACCAACCTGCGTCCGGTGATCTTCCTGCAATTCGCCGACGGCATGCCGCGCACCGAGGTATGGCGCGCGCTGCACGGCACGACCACGCTGCAGTCGAACTGCGGCAAGATCGTCATCGGCGTCAGCGAGGACATCGACCCCGCTAGCATGGACGCAGTGCTGTGGTCGCTCGCCTACCGCACCAATCCGATCGAGGACGTGCTGCTGGTGCCGCACCGCGGCGGCGTGCAGGGTGCGCAATACGGCCCCAAGACTTCGGACTCCGGCATGCTGGTTGACGCCACGCGCAAATATCCGATGGCGCCGCTCGCGCTGCCGACCCGCGAATACATGGAGCACGCCCGCGCGCTGTGGGAGGAGCTCGACCTCTATCCGCTCAATGTGCAGTCGCCCTGGCACGGCTACAGCCTCGGCGACTGGACCGACCGCTGGGAGACCTTCGCGCGGCGCGCGGCCGCTGGCGACTGGGAGTTGAGCGGCGAGGACACGCTGGCGCGCCAGCGCGGCGGCGTGATGCCGGAGGCGCCGGCGCGGTTCGACGACAAGCCGAAAAAATCCGAGGACTGAGCGGAGATACTCCACGATGGCGCGGCTCCCCTATCTCGACCGCTCGGATCTTCAGCCGGAATTCCAGGAACTGCTGGCCCGCAACATCAACCTGCACCGGCTCCTCGTGCATAGCCCGGTCGCCACGCGCGCCTGGCACCAATTCGCGCATTTCATCCGGCACGAGAGCCAGCTCGACCCGCGCCTGCGCGAACTTGCCATCCTGCAGGTCGGCTATCTCGAACGCTCGGCTTACGAATATTCGCACCACATCAAGATCGGCCGGGAGTTCGGCGTCAGCGACGACGACATCCGCGCCATCGCGGACGAGACCGAAGGCCGGCCGAGCACGCTCGACGACCTGAGCAAGGCGGTGCTGCGTGCCGCCCGCGAGATGACGCATGGCCTGTCGATCTCGGAGCGCACGTTCCAGGAGCTGCGCCAGAGCCTCGACAACGAGCGCCTGATGGACCTGGTGCTGACCATCGCGTTCTACAATTCGGTCATACGTATCCTGGCCACGCTGCAGATCGACGTCGAGGACGAGTATCAGAAATATCTCGACGAGTTTTCGCTGCCGAAGGATTAGGACCTCGCTTCACGACGCGCAGATTTCGGCGCGTCGCCCGTCACATTGACCGCACGCGCAAACGGCATGGGACCTTGCGGCGCCATCACCCGTCGAGCGCCGGCACAGCATCGTTTTCAGACCGCTGCATGCCTGCTAACCTGACGACCAAGCCGGGCCAAACGACACCGGCAACAAGAGGAAACGCCATGCTGTTGACTCGCCGCCGAACTCTTGCACTTTCCGCTGCCTTTGCCGCGGGGTTGGCGCCGCCTGTCCACGCCCAGCAGAACTGGCCGCAACGTTCGCTGCGCATCCTGGTCGGCACGAGCCCGGGCGGCAGCCCCGACATCATCAGCAGACTGCTCGCCGACAAGATGGCGGGCCCGCTCGGCCAGTCGGTCACGATCGAGAACAACACCGGGGGAGGTGGCGGGATCGCCGCCTCCATCGTCTCGCACGCGCCACCCGATGGCTACACCATGACGTTGCTGACTGCTGGCTACGCCAGCGGCGCGGCAGTCGGAAAATTCCCGTTCGACGGCGACAACACCTTCGCCTGCATCACCATGGTCTGCTCGTATCCGTTTGTGTACGCGGTCCCGAAGGCGTCCCCGATCAAGTCGTTCCCCGACATGCTGGCGCGCGCCAAGGAGCAGCCCGGCAAGCTCAGCTACGTCATCACCTCGCTGGGCGCGGTCTATCACCTGATCGGCACCTGGGTGGGAATGAAGGCCGGGATCGACATGCTGCCAGTCTCCTATCGCGGCTCGTCGGCCGCCGTTGCCGACGTCCTCGCCGGGCGCGTCGACGTGATGCTGGAGCCCGCAACCTCTGCGTTCCCGCGCATCGCCACGGACCAGTTCCGAGTTCTGGCGCTGACTTCGCCGACTCGCTATCCGCTGATGCCGGACGCGCCGACCGTTGCCGAAACGCTGCCGGGCGTGCAGTACATGTCCTGGCTCGGCATGGCGACCGCTCCGCGCACACCGCGCCCCATCGTCGACCGTCTGAACGCCGAGATTCATCGCGCGCTCACGCTCCCGGACGTCGGCCAGAAGCTCAAGGAAGGCGGCAACATCGCCATGCCGACCACGCCCGACGGGATGCGCCGCCAGATGGTGGACGAGATCGCTCACTGGAAACAGATCGTCGAAGCAAATCACATCAAGGTCAACTGACTACGGCGGCTGAACAGCGCAACATGCCGATTTGACGACTTGGCGCTGGAGTGTCACTACCACGGCTCGAATTTTACGGACGTTTCCCCGCGCTGGAGTCGTCATGTGGTCTCGCCTGCTCGTTCTCGCGTGTCTTCTGCTCCCCGCCCAGGCTCTGGCCGACGTCAAGGAGACGGTCGCGGCGCTCGCTCCACGGGGGCTGGTGCTCGTGATGGACGCCGAGGGCAACGAACTGGTCGCTCAGAACATCGATGAGCCTTTCGTCCCTGCGTCGGTCACCAAGATCGTGACGGCCTGGCTGGCGATGGAGGTTCTGGGCGGCGACTACCGTTTCAAGACCCGTTTCTACCTCGACAACAAGCGAGTGCTCTACGTTCGCGGCGGCGGTGACCCTTTCCTGATTTCAGAAGAGCTGGCGCCGCTCGCGACCGAGCTGGTCGCGAAGATCGGCAAGAAGCCGATCACCGGCATCGTGATCGACGCGAGCTACTATCCTTCGAGTCTCCGCATTCCGGGCATCGAGAGAACCGGCGACGCCTACAATGCGCTGAACTCCGCGCTGGCGGTGAATTTCAACACCATCGCCGCCGTGCGCAACGGCAACAAGGTGAGTTCCGGCGAGAAGCAGACGCCGATCACCCCGCTCGCGGTCGCTCAGTTCCGGCTGCGGGGCCCGAACGGCAGCGGCCGCATCAGCCTGAGCCAGGACCCGGCGGTGAGCCTGCGATATGCCGGCGAGTTGATTGCCGCCTTCATCAAGCAAGCCGGCGGCAGCGTGAAGGGCAAGGTCGCGATCGGAACCGTGCCCAAGGGACTGGAGCCGGTCTACATTCACCAGCAATCGCGTACGCTTTCCGAGATCCTCGTCGAATTGCTCCGTGCCTCGAACAACTTCATCGCCAACCAGGTCTTTCTGGAGATTGGCGGACACCGCCTTGGCGGGCCCGTCAGTCTCAAGAAATCACTCGAGGTCGCGAACGGGATCCTCGCCGCGCACGGCCTCGCCGAAGCCATTTATCTCGAGGAGGGCTCGGGCATCAGCCGCAACAACCGCTTCACCGCCCGTGGCCTTGCCAAAGTGCTTGAGCTTTTTGCGCCCTACGCCGGGCTGCTTCGCGGCCATGACGGCGGAATGAACAAGACCGGTTCGCTCGACGGAGTCCGCACGCTCGCGGGCTATGCCGACACCTCAAGCCACGGGCGGGTGCGTTTCGTGATCGCGCTCGCGAGTAATGACGACGCGATGCGCTTCAAGCTGCTCCGCGCCATCGAGGCCGGACTGTAGACGAAATTTTGCCTGCCTCGCCGATATGCGTGATCCACCGAACTCCGACGAGGCCGCAGTGCGCCGGATCACTTCGGCAGAACGCCGCCGGCGCGCATCGCCGCGCCCCATTTGTCCCATTCG
Source organism: Xanthobacteraceae bacterium (assembly GCA_050179645.1). Taxonomy (GTDB): domain Bacteria; phylum Pseudomonadota; class Alphaproteobacteria; order Rhizobiales; family Xanthobacteraceae; genus VAZQ01. The sequence continues at coordinate 36,340 of JBFXEX010000034.1, read as the reverse complement.
CTGTTCACAAAATTCGCCAGATAGGCCTGCGTCCGCCGGTCCGGCGCCACCAATGTGGCGGCGAGCTTGTCGAGCTGTTCGCGCAGGCCCGGGCCGTTCATCGCCGCTACGGCGGCGGCGTTGAGCTTCGCCGCCACGGCCGGCGGCGTGCCCTTCGGCAGGAAGATCGCCGTCCACGTGTAGGCCTGGACCGAGGGATAACCCTTCTCCGCCGCAGTCGGCAGATCGGGCAGCACCGCCGAGCGCTGCCCGGACAGATTGGCAAGACCCTTAACGTTGCCGCCCTTGATGTTCTGCACCGCGGTGACGGCGATGTCGCAGAGAAAATCGATCCGCCCCGCGAGCAGGTCCTGCATTGCGGGTGCGGTGCCGCGATAAGGTACATGCTGGATGTTGGTGCCAAGCGCCCGATCGAGCATGACGCAGCCCAGATGCGCGGCGGAGCCGACGCCGGCCGAGCCGTAGTTGAGTTTGCCCTGGTTCGCCTTCGCGTAGGCGACGAACTCCTCGAAGGTGTTGGCCGGAAAGTCCTTGCGTACGATCAGGATCAGCGGGATTTCGGCGATCAGCGCCACCGGGACGAAATCGGTGCGCGGGTTGTACAGCGCCTTGTCGCCGTAGAGCTGCGGGTTGGTGTGGGTCGCAATGGTGCCGAGCAGCGCCGTGTAGCCATCCGGCTGGGCCTTGGCGACACGCTGTCCGCCCAGCGTCCCGCCGCCGCCGCCGACGTTCTCCACCGTCACGCTCTGGCCGAGAATCGGGTTCATGCGCTCGGCCATGATGCGGGTGAACACATCGATCGGGCCACCGGCCGCGGCCGCCACCACGAGGCTGACCGGGCGGTTCGGATAATCCTGGGCCCCTGCCGCATTCGGCAGGATCAGCACGGCCGCCGCTGCCAAAACTCGCCAACGCATCATCGTGTCGATCTCCTGTTTTACGCTGCCCCCATTTAGCGCATTCGGCGCACTGTTCCAGAGTGTATCGTTCGCCGCCAGATGACAAATTGAGCAAGGCCGCCTGAACCGCAGCCTCGACCTGCGCCAAGCCCGGACCATGCAAGCCCAGCCATCTTAGTTGACTAGGAAATCATCTCGATATAGTTTCCTTGTCAATCATGCCCTCGACATCCGCACACGTCTCAGATTTGACGGCCCATCTCGGGTTCTGGCTGCGTTACGTCTCGAACTACGTGTCGCACGCCTTCGCGCTCAGGCTTGCGGCGAAGGGCGTCACGGCCGCGGAATGGGTGACGATGCGCGCACTTTACGGCCGCGACCCAACCCCGCCGAGCCGCCTTGCGGACGAACTCGGGATGACGCGGGGCGCGATCACCAAGCTGGCGGACCGGCTGATCGGCAAGTCGCTCGTCGTTCGCAAGGCCGACCCCGACGACGGCCGGGCGCAAACCCTCGCGCTCACACCCCGCGGCCGCAGGCTTTTGCCCGAGCTCGCCGCTCTCGCCGACCGCAACGACACGGAATTCTTCGACCATCTCACGGCCGACGAACGCCGTGCCCTGCAGCGCATCCTGCAGCGCACCGTCGAGCACCACCGCATGACCGCGCTCCCAACCAGCTAATGCCTATCGCAAAAGGGAAAACTCATGAACGAGCATAAGAAATCCGTCGCCAGGTCCTGCCTCGACGGCGCCGAGCGCAATACCATGACCTTCCCGCAGATCGTCGCGGCGTTGATGCGGGAAGGCTTTGAGAGTTATGCCATCGATTTCCGGCGTTCGGTGGCGACGTACTACATGCCCGATGGCGACAGCGTCGAACTTGCCATGCACAAGCTCGACGTCCCGGTTGGCGATAGCTTTGATGCCGGGCCGATACAGACGGCGATCAAGGAAGCCCAGCAATTGGTCCCAGGATACACGTACGAAGGTTTTTGCAGACGGGTGGCGGCGGCCGGTTGCGCCGGTTACATGGTCTCGTTCTCAGGCCGGCGCGCCCTTTATGTGGGCCGGACGGCCGAAACTCACGTCGAGCATTTTCCGAACTAGAGCCGCACTGTTATCGTTCTTCGATCACGTGATTCCGCAGCGTCCCGATTCCGGAAATCTCCACCTCCAGGACATCGCCGGACTTCATCCAGAGCGGCGGATTGCGGCGATGGCCGACGCCTTCCGGCGTCCCGGTGGCGATCACATCGCCGGGCAGGAGCGGGGTAAAGTCCGAGCAGAAGGCGATGATCTGCGGCACCGAATAGATCAAGAGGTTGGTGCCGGAGTGCTGAACCTGCTGGCCGTTGAGGCGGGTGGTCAGCGTCAGTTTGGTCGGGTCCGGAATCTCGTCGGTGGTGACGAGCCATGGGCCCAGCGGACCGGTGCCGGGGAAGTTCTTGCCCGATGTCACCGAAAATTTCTGGAAGTCGCGCACGCTGCCGTCGACGAAGCAGGTGTAGCCGGCGACATGCTCCAGCGCCCGCTCGATCGAGATGTGACGCCCGCCGCGGCCGATCACCACCGCGAGTTCGCCTTCGAAATCGAATTGCTGCGAGACCGACGGGCGGATCATCTCGCCGTCATGGCCGGTGAGCGTGTTGGCGAGGCGGATGAACATGCTCGGCTGCTTCGGCAACTCACGGCCGGTCTCGGCGGCGTGCGAGCGGTAGTTGATGCCGGCGCAGAGGATCTTGTCGGGATTCGGGATCACCGGCAGGAGCCGGATGTCGCCAAGCTTGCGGTCCGGCCGGGCGTCAGCGACGGCCTGCCCTATCGCCGCGAGGCCGTCGCGCGCGGCGATCGCGTCGCGCAAGGTCGCGAAACCGAGCTTGCCGCTCAGAGTGATGACACCGTCGTCGACGACCGCACCGAAGCAGTCCTTGCCTTCCGCCACAAAGCTCGCGAGCTTCATCCGTCATAGCTCCAATGAATTGACGCAGCGGCCTGCGGCTGTTGCGTGAGCCTGCCCATTGGTCCGTTGCGCCTACACCGGCACGAATAGTTCCTCGAGTGGAATCCGGGTCTTGATCATCGACTGCTCGGCCAGGTAGCGGACCAGCGCCTCGAGCGTCGGCCGGTTCGGCTCGATGCCGTACGGCCAGGGATCGCCGTCGAACACGTCGTCGATCTCGTCGAGTTCGGCCGCCATGCCGGGCAGCATGTAGCGGAGCGTGCCAAGGTCGCGCATCTTCTTCAGCGCGACGTTCTTGGCCTCCGTCATGGCGTCGAACAGGCTTCTGGCGATGAACGGGTTGCGCTCGTAGGTATCACGCCGCATGGCGACGAGATGCATGATCGGAAAAACCTTGGTGCGCCGGTAGGACTGCATCTCGACCGCATGGTAGTCGGGAAACAGCCGCACGACCTCCGGGCTTGTCTTCAGCGCGTCGGGCAGGCCGCTGCCGATGATCGCCTGGATCTCGCCGCTCGCCAGCAGGTCCGACAGCGAACGGCCGGACGCATTCAGCTCTATCGAGAGGCCCGGCAGCTGCGCCGGCGGGGCCGCGGCACCATGTGAGCCGGCGTTGTTGGTCGCGCCCTGCACCCAGTGGCAGCCGGAGAAATCGACGCCGTACTCATCCTGCAGCATGCCGCGGATGAGCACCGCCGCGGTCTGGGTATAGATCGGCGTGCCGATGCGCTTGCCTTCGAGGTCCTTCGGCGTCTTGACGTGGTTGCGGTTGACGGTGACGAAGCCGTGGCGGAACACCCGCGATGGGAATACCGGGATCGCCACCATCTCGCGGCGGCCCGCGGCATAACGAGTGATGAAGTCCGAGCTCGACATCTCGGAAGCGTCGAACTCCTGGTTCTTGCCCATGCGGTCGAATATCTGCCGCGGGTCGTCGATGGCGAGGAAGTTGAGGTCGATGCCCTGCGGCTTCACCTCACCGGTATAGAGCGCCAGCATGCGGTCGTAGAGGCCGCAGGCAAACGTGATCGGCACATTGGGCATGGCTCGGCTTACTCCCGCTGCGGCAGGCCTTGTGGCGCGCGTTGCTTGATTGTCCCCCGCGGTTAGCCGCTATAATGAGCCATCTCGCACGGCTCGGGAAGGGACCCTCACGGTGGCCACCCATGCTCTCGGCAGGGGCGGTCTCGCGAGGCTTCGGCTGCTCGCACGCAGGTGGAGTGAGGAGAAGCATGACCGAGCATACCCCCGTCCTGATCGTCGGCGCAGGTCCGGTCGGGCTGGCGCTTGCCGGCGACCTCGGCTGGCGCGGCATCGACTGCACGCTGATCGAGAAGACCGACGGCGCGATAGAGCATCCGCGCATGGACATCGTCGGGCCGCGGACCATGGAATTCTGCCGGCGCTGGGGCATCGCCGACTGGGTGCGCGACGCGCCCTACCCTGGCGACCACCCGCAGGACTGCATCTACGTCACGGCGCTGAACGGCTACGAACTTGGGCGCGAGCGGTTTCCGGGCCGCGCCCACGAGAAATGCCCGCCGCAGAGCCCGCAGAAGCGTGAGCGCGTGCCGCAGGACATGTTCGACCCGATCCTGCAGCGCTTCGTCCGCAGCCTCCCGCAGGTGCGCTTTCTGACCTCGACCGAGCTGTTGTCGTTCGAGGAGACCGCGGATGGCGTCCGCGCAACGGTGCGCGACCACCTGAAAGGCACGATCCGCACGATCACGGCGGATTACCTCGTCGGCACCGACGGCGGCTCAAGCCTGGTGCGCGAGCGGCTCGGCATCACCATGAGCGGAAACCCGGCGCTGACCCACACCACCAACGTGATGCTGCGGATTCCGGATTTCGCCTCGCTGCACCGGTTCGAGCCCGGTTACCGCTTCATCTTCGTCGGCCCCGAAGGCACGTGGCTCACCATCGTGGCGATCAACGGCCGCGACCGCTACCGCATGTCGATCGTCGGCTCGGCCGACAAGGTCAGCCACTCGGAGGGCGACATCCGCGCGGCGCTCGCTCGCGCCGCTGGCCGCGATTTCGACTACGAGATACTGTCGGTGATGCGCTGGGTGCGGCGCGAACTGGTCGCCGACCGCTTCGGCACCGAACGGGTGTTTCTCGCCGGCGATTCCGCGCACATGATGTCGCCGACCGGCGGCTTCGGCATGAATACCGGCATCCAGGACGCGGTCGATCTCGGCTGGAAGCTTGAGGCCAATATCCGTGGCTGGGGCGGCGCCGAACTCCTGCGCTCCTACGAGATCGAACGGCGGCCGGTGGGAGTGCGCAACGTCAACGAAGCAAGCTCCAATCTCGGGCGCATGCTGTCGACCCGCCAGCGGCTGCCGCCGCCCGAAATTTTCCGGCCCGGACCACAGGGCGATGCAGCACGGAAGGACTATGGCGCCTGGTTCACCGCCACGATGAAGCACGAGTGGTTCACGCTCGGCTTCCACTTCGGCTATCGCTACGAGGGTTCGCCGGTGATCTGGCCGGACGGCACGCCGGAACCGCCGCTCGAAACCTCGACCTATACGCAGACCGCGCGGCCCGGCCATCGCGCCCCGCACGTCTATCTGCCGGACGGACGCTCGACCCTGGACCTGTTCGGCCGCGGCTTCGTGCTGCTGCGGATCGGCGCCGACGCGCCGGACGGAGCGCACCTGCGCGCCGCCGCGACCGCGGCCGGGATGCCGCTTGAGGCTGTCGATCTCGATTTGCCGGAGGTTGCCGCTGTCTACCAGAGCCATCTGGTGCTGGTGCGCCCCGATGGCCATGTGGCATGGCGCGCCGATGCCGAGCCGGACGATGCCCGCGCGGTGATCGATGTGGTGCGCGGCGCGCGCAGCTACGCTAGTGTCGTGCGACCCAGAGATAACGACAACGAGGCCAGACCGGCGGCACACGCCGCCCAATCAACGGGAGGTCAGCCATGAACCAGGACGCGCTCGCACCGTACTATCGCGATCTCAGCCGACTGAACTTGTTGCCCGGCTGGGCGCGCCCGGCGCCGGCGATGTGGCCGGAGCCGCGGCCGGTGTTCAAACCGGCGCTCTGGCGCTACGCCGATGCCCGAGCCGCGCTCGAACAGGCTGGCGACTTCGTGCCGGTCGAGCAGGCCGAGCGGCGCAATCTCATCCTGGCCAATCCGATCGAAGGCAACGCGTACGCCACCAGCCGCAACATCGTCTCCGCCTACCAGATGGTGAAAGACGGCGAGAAGGCGCGCTCACACCGCCACACCGCGGCGGCGCTACGGCTCGTGGTCGAGGCCAAGCCCGGCACCTACACGGTGGTCGATGGCGCGCGCGTCGACATGCTGCCAGGCGACGTGGTGCTGACGCCCGCCTGGTGCTGGCATGGCCACGCCAACGAAAGCGGGGCCACCAGCTACTGGATCGATTTTCTTGACGTGCCGTTCGTCCAGCACACCGAGGCGATGTTCTTCGAAGCCAACCCGGCGGGTTTTGAGGACGTGACGCGTGCGGCGCCTAAGGGTTACCGCATCCCGGCGCGGGAGGCGCTCGGTCCGGGCACCGACGCGACGACGGTCGAGATCGCCAAAGACGTGCTGCCGACCATCGGGCTGCACCTGATGCGGCTGCCGGCCGGCGCCAAGCACGAGCAGCCCAAGACCACGGTGAACAATCTCTACTCGGTGATCGGCGGAGCGGCACGGATCGCGGTCGAGGGCGGCATGAACGAAAGCCTTGCGGTCGGCGACGTCGTCACGGTGCCAAGCTGGCATAAGCATGAGATCACCGCGGACGCCGACGCGATCCTGCTGCGCGTCTCCGACGAGCCGCTGCTGCGCAAGGTCGGGCTGGTACGTACGGGGTGACGCTCACTTTCCACGTCATGCCCGGGCATAGTCGTCCGAAGGACGGCGTCGCTTCACTCGCCTATGACCCGGGCATCCATCACGCGAAATTTGGCGAGAAGGCTGGATCGCCGGGCCAAGCCCGGCGTTTACACCGAAACACTACTTCGCGCCGAGCCCGCCCTTCTGTTCGATGAAAGCCACGATCTCGTCGAGACCCTGCCCGGTGCGCAGGTTGCTGAAGACGAACGGGCGCACGCCGCGCATCCGCCTGGCGTCGCGCTCCATCACGTCGAGCGAGGCGCCGACATGGGGCGCCAGGTCGATCTTGTTGATCACCAGGAGATCGGAGCGGGTGATGCCCGGTCCGCCCTTCGACGGGATCTTGTCGCCGGCAGCGACATCGATGACGTAGATCGTCAGGTCGGCAAGCTCGGGCGAGAACGTCGCAGCGAGATTGTCGCCGCCCGACTCAATCAAGATCAGGTCGAGCGCCGGAAATTTTTTCTGCATGTCCGCGACCGCCGCCAGATTGATCGACGCATCCTCGCGGATCGCGGTATGCGGACAGCCGCCGGTCTCGACGCCGGCGATACGTTCGGGCGCCAGCGCGCCTGAGCGCACGAGGTATTCGGCGTCCCACTTGGTGTAGATGTCGTTGGTGATGGCGGCGATCTCGTAGCGGGCGCGCAGCCGTTTACAGAGCGCGTCCATCAGCGCTGTCTTGCCGGACCCGACCGGGCCGCCGACCCCAACGCGCAGGGGACCATGCTGCTGGGACATCGTGCTCAACTCCGGAACAGCCGCGTGTACTGGGTCTCGTGCCGCATGCTGGCGATGTCGGCGCGGAAGGCGGCGCCACCAAGCTCATCGAGCGGCGTGTCGATCGCATGCGCCGCGGTCGCGGCCACCACCGGCTCCAGCGCCGCCAGGACGCGCTGGCCGTCGGTCTGACCGAGCGGGATGAGGCGCACGCCAGCCGAAATGAGCGTCGCGGTCTGGGCATGCAGGTAAGCCGCGAGCGCAGGCTCAAGCGGGATCGCGTGCCCGGCGCAGGCGACACCGACCACAACCGGTAGCGCCACGGCCGGCAAAGGCACGAGATGTTCGAGCGCGCCGCACGACCAAGCCGCGCGGGTGGTGTCGAGAAAAGCGCGACCTTGTGCCGTGGTCTCAAGGTGACGCTCCTTGGACGGCGCCAAGGCGGCGGCGAGTTCCGCAACAGCGCGGAGTGCCGCGTCCTCGCCCACAGCGGTCAGCCGATGCGCTTCGGCAAATAGCACCGCGTCGCAGAAGCCGCTGCCCTCCTCCAGCATCGCGGCAATCCAATCCTGCAGCGTTGCGGCGTCGCGGATGTCGCCCGCTTCCACCGCCCATTCGAGACCGCCGGAATAGGAGAACGCGCCGATCGGATAGGACGGCGACAGCCACGCCATCAGGCGGTAGAGCGAGGCCGAATCGAACCACGACTCCTCGCCTGACTTGGCGCGTAGCGGTCCTATCCGTTCGTTCCCGCGGAAGCGGGAACCCAGCTTCTTGGCCTCTCCGTCCGTCGCCCGAAGTCTGGGTCCCCGCTTCCGCGGCGACGAGCGGAGCAGAGACCGAGACCCGGTCTTGCCGGCAGGAGCCTTAGTCACGATCGCCACCAATCGTGTGCGCGTGTTCCACATAAGCGCCCGGTTCGGGATCGAACGGCGCGTCGATCGGCGTGAGCTGCGCGCCGAGGCCGCGCAGCATCGCTTCCAGCACGTGATCGCGGCGGATGCGTAGCCGGTCGCCGGCCACCTGCATGTCGGTGTGGCGGTTGCCGATATGCCAGGCGAGCCGCGCCAGTTCATGCGCCGACGCGGCCGCGATTTCGATCAGCGGCTCCGGCTTGCCGGTGACCCGGATCACCGAGCCGTCGTCAAGCACCAGCCCGTCGCCGTCACGCAAAGCCACCGCCTGCGGCAGATCGAGCAGAAAAATCGTGCCGCGCTCGCCGGTCAGCACGATGCGGCGCCGGTGGCGCTCACCGGCGTCGAGCACGACGCGGTCGATGGCGCTTGACGCGTTCCATCCTCCGGCACTTTTGATCTGAGACGCGCGCTTCATCGTCGGTCAGTTGGCCCAAACATTTCCGCATCGTCATGGCCGAGCGTGTCCCGGCCATCCACGTCTATCATCCTTCTCCAGGAGCCAAAGACGTGGATGCCCGGCACAAGGCCGGGCATGACGGAGTCGGGTCAGAACAAAAAGTAGCGCTGCGCCATCGGCAGCACGTCGGCCGGTTCGCAGGTGAGAAGCTCGCCGTCGGCGGTGACTTCATAGGTTTCAGGGTCGACGCTGATGTCGGGCGTGGCGCCGTTGTGCACCATGCTCTTCTTGGTGATCTTGCGGGTGTTGTCGACGGCGACGAACTGCTTGTCGACGCCGAGCCTGTTGCGCAGGCCGCCGCGCAGCGCGGCCTTCGACACGAACACCACCGACGAGGCGGTGAGCGCCTTGCCGAATGCGCCGAACATCGGCCGGTAGTGCACCGGCTGCGGCGTCGGGATCGAGGCGTTGGGATCGCCCATCAGCGCCGCCACGATGGTACCGCCTTTGATGATGCAGTCGGGCTTGACGCCGAAGAACGCCGGCGACCATAGCACCAGATCGGCGAGCTTGCCCTTCTCGACCGAGCCGATCACCTTCGAGACGCCGTGCGCGATTGCCGGGTTGATGGTGTATTTGGCGACGTAGCGTTTGGCACGCATGTTGTCGTTGTCGCCCTTCTCCTCCTTCAACCTTCCGCGCTGCTTCTTCATCTTGTCGGCAGTCTGCCAGGTGCGGATGATGACTTCGCCGAGCCGGCCCATGGCCTGGCTGTCCGATGACATCATCGACAGCGCGCCGATGTCATGCAGGATGTCCTCGGCGGCGATCGTTTCCTTGCGGATGCGGCTCTCGGCAAACGCCAAATCCTCGGCGATCAGCGGATCGAGATGGTGGCACACCATCAGCATGTCGAGATGTTCGTCGATGGTGTTGCGGGTAAACGGCCGGGTCGGATTGGTCGACGACGGCAGCACGTTCTTCAGTCCCGCCACCTTGATGATGTCGGGCGCGTGACCCCCGCCCGCGCCCTCGGTGTGGAAAGCGTGGATGGTGCGGCCCTTGAACGCCTTGATGGTGTCCTCGACGAAGCCACTCTCGTTCAGCGTGTCAGTATGGATCATCACCTGGATGTCGTAGTCCTCGGCGACGCCGAGGCAGCAGTCGATGGCGCCCGGCGTCGTGCCCCAGTCCTCGTGCAGCTTGAGCGCACAGGCGCCGGCCTTGACCATCTCTTCCAGCGCCTGCGGACGCGAGGCGTTGCCCTTGCCAGCGAAACCGAGATTGACCGGCAAGCCGTCGGCTGCCTGGATCATACGGCCGATGTGCCATGGCCCGGGCGTGCAGGTGGTGGCGAACGTGCCGTGCGCCGGCCCGGTGCCGCCGCCGAGCATCGAGGTGACGCCGGACATCAGCGCGTCGTCGACCTGCTGCGGGCAGATGAAGTGGATGTGGGAGTCGAAGCCGCCGGCGGTGAGGATCTTGCCTTCGCCGGCGATGATCTCGGTGCCGGGGCCTATAACGATATTGACGTTGGGCTGGATGTCCGGATTGCCAGCCTTACCGATGGCGAAGATGTTGCCATTCTTGATGCCGACGTCGGCCTTCACGATCCCCCAGTGGTCGAGGACTATCGCGTTGGTGATGACGGTGTCGACCGCGCCCTGCTTGTTGGTGACCTGGCTCTGGCCCATGCCGTCGCGGATCACCTTGCCGCCGCCGAACTTCACCTCCTCGCCGTAGGTGGTGAAGTCCTTCTCGATCTCGATGATGATGTCGGTGTCGGCGAGCCGCACGCGGTCGCCAGTCGTCGGACCGAACATTTCGGCGTAGACGCTGCGCTTCATCTTGACGGCCATGATCAACTCTCCGTCGGCGCAGGCATCTGCTGCGCCGGTTGCTTCGGCAGGAACCCTGCCGCCTCAAGAACCGGCTTCAGGTCGGCTTCGGCGCGCTCCGCTCCCTTGGCGCGGCGCCAGTCGACGGTTGCGGGCGTAAAGTCGCGCAGACCTTCGGCATCGTTGACGCCGGCTGCCGGCTCGCCACCCGGCACCGATTGGAAATCGATGTCGACGATCTTGGCGATCTTGAATTGGCTGGCGTCGTCGATGCAGTCTTCGAGTTCGCGGCCGAGTGGCACGTTTTCGTTGTGGAGCTTCGCGGCGAGCAGCTCGATGGTGCGCGCGAGCTTGTTGATGCGTTTCGCCGCGGCGCGATCCTGCCGCAAACGATTGCCGTAACTCAATTCGTGGACGCGGTCGTTGACGTCCAGCAGGTTGGCGGGTTTCCGGGCAGTCAGAGGATAGAGGTTCATGACGATCAGCAGCCGATAGACCTGGTTGTCGTCGGAGAATGCCTCCATGGCGTCGCCCAGCGGCGTGTTGTCCACAATGCCGCCGTCCCAATAGAGCCGCTTCTTGATCTCGGTCCACGGGAACTGCGGCGCGAGGCTGCCGCTCGCCATGATATGGAGCGGCTCAAACGACACGACCTCGTTCTGCTCCTCCGACTGGTGCTTGGCGGTTTTCTTGGCCTGCCGGGCGGCGCTCAGCGGCTTGTTGCGAAAGCGCTTGAGCAGCCCAAACTCGACATCCACAGCCGTGACCACGAAGGTGGTCGGGCTCGCGTTGATGTTCGCGAACGAAACATGATTACGCAGCGTCTGCTCCAGCGGGCGGGTGTCGTAGAAGCTGGTCCACCGCAGCATGTTCCAGAGGTCCGGACGCGGCACATAGAAGCCTGGCAGGCCCCATAACGACAGATCGCGGCCGGGCGCGATGCTGGGCAACCCGAAAGAGCTCAGATCGATCCGGCCTTGAAACGGGGTTTCGAGCTTCAAGTCGTTCCACAGCGCGGCGAGGCGCCGGAGCCCGTCATGCCGATCCGTCGCGCCGACGATGCAGGCGCCATTGATTGCGCCGATCGAAACGCCGGTCACCGCCTTGAGAGCGATCGGCGTGCCCTGTGCCTCGACGTCGTCCATGAGCCCGAACAGGGTGTCGATCGCACCCCACTCATACGCGCCGAGTGCGCCGCCGCCCTGAAGCACCAGCCCGACCTCGATACGCGTCCACGGACCATCCATTGCAGCCGCTCACAACTTGCCCATCACGTCCTGACGAAAGCCGTAAACCGTGCGCTTGCCGGCGAGCGCGACCAGCGTGACGTCGCGGGTCTGACCCGGCTCGAACCGCACCGCGGTGCCGGCGGCAATATTGAGCCGCATGCCGCGCGCCGCCCGGCGGTCGAACTTCAGCGCCGGATTGGTCTCGAAGAAATGGTAGTGCGACCCGACCTGGATCGGCCGGTCGCCGGTGTTGGTTACGCTGAGCGTCACAGTCTTGCGGTCGGCATTGATCTCGATCTCGTCGTCCTTCAGGAACATCTCGCCGGGGATCATGGGCCGCGCACTCCGTTACCCTCTCCTTTTGTGGGAGAGGGTGGCTGAGCAGCCGAAGGCTGCGAAGCCGGGTGAGGGGTACCTATGAATTCCACGATCGCGGGTGTGTACCCCTCACCCACCCTCGCTTCGCTCGGGCACCCTCTCCCAGTCGAAGTCGGATATTTCCGACTTCGACCGCCTAAAGTCGCCGAACTCGGGAACACCCGAGTTCGGATGGGAGAGGGTACGTGCCTTATCTGATCGGCTCGTGCACCGTCACCAGCTTGGTGCCGTCCGGGAACGTCGCCTCGACCTGAATGTCGTGGATCATCTCGGCGATGCCGTCCATCACCTGCGCGCGCGTGATGACATGCGCGCCCGCTTCCATGAGCTCGGCCACCGTCCTGCCGTCGCGCGCGCCCTCGACGATGAAGTCGGAAATCAGCGCCACCGCTTCCGGATGGTTGAGCTTGACGCCGCGTTCGAGCCGCCGGCGCGCCACCATGGCCGCCATGGCAACCAGAAGCTTGTCCTTTTCGCGGGGAGTGAGATTCATGCCCTGCCCTTGATTTCAAGCCAGCGCCATGTTGCTGCATCCCGATCACTTGAGCCAGAGGCGCGGCAGCTGTGCGGTCCGCAGCACCGCCAGAACAAGAAGAAGATCGTGGCGAAGCGCGGCGCCGTCGACCGCACAAAACCGCGCGATGGCGAGGCCTTTCCAGGCCGAGACGCCGACTTCGCCGCGGAATTGCCCCTCGAGCGCACGTACCGCTCTCGTTGCCGTCTCGTCGCCCGGCGCCAACAGCACGGTCGCGACCGCGATTCCGCCGTTGGCGACGGCCGCGCGGCGAAGTTTCGCGGCCGCCGCACCGTCAAGGCGCAGCGCCTCGCCGTGAACGAGCCGGCCGCCGCGACGCAGCCGCCAGCGGTCCGAGAGTTCGCACTCCCCCACCGTTTCGCCCATGCCGGAACGGCCGAACACGATCGCCTCTGCGAGGAGGAGGCGCGCATCGGCGGCAAGGTCGATCTCGACCGTGCGCCGCAATTTCGCCCGATCGAACAGGATCGTCTCCTGCGGCAGCCAGGCGAGTGCAGCGCCATCGCCAACCGTGAGGCGCACGTCGATTTCCGCAGCCGGGGCGAGTGAGCGATACACCTTCTCGGCGGCAGCGGTGGTGACGATGATATGCGCGCCTGCTCCAGCATTGATGTCGACCGAGAAACGGTCGCCGCCCGCGATCCCGCCCGCGGTGTTGATGAGCACTGCTTCGAGCTCCGCGCCGGGTGCTCCGGGACAGCGCACCCGCAACGAACCGTGCTCATGCACGCGCGCGCGGCGGCTGATGCCGCCGCGAGCGTGAACCGTCAGCGCGACCTTGCCAATCGCACGATTGCCGGCGAAAGCGGACGCCTGCTGCTCGACTGTTCGGATCACCACCACAAACGCTCCGATTCGTCATGCCGTGCCGGCATGACGGAGCAGCTACAGCGCCAGGGCGCGGCGCAGTGCGGCTTCGTCCATGTTCTCGCGGTCGGAGGAATACACGATCGCGCCGCGATCCATGGCGACGAAATAATCGCCGAGTTCCTGCGCGAAATCGAGGTACTGCTCGACCAGCACGACAGCGATCTTGCCGAGATTGCGCAGATACGAAATGGCGCGACCGATGTCCTTGATGATCGACGGCTGGATGCCCTCGGTCGGTTCGTCGAGCAACAGGACGCGCGGCCGCATCACCAAAGCGCGCCCGATGGCCAATTGCTGCTGCTGGCCGCCGGAGAGGTCGCCACCGCGCCGACGGAGCATATCGCCCAAGACCGGGAACAACGAGAATACATCGTCAGGGATGCTGCGCTCCTCGCGCTTGAGCGGCGCGAAGCCGGTCCTGAGATTTTCCTCGACCGTCAGCAGCGGAAAGATTTCGCGGCCCTGCGGCACATAGGCGATGCCGCGGCGCGCGCGTTCTTCGGGCTTGAGCCAGGTGATGTCGGACAGGTCGAGCGTGATCGAACCCTTGCTGATCGGCTGCTGGCCGGCGAGCGCATCGAGCAGGCTGGTCTTGCCGACGCCGTTGCGCCCCAGCACGCAGGTCACCTTACCGGGTTCGGCGGTGAGCGACACTGCGCGCAGCGCCTGCGCGGCGCCGTAGTGCAGATCGATGGAGTTGACCTTCAGCATTGTAAGGTCTTTCGATTGGTCATTCCGGGGGCCGAGCGCAGCGAGGCAGCCCGGAATCCATCGCGAACGAAGTAGTGGATTCCGGGCGCGCGCCTGCGGCGCGCCCCGGAATGACGAACTGGTTGAGCTCTGCCATCGTTACCGCCCCAGATAGACTTCGACCACGCGCTCGTTCTCCGAGACCTGATCGATCGTTCCTTCCGCCAGCACCGAACCTTCGTGCAGGCACGTCACCTTGACGCCCAGTTCGCGCACGAAGGTCATGTCGTGCTCGACCACCACAACCGTGCGGTCGCGGTTGATCTCCTTGAGAAGTTCTGCAGTCTGCCGCGTCTCGTTGTCGGTCATGCCGGCGACCGGCTCATCGACCAGCATCAGCTTCGGCTCCTGCGCCAGCAGCATGCCGATCTCGAGCCACTGCTTCTGGCCGTGCGACAGCGATCCCGCGACGTGCTCGCGCAGCGACGACAACCGGATGATATCGAGAATGCGGTTGACGCGGCCCGCTTCCTCGGGGGTTTCGTTCCAGAACAGCGTCTTGCGGACACGGCGGTCGCCCTTCAGCGCCAGCCCGATGTTGTCCTCCACGGTGTGCATCTCGAACACGGTCGGCTTCTGGAACTTGCGGCCGATGCCGAGCAGCGCAATCTCGGTCTCATCGAGACGGGAGAGATCATACTGGCCGTCGAAATAGACTTCGCCGGTATCAGGCCGGGTCTTGCCGGTGACCACGTCCATCATGGTGGTCTTGCCGGCGCCGTTCGGGCCGATGATGGCGCGCATCTCGCCGGGCTCGATGGTGAAGGACAGATTGTTGAGCGCGCGGAAGCCGTCGAACGACACCGTGATGCCATCGAGATAGAGCAGCGCCGTGGTAGTGCGGGGATCCATCGGCTACTCCGCGGGCCTGGGCGATGCGGCGGGCGGCAGCGCGGCGCTTTCCGTGGGCTCGACGCGCCTGCGCCGGTCCTGCCATTGCGAGTGCCAGTGCTGGATGGTCCCGACCACGCCGCGCGGCAGCAGCAGCGTCACCGCGACGAACAGGCCGCCCAGGAGGAACAGCCAGTAGGGCGCGAGCGCGCCGCTGGTGAAATAGGTCTTGCCGTAGTTGACGATCAGCGCACCGATCACCGCTCCGATCAACGTGCCGCGACCGCCGACCGCGACCCAGAGCACCGCCTCGATTGAGTTGGCGGGCGAGAATTCGCTGGGGTTGATGATGCCGACCTGCGGCACGTAGAGCGCGCCGGCGACGCCCGCCATGCAGGCCGACAGCGTGAATACGAACAGCTTGTAGGCCTCGACCCGGTAGCCGAGGAAGCGGGTGCGCGCCTCGGCATCGCGGATCGCCACCAGCACTTTGCCGAACTTGGAGCTGACGATGACGCGGCAGAGCAGATAGCCGAGCATCAGCGCCAGCGCCGAGATGGCGAACAGCGCGGCACGCGTGCCGGGCGCCTGCACGTTGAACCCGAGAATGTCCTTGAAGTCGGTCAACCCATTGTTACCGCCAAAGCCGAGGTTGTTTCGGAAGAAGCCGAGCATCAGCGCGAACGTCAGCGCCTGGGTGATGATCGAGAGATAGACGCCGGTAACCCGCGAGCGGAACGCGAACCAGCCGAATACGAACGCCAGCGCGCCCGGCACCAGCAGCACCATCAGCATGGCGTACGGAAAATATTGGAAGCCGTACCAGTAGACCGGCAGTTCCGGCCAGTTCAGGAACACCATGAAGTCCGGCAGGACCGGATTGGCATAGACGCCCCGGGTGCCGATCTGCCGCATCAGGTACATGCCCATGGCGTAGCCGCCGAGCGCGAAGAACGCGCCGTGGCCGAGCGACAGGATGCCGCAGTAACCCCAGATCAGGTCGATCGACAGCGCCAGCAACGCGAAGCACAGGTACTTGCCGAACAGCGCGACGTAGTAGGGCGATACGTAGAATGGCGACTCCGGCGGCACCAGCAGGTTGAACACCGGCACCAGGATCGCCACCGCTCCCATCAGCACCAGGAAGACGATCGAAACCCGGTCGAGCGCGCGCAGGATCGGGCCGGCGATCATGCTTCGACTGCCCGGCCCTTGAGGGCGAACAGCCCGCGCGGACGCTTCTGAATGAACAGGATAATGAGTACCAGGATCGCGATCTTGGCCAGCACCGCACCCGCATAGGGCTCCAGGAACTTGTTGGCGATGCCAAGCGTGAAGGCGCCCACCAGCGTGCCCCACAGGTTGCCGACGCCGCCGAACACCACCACCATGAACGAGTCGATGATGTAGCCCTGGCCGAGATTGGGACTGACATTGTCGATCTGCGACAGCGCCACGCCGGCAAGGCCCGCGATTCCGGAGCCGAGGCCGAAGGTGAGCGCGTCGATGCGGCCGGTGCGGATGCCCATCGAGGCCGCCATCGCGCGGTTCTGCGTCACCGCGCGCATTTCCAGCCCGAGCCGGGTGAAGCGCAACAGCGCCAGCAGGCCGACGAAGATCATCAACGTGAACACGATGATCCACATCCGGTTGTACGTGATGGTGATGTGACCGAGCTCGAACGCGCCGCTCATCCAGGACGGGTTGCCGACGTCCTTGTTGGTCGGTCCGAACACGGTGCGCACCGCCTGCTGGATGATCAACGACAGGCCCCAGGTCGCGAGCAGGGTGTCAAGCGGCCGGCCGTAGAGGAAACGGATCACGCCGCGCTCGATCAGCATGCCGACCGCACCGGCAAACAGGAACGCGAGCGGAATCGCGATGGCGAGCGAATAGTCGAACAGCGCCGGATTGTGCGCGCGGATCAGTTCCTGCACGACGAACGTCGTATAGGCGCCGAGCATGACCATCTCGCCGTGCGCCATGTTGATCACGCCCATGACGCCGAAGGTGATCGCAAGCCCGATGGCGGCGAGCAGCAGCACCGATCCGAGCGAGAGGCCGTACCAGGTGTTCTGCAGCGCGCTCCAGAACGCCAGGCTGTTCTGGATCGACGCGATGGCGTCGGCTGCGGCCTGCTTCACCGCCGGCGGCGTGTTGATTGGCAAGCCGCCCAGCAGGGCGAGCGCATCTTGATCGCCGCGCTGACGCACGACCGCGACGGCTTCAAGCTTTTCATTCTCGGAGGCCTTGTCGGAATAGAGCACGACGGCGGCGCGGGCCTCGATCATCGCCTGCTTGACCCCGGAGTCGCTCTCCTTCGGGATGGCCTGGTCGAGCGTCGCGAGCGCATTTGGATCGCGTGACTTGAACACGGCCTGTGCGGCCTGCAGGCGCTTCGCCGGATCGGACGACATCAGCGTGAGGCTGCCGAGTGCGGCAGCCACCATTCCGCGCAGCCGATTGTTGAGGCGCACCGGGGCGAGATCGCCGGGCGGCGCTCCGGCGACGGCTTCGCCGGTCGCGGCGTTAAACAGCTTGTCGGATTCGTCCTTGAAGTAGACGCTCTTATCGGCGGCACTGAAGAACAGCCGACCGTCTTGCAAAGCCTTGATGATGGTTTCGGCCCGCGGATTGCCGCTGCTCGCGACGCCGTTGATGCCCTCGGTGGTGTCGGAGAAGCTATCGGTTGTGAAGTGGACCAGCGCGTCCTCGTAGGGACCGGCCTGCGCAGCGGTCACCAGCGCGACCAGGACGCCCATCGCCCAGACGAGCGCCCTGCAGCGATCGCAAAAAGAACGCATGCTGTTGTTGCCCCGGCATCTCAGGTGAAAGAGGCGGCAATTTGCCGCCTCTCGTCTTGGGCTCGCGGCAAGGTCATTATGACCCGGCGCCGCACTTCTTCGTAGCGGTATTGTAGTTGCCGCACTTGAGCTTGACCCAGTCGGCCTCGAGGTCCTTAGAACCCGGCAGATAATCCGACCAGGCGTCGCCCGGCACCAGGCCCGGCGTCTTCCACACCACGTCGAACTGGCCGTCGCCGCGCACCTCGCCGATGAACACCGGCTTGGTGATGTGATGATTGGGCAGCATCTTCGACATGCCGCCGGAGAGATTCGGCGCCTCGATGCCCGGCAGTGCGTCGATCACCTTGTCCGGGTCGGTCGACTTGGCTTTCTCGACCGCCTTGACCCACATGGCGAAGCCGATCACGTGCGCTTCCATCGGATCGTTGGTGACGCGCTTCGGATTCTTCGTGAACGCCTGCCAGGTCTTGATGAACTGGGCGTTGACCGGCGCCTTGTCGGACATGAAATAATTCCATGCGGCGAGATGGCCGACCAGCGGCTTGGTGTCGAGACCGGCGAGCTCTTCTTCGCCGACCGAGAACGCGACCACCGGAATGTCGGTCGCCTTCACGCCGGCGTTGCCGAGCTCCTTGTAGAACGGCACGTTGGCGTCGCCGTTGATGGTCGACACGACGGCGGTCTTCTTGCCGGCCGAACCGAACTTCTTGATGTCGGAGACGATGGTCTGCCAGTCGGAATGTCCGAACGGCGTGTAGTTGATCATGATGTCGGCATCCGCGACGCCCTTCTGCTTCAGATAGGCTTCGAGGATCTTGTTGGTGGTGCGCGGATAGACGTAATCGGTCCCCGCCAGCACCCAGCGCTTCACTTCGCCGCCGTCCTTCGACATCAGGTAGTCGACCGCCGGGATCGCCTGCTGGTTCGGCGCGGCGCCAGTGTAGAACACGTTGCGCTCGCTCTCTTCGCCCTCATATTGCACCGGATAGAACAGGATGCTGTTGAGCTCCTTGAACACCGGCAGTACCGATTTCCGCGACACCGACGTCCAGCAGCCGAACACTGCCGCAACTTTATCCTTGGTGATCAGTTCGCGCGCCTTTTCGGCGAACAGCGGCCAGTTCGAGGCCGGGTCTACGACGACCGCCTCGAGCTTCTTGCCGAGCAGACCGCCCTTCTTGTTCTGCTCCTCGATCAGCATCAGCATGACATCCTTCAGCGTGGTCTCGCTGATCGCCATGGTGCCGGAGAGCGAATGCAAAATGCCGACCTTGATGGTGTCCTGGGCATTGGCGGGCAAAATCGCCGCCGCAAGGCCGCAGGCCAAGCCTGCCGTGGCGGCGAGCAGACGGCGTGAGAACGGTCGCACGGCGACCGTGCCTAAGGGATTGAGCATCGCGATGTCCTTCTGTTGACGCGCGCGAATGGCCCCGCGCCTGTGGCAAGAACCCCGGCGGCCGCTCGCGCGTGAGGGAATCGCAAGCCGCGTGCCAAGCCCGACGGCAGCCGCAACCCATTGCAGTGGCTGAGCGATCCTACGCCGTTTGAGAGCGGCCGGGGCTCCGGCAAACCGCGACTGATCTAAAATTAATCGACTTGCACAAATATTAGTCAAACACGGCGGTCGATTTTTTGGCGAGCCTTCGTCATCGGACAAGCCGTTGGCAAAATTGACAGATCGATCCGCCGCATCCTCCTCAGCGGCGCGGCGGCTTAGCGGCGAATTCCGAGCCGCGGACGCACATCCGGCCGCGCGGGTCCTGCCAGAGCCGCTCGGTGGCGTGCAAATGGCCCAGTGCTTGCGCCACGGTCCGGAAGTCGTAGGCCGCGAACCGCTCGGCAACGTCGGTGTAGTAGAGCGGCTCCTTGGCGATGGCGGCCAGGATCTCGTCGGCCAGCGTCGAAATCGCCGCTTCGTCGCCATCCTTGCCCATCGGATCGGCTTTGCCGTTGACGTAGTCGTCAATCTTGGCGCTCTCCGCATAGGCGTAGGTGATGCGCTCGTAATGCTCCTTCGGGATGCCTTCCGGGATGGTGGCGTCGATTCCGACCTTGGCGCCGGTCGGCACCACGCCGAAGCCCTGCGGCAGGCTGGGGTCGAGCGGCTTGGCGCGGGAATTCGTGACGATCATGATGTCGCGGTCGCCCTGCACCCGGGTGGCGATCGCCCATTCGACTTCGGTCGGATCGTTGACGTCGATGTCATCGTCGACCACCACGACGTGCTTGAGGTCCATAACCGAGAGCGCGGCGAGGAGCGCGTTCTTGCCCTCGCCCGGCTGTTTCTTGATCGAGATGACCGCGTGCCAGAAGGCGCAGCCGCCGAGCGTAACATTGATGTCCTTGACCTGGACGCCCGCGGTCTTGAGCGCCTGCCGGATCGCCGCATAGCGGGTCGGCGCGGCGAGCCAGGTGTTCTCCCACGGCATGTGCAGGTTGTAGTAGATCGCGTCCTTGCGCATCGAGATCGCCTTGATGCGCACCAGCGGGTTCCAGTGCAGGCCGCCCATCAGCCGGGTGAATTCGCCGAACCGGCCTTCCGGCCAAGTCCAGCCGGTCGGCAATATCTCGGCCTCCAGCACGATCTCGGCGTCGGCGATATACGGCACATCGATGGTTTCGCAAGGCGCGAGTTCGACCGGGACACCCCGGATACCGCCCGCAATCGCCATTTCGTCGACCCCGAGCGGCGCCCGGTAACCGGAACCCGCGACCTCGATCGGGTGCGTGCCGATCGAGATCGAGATCGGCAGCGGCTCCTTGCGCTCGAACGCGCGCTGAGCAAAGAGCCGCATATTGTTGGGCGTGACGATGTCGATGCCGGTGAGGCTCTTCTCCTTGACGATGAAGCGATAGATGCCGCTGTTGATGCCGAGTTCGGGATCGCGCGCGATCACCACGCCGGCCGTGATCATCGGACCGCCGTCGTAGATCGACGACATGGGGATCGGCAGCTTGTAGAGATCGACGTCTTCGCCCAGCAGTACGACCTCGCGGGTCGGCGAGGTCTTGACGTGTTTCGGCGGGATCGGCCGGTTGATGCCCTGGGTCAGCTTGTCCTCGACCTCGCGGAACGTCTCGCAGCCGAGCGCCATGATGGCCCGCTCTTTGGTGCGGATGATGCCGGACACGACCGGCATGTCGTAGCCGATGACGTTGTGGAAATAGAGCGCAGTCTTGGCCTGGTCGACCAGGGTGGCGATGTGCCGGATGTCGACGGGCTGGTGCAAATCGACGAGTTCGCCGACCTGCCGGAGCCGGTCGAGGAATTGGCGGAAATTCTCTTGCATGCGGTCCCCTGCGATAACGCGCCCCGCGCTCCTACGATCGCGGCCGGCGCGTCATGCATAGCGGAGCGTTGCGAAAGCTGGAAGCGGTCCCGCGGCAGGGGGTGCGTTGCGGCAGTGCATGAGAGCGATAAATTGCAACGGCCGGGCAACTGCCCGGCCGCACAATCGAACCACGGATCGGTGGTGTGCCTACCTTTTGCACGGACCCCACCAGCCCGCGTAGTCCTTGCCCGCCGGGGTGTTGGTGTTCCAGCACATGGTCTGTCCCCGGCCGACGTTCCAGCGTGCTCCGGGTTCGCCGAGCGGCCTGAAGCCGGGCGTGCAGCTGACGATGCCCCTCTCCTTCCATTGTCTGGAGTTGTAGGAGCATGCTCCGACATACGTCACATTGTTCCAGCCGGCCTGGGCCGAGCCGGACGCCAACATGGTCGGAGCAGCCAGAAGGCCTGCGGCCAGCGCTGCGAGCGTGAATGCTTTCATGGGTGTTGCCTCGAGGTTTGATCGCCTTGGACCAAGATAGACTTGGTGTGCCACATGGGGTGCCACAGGAGACCCATTGTCACAGAAGACGGCCCCGACCGAAAGCTTCTTCCTCGCCTTAAGTTTATGATTTCAAAACGCTTTCTTCAATTTTGCCGGATGATGTTTGAGGAGCGCTCAGAACATTTCGCAAGAATTCTCGTTGGTCGATGCAATCGTTACCCGGTGTTCAAAAAGCAACGGCCGGGCAACGTGCCCGGCCGCGCGACTGAGTCTTGGATCAGGGGTGCTTACTTGCACTTGCTCCAATAGCCCGTGTAGTCCTTGCCGGCGGCGCCGTAGGTGCTCCAGCAGTTGGTCAGGCTCTTGCTGACTTTCCAACGCGTGCCCGGGAAACCGATCGGGTCCCATCCGGTCGGGCAGGTGACGATGCCCTTCTGGACCCAGTCCTTGGACTTGTAGTCGCAGTAGATCGCCGGGACATAGACCGGGCTCACGGTCACCTTCGTCCGGGCCTCGGCCGTGCTCGGGGTAAGGGCCGGCACGAACGCGAGTGCGGCAGCAGCAGCAACAAATGCCAGTTTATACATTGCTGACTTCCAGTTTGAAGGCGGCAAGGTGCCGTCGTGGCATTTCGCCGGGGTCCGACAATGCCAGTCCAACATGCGCACCTTCGAGTTGTGGCGACAACGAGGCAGAATAAGGCAAAATTGCAAAATTTCAATGCTTTTTTCTAACTAAGTATTTGATATTACGATGTTTTCTTAGATTTTATATTTACCGGAATTTTATTCGGTTTGAACAGCAAGACGTAAATTTCCAATAATATTCTGAAGCCGCCTTCGGCTCAGGATTGAAACAAACGGTCCGTCAAAAAGCGAACGGCCGGGCATTTGCCCGGCCGCCGCTGAGGTCGATATTGGCGCTGCGACGATCAGCACTTCTTCCAATAGCCGGCGAAGTCCTTACCGGCCGCAGTATTCGTGCTCCAGCACTGGGTCAGGGTCTTGCTAACCTGCCACCTCGTGCCGGGGGCGCCGATCGGCCACCAACCGGTCGGGCACGTGACGATGCCCTTCGTTTTCCAGGCTGCGGACTTGTAATCGCAGTAGATCGCCGGGACATAGACCGGGCTCACCGTCACCCGCGTGCCGGCCTGGGCCGAATTCGGAGCAACGGCCGACGTAAGCGCGAGAGCAGCAGCAGCAGCAGCAACAAATGCCAGTTTATACATTGCTGACTTCCATCATTGAGGGCGGCATCTTGTTGTCATGGCATTTCGCCGGGGTCCGACATGCCAACACCAATATGCGCACCTTCGAGTTGTGGCGACAAGGTGGCAGAGTAAAGACGAGATAAAGAAGTGACAAGAAGATTATTTCTCGTATTCGGCATTTTTATTTAGTTCTTTTTTGAACCTTTCACAGAATCGCATTTTCGACCCTCGCCATGAGATTCGCGGCGCCCCCGGCCGCGATTCCGCTGTGGGAATTCCCCGCCACTCCGGCTATGGGTTTTGCCCCCAGCGCGGAGTCCACGGCCGCGCGTTTTTCCAGTAGGAATCAGCAGCGTGAGCCACAAATCCATGCGCGCCCTCGTCCTGCGCCAGCACGGCGGCCTCGAAAATCTCGCGGTCGTCAGCGACCACCCGACGCCCGCCGCCAGCGAGGGCCACGTGGTGATTCGAGTGCGGGCCTCCTCGTTCAACTACCATGACGTTTTCACCGTCCGCGGCATGCCGGGCATCAAGGTGCCGCTACCAGTCGTGATCGGCCTCGACATGGCTGGCGAAATTACCGAAGTCGGCCCGGGCGTAACCGGCTGGAAGGCCGGGGACCGAGTACTGGTCAATCCGCTCAACAAGAAGAAGGGACTGATGGGCGAAATGCTCGACGGCGGCATGGAGGAGTATTGCCAGGTCGCTGCCGACCAGCTTCTGCGCATGCCGGACGGCGTCAGCTTCGAGGCGGCGGCTTCGCTGCCGGTCGCCTACGGCACCGCCCACCGCATGCTCGTGACCCACGACACCGTCAAGAAAGGTGACCGGGTGGTCATTCTGGGCGCCTCGGGCGGCGTTGGCACCGGCTGCGTGATCCTTGCCAAGCTCCTGGGCGCCGAGGTCATCGCCTGCACGTCGAGCCCGGAAAAGATGCAAAAACTCCAGGAGCTCGGCGCCGACCACGTGCTCAACGTCAAGGACACGGATTTTTCGAAATGGGCGGTCGAGAAGTACGGCAAGCCGCAGCGCCGCTCATATGACGGCGGGGTCGACGTGGTGATCAACTTCACCGGCGGCGACACCTGGCACCCGTCGCTGCGCTGCCTCAAGCGCGGCGGCAAGCTTCTGGTCTGCGGCGCGACCGCCGGCTACGACCCGAAGGAAGATTTGCGCTACATCTGGAGCTTCGAGCTGAAGATCCTCGGCTCGAACAGCTTCTATGACGAGGACCTGACCGCCCTGATGCGGTTGATCGCCGACGGCAAGCTCAAGCCGGTCATCGACAAGGTGCTGCCGCTGGAACAGGCCGCCGAAGGCCTACGTCTGATCCAGGATCGCGAAGTGATCGGCAAGGTCATCGTCACACCTTGACGGCCCCCCTCGCTGACGATGTCCGTTGGAGCAAACTGAATGACTGACGAAATCACTGTCGAGCGCGTGCAGCAGATGATCACGCGCGCGCCCTATCACCAGTGGCTCGGCCTCAAGGTGGTGGCGCTGCACGACGACGGCATCGATCTCACCGCGACCTGGCGCGAGGAATGGGTGGTCAATCCGGAGCGCCGCTATACCCATGGCGGCGTGCTCGCCGCGCTGATCGATCTCGGCGCCGACTGGGCGATGGTGAAGAAGCTCGGGCGGGCGGTGCCGACCATCGACCTGCGCGTCGACTATCACAGCGCCGCCATGCCGGGCGACCTCACCGTGAAGGGCAAGGCCGTGCGTCTGGGCAGTCAATTCTCAACCGCCGAAGCCCAGGTGCTCGACGCGCAAGGCAAGCTCCTGGCCAGCGGCCGCGGCACCTATTTCACCGCGCCGCCGAAGGCGTGAGCATATCGACGTTGGGTTGTCACCCAACAGCGTTTTCGAGTGATTGAATGGCCGCGTCGGCGGTGTGCTCCCCTCCCCCTTGTGGGAAGGGGTTGGGAGTGGGGTCGAGGAATTGATTTGGGGTCGAGAGCTTGGCTGTGAATAGAACAGAGACACAACGAAGTGACCCCCCTCCCCAACCCTCCCCCTCAAGGGGGGAGGGAGCCGACCGCCGGTTGGGAGAGAGCGGCGGATCTGAACATCGCAGCGGCTCTGATACCGCTTTCACCAATCTCGGCGACCTGATCCGCCGCGACCGAGAGCTAGACAGGATCGCGGTCATCGATCTCGGGGGCGAAGAGGCCCCGCGCGAATTCAGTTACCGGCAGATCGACGACATGGCAAACGGCGTTGCCCGCGCGCTCCTGCGGCGCAACCTCACGCGCGGCGACCGCGTCGCCATCCTCTCCGCCAACCGCGCCGAGTATCTCGCCGCCTACTACGGCATCATGCGCGCAGGACTCGTCGCGGTACCGGTGAACTTCAAGTTCCCGCGCGCGACCATTCATTTCATCCTGCAGGACTCCGGCGCCAAGCTCGTGTTCTGCGACGCCGCGCGGCTGGCGGATCGTCCGCCCCAGTTGCCGACGGTGTGTTTCGGCCCTGCACCCTCCCCTGGAGGGGGAGGGTCGGCAAGCGTCCTGCCCTTCGACAACTTCCTCGACCCAGGCGCATTCGACGCCGTCGTCCCCACGCAGGGCGAGGCGGCGATGTTTCTCTACACCTCGGGCTCGACCGGCACGCCCAAAGGCGTCGTGCTCTCGCACCAGAGCCACATCTGGGTGGTCGAGACACGGCTCGCGCCGGGCCTCGATCGCCACCGCTTCCTGATCGCCGCACCGCTCTACCACATGAACGCGCTGGCGCTGTCCAAGCTCGCCTGCGCGGCGCACGCCACCATCGTGCTGCTGCCGCAGTTCACGGCGCGCGCCTATATCGAGGCGATCGGACGCTACCGCTGCACCTGGCTCACCGCGGTGCCGCCGATGATCGCCATGATGCTGCAGGAGCGCGACCTGCTCGGGAGCACCGACCTGTCCAGCGTCGAATTCATCCGCATGGGATCGGCTCCAGTCAGCCAGAGCCTGATGCAGCAGATCCACATGGCGCTGCCGAAGGCTTCCGTCACCAACGCGTACGGCACGACCGAAGCCGGGCCGGTGGTGTTCGGGCCGCATCCGCAAGGGCTGCCGCAGCCGGAAATGTCGGTCGGCTATCCGCATCCCAAGGTCGCGTTGCGCCTCACCGACGGCGATACGCGTGATGCCGAGCAGGGCGTGCTGGAAATGAAATGCCCGGCGGTGATGAGCGGCTATCACAACCGGCCAGCCCTGAAGCCGCCGTTCACCGACGACGGCTTCTACATCACCGGCGACGTGTTCCGGCGGGACGCCGACGGCTTCCATTACTTCGTCGGCCGGACGGACGATATGTTTGTTTCCGGCGGCGAAAACATCTATCCGGCCGACGTCGAGCGCATGCTGGAACGCCATCCCGACGTCGCGCAGGCGGCAGTGGTGCCGATCGACGACGACATCAAGGGCCAGAAGCCGGTCGCGTTCGTGGTGCCGAAGCCGGACCATGCGCCGGACGCCGAGGAGATCAAGCGCTTCGCGCTCGCCAACGCGCCGGCCTATTCGCATCCCCGCTTCGTGTGGTTCGTCGACGAACTGCCGCTCGCCTCGACCAACAAGATCGACCGCAACCTGCTGCACAAGATGGCGGCGGAGCGCGTGGCCGGAGCGGCGGGCTGACGCCCGTTATCGTTTATCCGGGATCCGTCATGCCGTCATTGCCGGGCTTGACCCGGCAATCCATCGTCTTGAAAGGACTCTTCTTTTCAAGATGGATGCGCGGGTCAAGCCTGCGCATGACGCGTCAACATTCACGCGCTTGGCATGAGGCTGACGAATTTCGCGCGAGCGACCTACTTCTTGTTCAGGTTCACCGCCTTCACGACCGGGCCCCAGCGCGCTTCTTCCTCCTGGAGGAAGCGGCGGGTCTTCTCGGTGTTGGAATCGGCAACCGACTCCAGCCCGGCCTTGGCGAACACCTTCTGAAATTCCGGGTCCGCCATGGCGCGGCGATTCGCTTCCGCGATCTGGTCGACGATCGGCTGCGGCGTCGCGGCCGGCGCGAACAGGCCGATCGCCAGAAGCCCGATCATGCCGGGCACGCCCTGCTCGATCGCGGTCGGAATGTCCGGCGCGGCCTTGAGCCGCTCGGCGGCGTTCACGGACAGGATGCGGATCTTGCCGGCGCGGTGCAGTTCCAGCAGCTGTCCGGTGACATTCGGCGACATCGCCGGGATGTGGCCGCTGACCAGGTCGCTGATGCCGGGTCCGGCGCCCTTGTACGGAACGTGCAGCAGATCCTTCAGGCCGGTGAGCTGCTTGAACAGTTCGCCGGCGAGGTTGCTCATCGTGCCGGTGCCGGCGGAGCCGTAGGACAGCTTACCCGAATTGGCCTTGGCGTAGGCGATGAATTCCTGGAGGGTCTTGGCCGGCACCGACGCGTTAACGGCGATCGAGGTGGTCGAAACCGCGAGCAACGCGATCGGCACGAAGTCCTTGCTCGGATTGTACGGCACCTTCGTCATGGTCATCGGATTGAGCACCATCGTGCTGGTGCTGCCCAGGATGAGCGTATGGCCGTCGGCCGGCGCTCGCGCGACCTCGGCGGTCGCTATTGTGCCGGTGGCGCCACCCTGGTTCTCGACGTAGACGGTGCCGAGCAGGTCCTTCATGCGATCGGCCCATTGCCGGCCGACCACGTCGTTCACGCCGCCGGCAGAGAACGGCACCATCAGCTTGATCGGCCGGTCCGGAAATGCCCAGGCGGATTGCGGCAGCAAGACCGTCGGCAAGGCCGCAGCCAATCCGAGTTTCAACGCATCACGACGGTTCATGTAAGATTGCTCCCTGCAGAGTTTCTATTCATCGCGGGACCATCGCACGCCCGGTCCTGCGTGTCATTCGTGCCGCTGCGGCGTTGCGACGCGCCAGGCCGCCGTGATTGCGGCCGCAACACGCGGCACGGTGCATCTATTGCTTCACCATGAGCCGAGCGGCTTCATCAGGTCGTCGCGGAAGTGCTTGAGCACCGAGGCGACCGGGTTCGGCGCCGCTTGGCCGAGGCCGCAGATCGAAGCGTCCCGCATCAGCGCCGAAAGATCGTTCAGCAGGTCCTCGTTCCACGGCCCGCTTGCCATCAGCTTGGCGGCCTTCTCGGTGCCGACCCGGCACGGCGTGCACTGGCCGCAGCTTTCGTCCTCGAAGAAGCGCATGATGTTGAGCGCCACCGCCTTCATGTCGTCGTGCTCGGACAACACCACGACCGCGTGCGAGCCGACGAAGCTGCCATAGGGCTCGAGCGTGCCGAAATCGAGCGGCAGGTCGGCCATGCTGGCGGGAAGGATGCCGCCGGAAGCACCGCCCGGCAGGTAGCCTTTGAAGACGTGGCCGTCCTGCATGCCGCCGCAGAACTCCTCGATCAGTTCGCGCGCCGTCACGCCGGCCGGCGCCAGCACCACGCCCGGCTTCTTCACCCGGCCGGACACCGAGAAGCTACGGAAGCCCTTGCGCTCGCGGCGGCCATGCGAGGTGAACCAGGCGGCGCCCTTCTCGACGATGTCGCGCACCCAGTAGAGCGTCTCGACGTTCTGCTCCAAGGTCGGGCGGCCGAACAGTCCGACCTGCGCCACATACGGCGGACGGTGCCGCGGCAAGCCACGCTTGCCCTCGATCGATTCGATCATCGCGGACTCTTCGCCGCAGATGTAGGCGCCAGCGCCACGCCGGTGATGGATGCGGGTATGGCGCGCGAGTCCCGCCGCCTCGACCTTGGCGAACTCGCGATCGAGCAACAGCCGGACCTCGGGATATTCGTCGCGCAGATAGAAGTAGGTGTCGGGCGCCTCGACCACCCAGGCGCCGATCAGCATGCCCTCGATGAAGCGGTGCGGATCGTGTTCCAGGTAGTAGCGGTCCTTGAAGGTGCCGGGCTCGCCCTCGTCGCCATTAACCGCCATCAGCCGCGGCGCCGCTTCGGCGCGCACCAGCGTCCACTTGCGGCCGGTCGGGAAGCCCGCGCCGCCGAGCCCGCGCAGTCCGGCATCGCTCACCGCCTTGATGACGTCCTCGCGTGTGCGCTTGCCGTCGAGGCATTCGGCGAGCAAACGATAGCCGCCGCCGGCGCAATAAGCGTCGAAGTCGTTCGGCGTCGGGTAGGCATGGGTGTGGGCTCCGGCCCTGACGGCCGCCGTGACGCTGTCAGTGGTCGCAGCGAACACCTGCGTATGGCCGACGGCGACGACCGGCGCACGGTCGCAGGCGCCCATGCAGGGCGCGCGTATGACGCGGACCCCGCGACCGAGCCGACCAGGCAGTCCGTGCAGCAGGTGCTCGGCGCCCGCCATCGCGCAGGACAGCGAATCGCAGACCCGCACCGTGACAGGCGGCGGCGGCGTCTCGCCCTCCTTCACCACGTCAAAGTGGGCGTAGAAGGTTGCAACCTCGTACACCTCGGCCTGGGCGAGCTTCATCTCGGCAGCCAGCGCGGCGAGATGTGCGCCGGAAATGTAGTGGTACTTGTCCTGGATCAGATGCAGGTACTCGATCAAGAGATCGCGCCGCCGCGTCCGGTCGCCCAGCAACGCGCGAACCTGTTCGAGCGCCGCCGGATCGGTCTGGCGGCCCTTCGGCGTGCGCGGCGGACGGCGGCGGGCGCCAGCAGCCGGTTTGGTCTCCATCTCGTTCACGTATGTCCGGTCCCGCAGTCCTGCCACATCAGAACAGCCCGACGATGCGGCCGTCCGGGCCGATGTCGATCGAGTCAGCCGCCGGCACGCGCGGCAGGCCCGGCATGGTCATGATCTCACCGCAGACTGCGACCACGAACTCGGCGCCGGCCGACAGCCGCACCTCGCGGACATTGACGGTATGATCGGTCGGCGCACCCTTGGCGTCGGCGTTGGTCGAGAACGAGTACTGGGTTTTGGCGATGCAGACCGGCAGCTTGCCGTAGCCCATCGCCTCGAATGCGGCGAGCTGGTCGCGCACCGATTTGTCGGCCGAGATATCCTTGGCCCGGTAGATTTCCTTGGCGATGGTCCGCACCTTGTCGAGCAGCGGCATGTCGTCGGGATAAAGCAGCTTCAGCTTGCTCTTGCCGCCGTCGCAAATCTTGACGACGGCGCGCGCCACGTCAGCCGCGCCCTCGCCGCCCATCGCCCAGTGGTCGGCCATGACCGCCTCGACGCCGAGCGCCTTGCACTTCTCCTTGACCAGCGCGATCTCGGCGTCGGTATCGGCCGAAAAGCGGTTGATCGAAACCACCGGCACGATGCCGAACTTCTGCACGTTCTCGACGTGGCGCTGGAGGTTGGTCATGCCGGCTTCGAGCGCCTTCAGGTCTTCCTTCTTGAGGTCGTCCTTCTTGACGCCGCCGTGCATCTTGAGCGCGCGAATGGTGGCGACCAGCACGGCGCAATCGGGCGACAGCCCGGTCTTGCGGCACTTGATGTCGAGAAATTTCTCGCCGCCAAGATCGGCGCCGAAGCCGGCCTCGGTCACCACGTAGTCGGCCAGCTTGAGCGCGGTCGTGGTGGCGAGCACCGAGTTGCAGCCATGCGCGATATTGGCGAACGGGCCGCCATGAATGAACGCCGGCGTGCCTTCGAGCGTCTGCACGAGATTCGGCGACAGCGCCTCCTTGAGCAGCACCGTCATTGCGCCGTGCGCCTTGAGGTCGCGCGCCCGCACCGGTTTGCGGTCGCGCGTATAGGCGACGATGATGTTGCCGATGCGCTCCTTGAGGTCGTCGAGATCGCTGGCGAGGCAGAAGATCGCCATGATCTCCGACGCCACCGTGATGTCGAAGCCGGCTTCGCGTGGAAAGCCGTTGGCGACGCCGCCGAGCGAGCAGACGATCTCGCGCAACGCACGGTCGTTCATGTCGACGACGCGCCGCCAGGCGACGCGGCGGCTGTCGATGCCAAGCTCGTTGCCCCAGTAGATGTGGTTGTCGATCAGCGCCGAGAGCAGGTTGTGCGCCGACGTGATGGCGTGAAAGTCGCCGGTGAAGTGGAGATTGATGTCCTCCATCGGCACCACCTGCGCATAGCCGCCGCCGGCCGCGCCGCCCTTCATGCCGAACGACGGCCCGAGCGACGGCTCGCGCAGGCAGAGCATCGCCTTCTTGCCAATGTGGTTGAGCGCGTCGGTCAGGCCGACCGTGGTGGTGGTCTTGCCTTCGCCCGCCGGCGTCGGCGTGATCGCGGTGACCAGGATCAGCTTGCCGCTCGGCTTGTCCTTCAGCGACTTGATGAAATCCATCGAGAGCTTGGCCTTGTAATGGCCGTACGGCTCGAGATTCTCAGGGCTAATGCCAAGCTTCTCCTTGGCAAGCTCCATGATCGGCCGCTTCTTGGCGGCCTGGGCGATCTCAATGTCTGAAAGCGGCTTCTGATGCTGGGAGGCGGGCATTGTGTGTTGATCCGGAAGTTGGACAATTATTCAGGCGTCATTCCGGGGCGCGCTTAGCGCGAGCCCGGAATCCATATTCGCGACGGAGTATGGATTCCGGGTTCGCCGCTACGCGGCGCCCCGGAATGACGGTTGAGGGGTGGTACGACATTATGTGAAACGAACGCCAGTCGCGATGTTGGCGGATTTGGCCCACTCGCCTGCGCCCACCTTCGGCCCATCGGCCTGTACGCGCGTCACCTTGAAGCGGCCATCGGCGCAGACCACCGTGATGCTGTCGGCGTCGACCGCGGCGATCTCGCCCATCTTGCCGGCGATGCCCTTGGGGTCCTTCGCGGGCATGGGCTTGGCGTCGAAAATCCTCACTATCTTGCCATCGAGCGTCGACCATGCGCCGGGCGCCGGATTGCAGCCACGGATGAGCCGGTCGATGTCCTGCCACGGCCGGCCCCAATCGATGTGAGCGTTATCGGGACCGCAACGGCCTTCATAAGTCGCTTTCGAGTCGTCCTGCTTGATGCGCGGCGCCTTGCCGGCTTTCACCAGGTCGACGGCTTCGAGCATGGCATCGACGCCCATCGGGAACAGCCGGTCGAAATAGACGGTGCCGAGCGTATCGTTCGGGCCGATCGGCGTCTTCTTCTGGAACAGCACGTCGCCGGTATCGAGGCCGTTGTCGGGCCAGAAGATCGACAGCCCGGTCTCGGTCTCGCCCTTGATGATCGGCCAGTTGATCGCGGAGGGCCCGCGATAGGCCGGCAGCAGCGACGGATGATATTGGATCGAGCCGTGGGTCGGAATGTTGAGGAAGTCCTCGGGCACGAACAACGTGACGAACGCCATCACCTGCAGGTCGGGCTTGAGCGCGCGGAATTCCTCCCACACCTCCGGCTTGCGGTAGGACGCCGGCTGGAACACCGGCAGCTTGGCGGCGACCGCGGCCTCCTTCAGCGGGTCGGTCTTGGCGCCCTCTTTCTCGGGCGCGACGTAAACGCCGACGATGTTCTCGCCGCGCTTCAGCAGCGCCTCGAGCACCGCCTTGCCGAACGCCTGCTGGCCATGAACAACGATACGCATTGCACGATCTCTCCCCTGCTCCGCTGTCATCGCCGGGCCCGACCGGACGATCCACCTCAAAATGCTTCTTGGCTTGATGATGGATGCCCGGGTCAAGCCCGGGCATGACACCTGTTATGTTGGACTGTTCCTAAGCCGCCTCGGCTTTCGCGGACTTCTCGGGCGCGGTGATCGCGCCCGACGTCTTGATCTCGGCAAGCTCGTCGGCCGAATAGCCCAGCACCTTGGTGAGGATTTCCTCGGTGTGCTCGCCCAGGAGCGGCGAGCGCTTCACCTCGGTGACCGAGTCCGACATCTTCACCGGATTACCGACGGTCAGATACTTGCCGCGGCCCGGATGATCGACCTCGACCACCGTGCCGGTGTCGCGCAGCGACTGCTCCTCGGCGATCTCCTTCATCGACAGGATCGGCCCAACCGGAATGTCGTGCTTGTTGCAGGTCTCCATGACCTCGAACTTCGTCATGGTTTTGGTCCACTCTTCGATGGTGTTGAAGATGTGCTTGAGCCGCGGCAGCCGGGCGGGCGGCGTCGCATAGTCCGGATCGGTCTTCCATTCCGGCTTGCCGATCAGGTCGCAGATTGGGCCCCAGACCGGCGCCTGGGTGATGAAGTAGATGTAGGCGTCGGGATCGTCCTCCCAGCCTTTGCACTTGAGGATCCAGCCGGGCTGGCCACCGCCCGAGTCGTTACCGGCCCGCGGCACCGCCTTGCCGAACGGCACGCCTTCGCCGTACTGGCTGTATTCGGTGAGCGGGCCATGCGCGAGCCGCTGCTGGTCGCGCAGCTTGACGCGCGCGAGGTTGAGCACGCCGTCCTGCATCGCGCACAGCACCTTCTGGCCGCGGCCGGTGCGGTTGCGCTGGTAGAGCGCACAGACGATACCGAAGGCGAGATGAAGCCCGGTGCCGGAGTCGCCGATCTGCGCGCCGGTGACGAGTGGCGGACCTTCGCGGAAGCCGGTGGTCGAGGCCGCGCCGCCGGCACACTGCGCGACGTTCTCGTAGACCTTGCAGTCCTCGTAGGGGCCCGGGCCGAAGCCCTTGACCGAGGCGACGATCATGCGCGGGTTGGTCTTGTGGATGTACTCCCAGGTCAGCCCCATGCGGTCGAGCGCGCCGGGCGCGAAGTTCTCCACCAGCACGTCGCAATGCTTGATCAGCCGCTCCAGGATTTCCTTGCCCTTGGGATGCTTGCTGTCGATCGTGATCGAACGCTTGTTGCCGTTGAGCATGGTGAAGTAGAGCGAGTCCTGCCCTTTCACGTCGCGGAGTTGACCTCGCGTGATATCGCCGACGCCGGGCCGCTCGACCTTGATGCAGTCGGCGCCCATGTAGCCCAAGAGCTGCGTGCAGGTCGGCCCGGACTGCACGTGGGTGAAATCGAGGATCTTGACGCCGTCGAGCGCCTTGCCGGCCTGGCCGAACGGCTTGGCCGAAGGCCTCGGCAGACCGTTCGTGGGCGCCGCCTTGACGGTAGCTTTGCGCGGTGCCGCGGCGCGGGCCTTGCGGCGCGCCGCGAGATCGGCGCGGCGCTCGGCAGCCTCGATGTTCGCCGCTCTGGCCGCCGCTTTCCGCGGCGCCTTCACCTTCTTGGTCGAAGGCTTGGCGCTGCGGCCCGGCGCCCGCGACGCCGCGTGCTTCGCTGCGCGCTGCGCCACCGCCGCCTTTCGCTTCACCCGCTTCGCCGCTCGCTTCTTCCTGGCAGTCTTTGCCATCAGATTCTCCTCGATCCCAGTTTGCCGTAGGGTGGGCAACGGCGCGAAGCGCCGTGCCCAAGCGTTGTGATTTCAAATCGCCGACGCTCGTTCATTGCAACTTGCGGCGTAGGCACGGCGCGCGATGCGCGCCCTTGCCCACCCTACGCGCCGGAGATTTCATTGCGCGGCTCCTTATTTCTTCTTCAGCGCGCTCTGCGGATTGAGGTTGCCGATGCGGCCCGATTCGCTGCCGGCCCCCGGGTCGATCACCGCGTTGATGAGCGTCGGCTTGCCGGAATCCATCGCCTCGTTCACGGCGCGCCTGAGCTCGTCGGGCGTTGTCGCATTGACGCCGGTGCCGCCAAACGCCTCCATCATCTTGTCGTAGCGCGAGCCCTTGACGAACACCGTCGTCGCCGGATCGGTGCCGAGCGGGTTGACGTCGGTGCCGCGATAGATGCCGTCGTTGTTGAAGATCACGATGCAGACCGGCAGCTTGTAGCGGCAGATGGTCTCGACCTCCATACCGGAAAAGCCGAACGCGCTATCGCCTTCGACCGCGAGCACCGGCTTGCCGGTCTCGATCGCCGCCGCGATCGCATAACCCATGCCGATGCCCATCACGCCCCAGGTGCCAACGTCGATCCGCTTGCGTGGCTGGTACATGTCGATGACGCCGCGGGCAAGGTCGAGCGTGTTGGCGCCCTCGTTGACCAGAATGGCGTCCGGCCGCTCCTTGATGACGGTGCGCAGCACGCCCAGTGCGCCGTGGTAATCCATCGGCACGTTGTTGTTCATCAACCGCGGCGCCATCTTGGTGATGTTCTCTTCGCGCTTTTTGCTGACGGCGCCGGTCCAGTCGACCGGCGGCGCCGGCCAGTTATTGCCCATGCCGGTGAGGAGCGCCGTGACGCACGAGCCGATGTCACCGACCACCGGCGCAACAATCTCGACGTTGGAATCCATCTCCTTCGGCTCGATGTCGATCTGGATGAACTTCTTCGGCGCGTCGCCCCAGGTCTTGCCCTTGCCGTGCGACAGCAGCCAGTTGAGCCGCGCGCCGATCAGCATCACGACGTCCGAATCCTTCAGCACCGTCGAGCGTGCCGCCCCGGCGCATTGCGGATGGGTGTCGGGCAGGAGGCCCTTGGCCATGCTCATCGGCAGGAACGGCACGCCGCTCTTCTCGATGAAGGTGCGGATGGCATCGTCGGCCTGCGCATAGGCGGCGCCCTTGCCGAGAATGATCAGCGGGCGCTTGGCGCTCTTGAGCACGTCGAGCGCGCGCTTGACCGCTTCCGGCGCCGGAAGCTGCGCCGGCGCCGGGTCGATCACCTTGACGAGCGACTTCTGTCCCTTTTCGGCATCCATCACCTGGCCGAACAGCTTGGCCGGCAGGTCGAGATAGACGCCGCCCGGACGTCCGGACACCGCGGCCCGAATAGCGCGCGCGAGCCCGATGCCGATGTCGGCGGCGTGCAGCACGCGGAACGCCGCCTTGCAGAGCGGCTTGGCGATGGCGAGCTGGTCCATCTCCTCGTAGTCGCCCTGCTGCAGGTCGACGATCTCGCGCTCGGACGAGCCGGAGATCAGGATCATCGGAAAGCAGTTGGTGGTCGCGTGGGCGAGCGCGGTGAGGCCGTTCAGAAAGCCGGGCGCCGACACCGTGAGGCAGATGCCAGGCTTCTTGGTTAGGAAGCCGGCGATTGCCGCCGCATAGCCGGCGTTCTGCTCGTGACGGAACGACAGCACGCGGATGCCCGCGGCCTGCGCCATGCGGCCGAAATCGGTGATCGGGATGCCGGGCACGCCATAGATGGTGGTGAGCCCGTTGAGCTTGAGCGCATCGATGATGAGATGAAAGCCGTCGGTCAGTTCGCGTTCGGCTTCGGCGGCCGTGGGCTTCTGGGCGACTGCTGCTTCTGCCATGGGTATTCCTCCTGTCGTCGGTTCCGGCACCGGCCGCGCCGCAGCCACCCTCTCCCCTTGCGGGAGAGGGTGCCGAGCGAGCGCTTCGCGAGCGAGGCGGGTGAAGGGGTCTCTTAGAAGGAGTCCTCCGAAGAGGCCCCCTCACCCGGTCACTCGCTTCGCTCGTGACCCCCCCCTCCCACAAGGGGAGAGGGTAACGGAGCCTGCGGCTCGAATCGCGTACTCACCTGTTCAGTTCAATCCAAATAGTCGGCGTACTTCTCCACGTGCTCGGCAAGGCCGAGCGCGTGACTG
>JBFXEX010000033.1:0-50294 GCA_050179645.1 Xanthobacteraceae bacterium | reverse complement strand
GTGCACCGCATTGCCACTGATCCCGGCCGCCTGACCCGCGCATGGTTCGAGTCGCTGATCGCCGCCGGTACGCCGGACGTCGAATACGTGGAGATCGTCGGCGTGACGATTACGACGATTTCGATCGATACCTTCTGCAGGGCGATCGGTGTTCCGCCCCACCCGTTGCCTATTCCGCAGCCGGGCGAGCCGCACCGCCGCCGGCCGAAGACCGCGCGTCAGCGCGGCGAAGCCTGGGTACCGATGATCCATCCGGACGATCTGCGCGGCAAGATCGACAGCGACGAAGAACGTGCGCTGGCGCGGCAATGGGGCGGCACCCTGGCGAACATCCGGCGCGCGCTTTCGCTGGTGCCGGAAGAAGCCTACGAATGGTTCCAACTGGTCGAGACCCAGTATCTGCCCGGCAGATGGATGCGAGACTTCGACAACGAATATCGCGCGATCACGCACGCGCAGATCGAGCTGATCGCCGGTCGTGTCTCAGTCCTCAATCAATGTTTCTATTGAACCACCTCGCATGCCAACTTGCTCCGTGAGAGCAGCGCAGCGAAGGGTGAAGGGTACGATCTGAGCCTCCTGGTGGGCGGCTCGGGCGACGGCAATATCCCCCACGGGGCGTCGCTGGTGGCCTTCGCGGACGCTGTGCTGGGCACGGACGAAGCGCGACTGCTGGCGGTCAGGTCGGAAGTTCATGCCAAGCTCGGGGCTGCCGCGCTGGTCGATGCCGCTGCCGTCGTCGCCACTTTCAATGCCATCGATCGGGTGGCGGATTCGACCGGGATTCCGATCGAGGACAGCAAGGCGGACGCGACTCGCGACATTCGCGCCTCCCTCGGCATCGATGCGTTCGCGCGGAACCGCGGCGAGGCAACGGACCCGCGGCGCTAACCACGATGGTCGATCGTGCCGGCTTGGGAGGCGCCGCGGGGCCGGCGTTGAGGTCCGGTTAACGACTCTGGCCAAGACTTCGGCCCGGGACGCGCGCCCAAGGGGACGCCGGTATCGGCGGGCGCTGCGAGCGGGAGATCAGCATGAACAGACTGACCGTTGCGTGTGCGACGGCCGTGACCGTTGCCGTTCTGGCGGTCGCGGCCCCTCTTCAGGCGCGTGCCGGTTCCGGCGATGTTGCGGCCGGACTGCTGGGCGGGTTTGCGGTCGGCGCCTTCGTCGGCTCGGTGCTGGGGGCTCCGCCGGTATATGTCGCACCTCCGCCGCCGGTCTATGTGGCGCCGGCGCCGATCTATGCCGGACCGCCACCCTGCTATTGGACCCGCGGCCGCGCGGTGTGGGACGGTTATCGCTGGGTGCGGCCGCGCATTCAGGTCTGCGACTGACAACAGTCTCCCCCCAAATCGTGCGTGCGGTGACCATCCGGCGCCGCGCCGTGCCGCGATGATTCAGCCGACGACCTCATCGGCGAGCGCGATCAGGCGCGGGGAAATCTCGAGCTTGAGCGCCTTGGCGGTGGCGATGTTGATCGCGAACTCGAACCGCGAGGAGTTCTCGACCGGCAGGTCGTCAGGCCGCACGCCCTTGAGAATTTTGCCGGTATAGATGCCGACCAGCCGGTAGGTTTCGGTCAGGTCCGGGCCGTAGCTCATTAGCCCGCCGGAGGTGACCCATTCCTGCAACGGGTAAATCGCCGGGATGGCGCTGCGCGCCGCAAGCTCGAGGATCTGCGAACGCCGGTTCCAGGTGAAATACGGGCTGGCGCTCACCAGGAGCGCGCCGACTTTCTGTTTCTCCATGGTCGCGAAGGCGGTGTCGATGTCGCGTTCGGTCCCCGCCGGCAGAAGCAGCAGCTTGACCCCGAGCGTGCGGGCGGCGTCTTGAGTCTCCCTGCGCTGGCTGGCGTTGAATGGGGAGTTACGGTCAAGAAGGACTGCGACGGTGGGGACCTTGGGGACTACCTCGCGCAGGAAACCGAGCCGCTTTGCCGCCAGCGCGCCGGAGAAGAATCCGAAACCGGTGATGTTGCCGCCCGGCCGGTTCAGCCCGGTCACCAGCCCGACGGCGACCGGCTCACCCGCGGTGTTGAACACGATCGGAATGGCGCTGGTCGCATTCTTCGCCGCCAGTGCGGAGAGATTGCCATTGGCGACGATCGCCGCCACCGGACGGGCGACCAGTTCCGCGGCCAGTGCCGGCAGGCGATCGAACTGGTTATCCGCATAGCGGTACTCGATGGTCAGGTTCTGGCCTTCGACGAAGCCCACGTCCTTCAGGCCCTGGCGGATCGCGTCGAGCAGGTGAGGTGCGATGCCAGCCTGGGCGCCGCTCAGGTAACCGACGACCGGCGGACCGGCCGGCTGCGCCCGCGCCGTCAGCGGCCAGGCTGCGAGGCTGCCGACCAGCCCCATGAAGGCGCGCCGTCCGATCGTCCGCTCAACTGTGCACATATTTTCCCCCGCATCGGCATCGGAGTCCGATGCTCTTGGTTCGTCCCGGCCAAACCTCAGATCGTAGCTCGGCGAACCCACGCCGAAGTATCCGAAACCGCGTTCGAAAGCTCAAGCTGGATCGCCCGACATGCGGTACTTGGTCATCCGCGATCGTCAGCACCTTTTATGTCGTCACTCCCGCTCAAGCCGGATATCGATCTCGCGTTCGACATAGGTCCATTCCACCGTGGCGCGAAGCGCGCCGACCAACTCCTCGAACGCCTCCGCGTGCTCGGGCGCGTATTCGAACCAGGTGAGAAAATCGAACGGCTCGCCGACATCGCGACAGTGATAGAGCTGCCGTGCAATCGCCGGCAGGTATTGCAGGCCGATCGCGGTGTGGCGAGACCGGTCCTCGAAGATCGTCCGGCGCTCGTCTTGCGCCAGCGCCCACCATTCAGCCGATTTCGTGATCGGAATCAATGCGGCGCGCGTGGCGGTCGGTCGGTTCAGCATCTGCTGCTTCGATTGAAGCGCGGTCAGCTCCGCGCGCGTCGCGTAACGCACATTGCTAATCAGGCCGTGCAACGTCCAGGCGGCTGGTATAGACGGAACGGGGCCTTGCGCAGGCACGATGTCGAGGCGAAGTGCGTCGGCGAGAGCCAAGCCTCGGACGGTCTGCATGGACCGTACGTGCCATCGACCGGTTTGGCCGCCGACGAATGCGAAGCGATTTGGCATGCGCTTGAGGTTTCTCGTCGGTTATTCGTCTTGGGCGACGACGCAAGTATCGGGCCGATAATATGGAGTATGCGTCAAACGCAGCGAAATTCTTGGGGCGCAATGGCGGTTCCGCGATACCCCTTTGGAGAAAAGCCTACCATATCTACACCACTTTTGCGTGCTTGCGTTTGAGGCGAATAAAGGTCAAAGCCGTCTGCAAATGGTCAGGAGGTAGTCATGGCGAAAATCAATATTGCGGGATTGGATGTCGAAAGCCTGCTTGAGCTTCGGTCCAGGATCGATGCCAAGCTCGGGGAACACAAGCAGACCCTGCAGAAACAGCTTGAGCGGCTCGATGTGTCTGCGGGCGACGGTCGCCGGAAAGGTAATGGCGTCCGAGCTACCAAGGGCCGAAAGGTCGCGGCGAAATACCGGAGCCGGAAAGACCCGAAGCTCACCTGGGCCGGACGCGGCGCAACGCCGACCTGGATGCGCGAAGAGATGAAGGGTACCAAGCTCAAGAAAGAGAATTTCCTGATCAAGTAGTACCTTCGACCGACAACCTGCCACCGCGCCGCACGAGAGCCGAAATACGCGGTCGAGTTTTGAGCAGGCTCTGTTCTTGCCCCGACGCCGCCGGCGGAGCATAGCGGCCTTGAAGTCCATCGCGGACTACATCAGCTTCAGTCCCTTGAAGCTGGCGTGCCCCTCCTTGCCGACGATGATGTGGTCGTGCACGGCGATGCCGAGCGACTTTGCCACGTCGACGATCGCCTGCGTCATCTGGATGTCGGCGCGCGACGGCGTCGGGTCGCCCGAGGGATGGTTATGGACCAGGATGATCGCGGTGGCCGAGAGTTCGAGCGCGCGCTTGACAACCTCGCGCGGATAGACCGGCGTGTGGTCGACGGTGCCGGTCTGCTGCAGTTCATCCGCAATGAGCGCGTTGCGCTTGTCGAGAAACAAAATGCGGAACTGCTCGCGCTCGGCGAACGCCATGGCGGTGCGGCAATAGTCGAGCACGTTCGACCAGGATGACAGCACTGGCCGGCGCTTCACCTGGCCGCGGGCGAGCCGGCTCGCCGAGGCCTGCACGATCTTGAGTTCGGCGATCGCCGCCTCCCCCAGGCCCTTGATCTCCCGCAACCGTTCGACCGGCGCCGACACCACCTCGGCAAACGAACCGAAGCGTGCGATCAGGTCCTTGGCGAGCGGCTTCAGGTCGCGCTGCGGGATGGCGCGGAACAGAATGAGCTCGATCAGCTCGTAGTCGCTGACAGCGTCGGGCCCGGCCTCCAGGAACCGCGCGCGCAGGCGCTGCCGGTGGCCGTGATAGTGCGGGGCCTCTTCGGCGAGCCCCTCGGACTTGCTGGGATTGTCGTTCGCAGGCATTCGCGGACCACTTGTACCGGCGCGGGCAGACCGGACCAATCTCCGGTAGTGCCGGCTCAAGATGACGGTAACGGCGCAATTTGCAATGCCGCTCTCGGTTGGCCGGCGAGCCGTCGCAGCGGTCTAGACCTCCTCAGCTTCCCGCCGTCCGATTTCCTCCGCGACCACGCGCGCAAACGCATCCAGCGCCGGCGGCAGCGCGCGCTCGGCCCGCACATAGGCGCCAAGGCTGCAGGCGATGTTCGGCTTGAGCCGAACGTGCCGCAGCGTGCCTTCCTCGACCTCGCGCTCGATACCGAAGCGGTTGAGAAAGGCGATGCCCAGGTTACGCAGAGCCAGGCCCTTCATCAGGTCGAGCGAAGCCGATTCCAGCACCACGTTCGGGCGCTTCTGACGCGCCACCAGGGTGGAGATTTCCGGATGGAAAGAGAGCTCGCGGTTGGGCAGCACGAGGGGAAAGCGCGCGCATTCGGCGAAGGTCACCTGCAGCCGGCTGGCGAGCGGATGGGCCGCACGCACGACGGCGCCCAGCGGAAATGTGCCGACCGCGAGCTGGCGCAACGGCTCGCTCTTGTGGCGCACGAAGGAGAGCGCGACATCGGCGTCGCCCGCGGCGACCAGGCGTGCTGATTCAATGGAGTCGGCTATGCGCACATTGATGGTCACGGCCGGATAGCGATGGTGCATCTGCTGCAGCACATTGGGCAGGAAGGCCGGGGTCAGGGCTGCGACCGAGACCACGTCGAGCGCGCCGCGCTGCACGCCCTTGAGCGCTGCCAGTTCGCCTTCGAGCCGCTGGACGTCGTGCAGCATGTTGATGACATGCCGCGCCAGGATCTCGCCGACCGGCGTCAGCCGCAGTCCCTGTGGAAGCCGTTCGAACAGCGGCGTTCCGAGCTCGTCCTCCAGGTTCAGGAGCTGCCGATTGAGCGCGGACGACGAGATGTTGAGCCGTCGTGCCGCTTCCCTGATCGAGCCGCAGCGCCGGATGGTGTCGAAGCCCTTCAGGGCGCGCGAATGGATGTTCAGGTGCATGACGGGGCGCTCTGCCGGCCGGTTTCGCCGGGCGGAACCTGCTGCATTTCTTGCATCACCTCAGGCCAGAATTGATGCTATCACGCACAGGCGAAACTCCACTAGGCTTGCTCCTGCCGGGAACCGGTTCGAACTGAACCGCACTCTCAGGAGCCCGCCATGCACTTGCTTCCATGGATTGTTCGGCCGCTCTGCGGCCTTCTGGTGCTGTCAGCGACCGCCGCCTTGGCCGAGGCCGGGCCTGGCGGGTATCCCAGCCGCCCCGTCCGGATGGTGGTGCCGGCGGCGTCCGGCAGCTTGACCGATCCGATCGCGCGCGTGGTCGCCGAGGAGATGAAGCGGCGGACCGGCCAGCCGTGGATCGTCGAAAACCGTCCCGGCGCCGGTGGCATCATCGGGTCGGAAGCGGTGGCGCGCAGCGCGCCCGACGGATACACGCTGTTGTTCACCGCCAACAATCTTCTGATCTCGCCGGCGATGTACAAGAACGTGCCCTACAAGGTGCGCGAGGCGTTCGCGCCGATCGGCATGGTCGCGCGCGCCGACAATCTCCTGGTCGCATCGGCGGCGGCCGGCTATCTCAAGCTCGCCGACCTCGTGGCCGCTGCCAAGAAGCGTCCAACCGGAGTCGACTATACGTCGCCGCTGATCGGATCGGCCGCGCACCTCACGGTCGAACTGTTCAAGCGAGTGGCCGACATTCCGCTGAATCATGTCCCCTACAAGGACTCCTCGCAAGGCACCTCGGATACCCTGGCAGGCCGCGTTGCCGTCAACATCATGGGCAAGGCCACGGCGATCCCCTACATCAACACCAAGCAATTGGTGCCACTCGCCTTCACCGGCAGCGCGCGCGCTCCCGAACTGCCCAACGTGCCGACGTTCGCGGAAGCCGGTTATCCGCAGGTGCATCTCGGTCTGTGGTTCGCGCTGCTTGGGCCTGCCAAGATGCCGGCCGACCAGGTTGCCTACCTGAGCGGAGAACTCGCGGCCGCGCTCAAGGCGCCGGAACTGATCAAGCGGTTTGCCGATCTCGGCGTCGATCCGCTCGGCGGTGGCAGTAAGGTGCTCGCCGAGACGATGGAGCGCGAGGAGCCGATCTACCGCAAGGTGGTCATGGAAGCGGGCATTCATGCCGACTGAAGCCGCGCAACCGGAGGCGCCGGCCGCAACAGCCCCATCCTGGAAGGGCGAGTTGCTGCACATCCATGTCGCGCCGGTCGCGTCGTCCGAAATGGCGGAACTAGACGCGGCGATGCTCGTGGCCGGGCGCGGCATCGAAGGCGACCGCTATTTTCTCGGCACCGGCACCTACTCGAAGCTTCCCGGGATGCGCGAGGTCACCTTGTTCGAAATGGAGGTGCTCGACGCCCTGGCGCGCAACGATCCGCCGCTGCAGCAGGCTCCGATCCGGCTCGATGCGTCCGAGCATCGCCGCAACCTAACGGTGCGAGGCGTGCCGGTCGGTCATCTGGTCGGCGTCCGCTTTCGCATTGGTGAGGTGGTGCTGCGGGGCGCCCGGCTGAACTTTCCCTGCAAATATCTGGAGCGCCTTCTGAAGCGCCCGGTCTATCAGGCGCTCTACAACCGCTCGGGCCTCAATTGCGAGGTCGAGACCGGCGGCATCGTCCGGCGCGGCGCCGCGGTCGAGCCGCTTTAGGCCGGGTGCTCGGAAGGTAGGTAGCGAATGTCAAATCCACTCCGCTAGCGAGTATCAGGCCGCGGAGGAGCGGCGCGCTTCATCCCATATCCTGACTCGGATCGTCGTCACAACGGCTGGATCGGCGGCCGGTCGAGGCCCTGAGGCGACAAGGTGAAAATCTCGACGCCGTCCCTGGTCACCGCGACGGTGTGCTCGAACTGCGCCGACAGCGAGCGGTCGCGCGTCACCGCGGTCCAGCCGTCGGACAGCACCTTCACGTGCGGCCGGCCGAGATTGATCATCGGCTCGACCGTGAAGAACATGCCGGGCCGCAGCACGACGCCTTCGCCCGGCCGGCCGACGTGGACGATGTTCGGCTCGTCGTGGAACAGCCGGCCGAGGCCGTGGCCGCAGAAGTCGCGCACCACGCTCATGTGCTGGGCCTCGACGAAGCCCTGGATCGCGGCGCCGATGTCGCCGGTGGTGGCGCCAGGCCGGATCACCGCGATGCCGCGCATCATCGCCTCGTAGGTCACCTCGATCAGCCGTTCGGCGCGGCGCGGAATGACGCCGCAAGCGTACATGCGGCTGGAATCGCCGTGCCAGCCGTCGAGGATCAGGGTCACGTCGACATTGACGATGTCGCCATCTTTGAGCGGCTTGTCGCTCGGGATGCCGTGGCAGACCACGTGATTGATCGACGTGCAGGTCGACTTGCGGTAGCCGCGATACATCAGCGTCGCCGGCATCGCGCCGTGGTCCATGGCGAACTCGAACACCAGCCGGTCGATCTTCTCGGTCGGCACGCCGGGCGTCACCTCGCCGGTGAGCATGTCGAGGCACTCGGCCGCGAGCCGTCCGGCGCGGCGCATGCCCTCGAAGGCCGCCGGGCCGTGCAGCTTGATCTGGCCGGTCTTGCGCTGCGGCGCCAGCGCGGCGTCAACGTAACTCATGGGTTGTCCTGGAAGATGCCTGCGGAATGCCCTCAGGCAGAATTTAGTCGCTCGGGCCTTCGGCGCAAGCGGTGCTTTCGCTGCCGACATGCGCCGCCCGCATGCTAAAGGGGGCTCGAGATCCTGAAGCTCCGTGGGATGGACTTGTGGCGGGAGAGACGGCGGAACAACAACCGTATGGCGCGCTGACGCCAGGACGGCTCGATCGGGCAGTGATCGCG
This sequence comes from Xanthobacteraceae bacterium, assembly GCA_050179645.1. GTDB lineage: Bacteria > Pseudomonadota > Alphaproteobacteria > Rhizobiales > Xanthobacteraceae > VAZQ01. The sequence continues at coordinate 41,944 of JBFXEX010000033.1, read as the reverse complement.
GCGACCAGCCGGCTGCCGGCCAACTGGCTGGGGCTGCGGCTCGCCATCCTGCTGCGCCGGTTGGTCACCATGCGGTTGCCGGCCGGTGCGCTGGATGTGGAGCGCTGGGGGCTCCGGCTGCGGCTCCATCCGCTCGACAACGGCTGCGAGAAGGGCCTGCTCTTCACGCCGCAGATGTTTGAGCCGGAGGAGCGCGCGGAGCTCGCCCGCGAGATCGCCCGCAAGCCGCCCGGCGGTCCGTTCGTGTTCGTCGATGTCGGCGGCAATGTCGGGCTGTTCTCGCTGTTCGTAGCGGCTGAAAGCAAAGGCCGCGCCCGCATCGTGGCGTTCGAACCCGAGCCCGGCAACTTTGCCCGGCTCGCCTTCAACGTGGCAGCCAATCCGGGCCTGCCGGTCAAGCCGCGGCAACTTGCGCTCTCGGATGAGCCGGGGGAACTCGCCATCGAGCTCGACCGGCGCGACCGCGGCGGCACCCGCGCGCATCGGCTCGACGAAGCGATCGCGGCCGCGGACGTCGTGCGGGTGCCGTGCCGGCCGCTGCTTGCGGCGCTGCGCGACGAACGCATCGAGCGCATCGACGCCATGAAGCTCGACGTCGAGGGCATGGAGGACGTTATCCTCCTGCCGTTCCTGCGCGACGCGCCGCCGTCCTTGTGGCCCGAGCTGATCGTGATCGAAGATGCCCGCGCGCTGTGGTCGGCCGATCTGTTCGGCGAACTGGCGAAGCGCGGCTATGCGGTGGTGTCGCGCAGCAAGCTCAACGTGATGCTGCGGCGGACGGCTCAGCCTTCATGCGGATGAACGATGGTGGCCGCGGCCCGGTCATCGTTGTTGTGCCCTCTCCCCTTGTGGGAGAGGGCTGCGCCGAAATCTCAGCGCACTCGATTGGGAGAGGGGCCTCGCGCGAGTACCCCTCTCCCATTCTTTGCGTTGAACCGTAGGGGCTGCCCTCTCCCACAAGGGGAGAGGGCATAATCACGGCGGCCTGGCGTTGAAAGCACATCACCCCTCCGCGATCGGCACCGTGTCGGCGACCGAAAGGCCGCCGGTCGTGATCTCGCAGCGGTAGGCCAGCGCTTCGACGCCGCGCGACCGCGCGAGGTCGAACGCCCGGCCGTAGACCGGATCGATGTCGCGGGCGAGCGCGAAGCGCTGCGCCGAACCAATCTGGATGAGATAGAGCATCACGGCGCGCGCGCCTGCCGCGACCATGTCGCCGAGTTCGTCGAGATGCTTGGCGCCGCGCTTGGTCGCCGCATCGGGAAATTCGGCGAGTCCTGCCTGCCGCATCAGGTGCACATTCTTGATCTCGACGTAGCAGGGCGGCCGCGCCGGATCCTCGAGAAGGAAGTCGACCCGCGAGTTCCGGCCGTAGCGCACCTCGCGGCGGATGCCCGCATAGCCGGCTAGCTCCGGAATGGTCCCCGCCGCGATCGCCTCGCCGGCGAGTACGTTGGGATGCGCGGTGTTGATGCCGACCAGCTCGAGGCCGCCGCCAAGGTCCACCTCGACCAGTTCCCAGCTATGCTTGAGCTTGCGGCTCGCCTTGTCGGACGTCGACAGCCAGATGCGCGCGCCCGGCACGTTGAGGCCGGTCATCGCCCCCGGATTGGCGCAGTGCGCGGTCACCGTCTCGCCCGACGGCAGCACGACGTCGGCCAGAAATCGCTTGTAGCGCCGCACCAGCAGCGCGGGCAGGAGCGGGGTGGGAAAGTCCATGGCGGCAATGTCGGCAAAGTGGCGCGTTCCGGCAAGTCCAGCCCGGCGTTGCTCACAGGCTCATTCGGTTGATCGCGCAACGCGGGCGGGCTACTGCTGCTGCTACACAAGAACGCGCCGGTCCAACACGGCGTCCATCACGGGAGATCGATCGTGACCGAAACGCTCCAGGCCCCCGATACCGGCGCCACCCCTTGCCCGCTTGCATCCCCGAACGTTCGTCATCTGTCGCGGATGGAGCTGCCTGGCGGCGGGCAGATCGCGATTCAGGGCGACTTCGCCTATGTGGGCCACCAGAACGGTCCCGAGGGAACGACGATCCTCGACATCTCCGATCCGCGCAAGCCGAAGATCGTCAGCCGGCTGATGACACCGAATTTCGTCACCCACAATCACAAGGTCCGCGTGGTCGGCGACCTGATGTTCACCAACTCGGAGCATCAGCCCGGCACGCCCCGCGCCAAGTTCGACCTTCCGGGCTTCTGCATCTACGACATCAAAGACAAGGCCAATCCGAAGCTCATCAAGCTGATGCGCACCTACGGCCGCGGTGTGCACCGCTTCGATGTCGACGACACCTACGCCTACATCTCGACCGAAATCGAAGGGTTCGTCGGCAACATTCTGGTGATCTACGATATCCGCGATCCGTCGAACCCGAGGGAAGTCGGACGCTGGTGGCTCGATGGTCAGAACGTCGCCGGCGGCGAGACGCCGCATCCCAAGGGCACGGACCACAAGCTGCATCACGCCATGCGGGCCGGCAATCAGATGTATGCCGGCTGCTGGATGTCGGGCGTCGCGATCGTGGATATTTCCGACATCGGCAAGCCGCGCACGCTCAGCCATTACGAGTACGATCCGCCGCATCCGGAGCCGACCCACACCTTCCTCAAGGTGCCGTTCGAGATCGGCGGCCGGCAGATCGCGTTGTCGACCGAGGAGGAGCGCCATCATCGCGGCGACGATGCCGGCAAACCGCATGCGCCGTTCCGCACCTGGGACGTCACCGACCCGGCGAAGCCGAAGATTCTCCATACCTTCGAGGTGCCGCACAGCGCCTCGCCCTATGACGGCAACAAGGTCCGCTTCGGCGCGCACCAGTTGCGCGAGCAGATCGACAGGGATTGCCTCGCCTACGTGACCTGGTTCGGCGCGGGGCTGCGCATCATCGACATCAGCAATCCGGCGCAGCCGCAGGAGCGCGGCTACATCATCCCGAAGCCCGGCGAGGGCCAGGCCGCGCCGCTGACCAACGACGTCGCCATGGATAGCCGCGGACTGATCTGGTTCACCGACAAGGCGTGCGGCCTCGACGCGATCGAATTCACCAGCTGACCTGAGCCGAGTGCAGCGGCAGCGACTTTTAGACTCGTCATGCGCGGGCTTGATCCGCGCATCGCTTTCGCAATGAAGGTCGATTGGAGCGTACCGCTTCATCGACGTTTGTGCGGGTTGTGGTATAGTTCCCTCCTTAACAATAAGCCTAAGGGAGGAACTGACGATGAAGACGATTCTGCTGTCTGCCGCGCTGGTCGCTCTGGCCGCTACCGCATCGGCTCAAGACCGGCGCCCCGACTACGGCACAGCGGTCAACGCCGCTGGTGCGAAGAAGATCGCGGCCGGCGTCCTCGCCGAATGCCAAAAGAACGGATGGAACGTGGCTGTCGCCGTGGTCGATAATCACGGCTTCCTGGTGTATTTCGAGCGCATGGACAACACGCAGACGGCCAGCATGGATATCGCCGTCGGCAAGGCTAGGGCCGCGGCGACTTACCGGCGTCCGACGCGCGCCTTTATGGACGTGATCAACAAGGGCGGGCCGGCGACGGCCACTTTGCCCGGTGTCTTCGCCTCACCCGGCGGACTGCCGATCATGAGTGATGGAAAGGTTATTGGCGGCGTGGGGGTTAGCGGAGTGACCGGCGCCCAGGACGAGCAATGCGCCAAGGCCGGTCTCGGCGCGTAAATCATTGCTTCCTGCATTGCAGTCAAAGCGGCGGCACGGTCTGACATGACCGTGCCGCTCCGCTTCCGCATGCCGCATTGGGCCTGCAGGAAGCGACCTTCACCTTGCCGACGCTCAGCCGGCTGCTTCGCCATGCCTCTGCGAAGTAACCATCCGAGATACCGCAACAGCTGCGCGCCGTGCAACGCGGCGCCCTGATCAGCCACGCCGCGCCGCCTCGATTGCGGCGACGTCGATCTTTCGCATGGTCATCATCGCGTCAAACGCACGCTTTGCTTCCTCGCCGCCGGCTGCCATCGCTTCGGTCAGAACACGCGGCGTGATTTGCCATGATACGCCCCACTTGTCCTTGCACCAGCCGCACGCGCTTTCCTGGCCACCGTTGCCAACGATGGCGTTCCAATAGCGATCGGTCTCGGATTGATCTTCAGTGGCGATTTGGAACGAAAAGGCTTCGTTGTGTTTGAATGCGGGACCACCGTTGAGGCCGACGCAGGAGACGCCGGCAACTTTAAACTCGACGACGAGCACATCTCCCTTCTTGCCGGATGGGTAGTCGCTGGGTGCCCGGTGGATTGCACCCACCGCGCTGTCAGGGAAGGTTTCGGCATAAAAGCGAGCAGCGGCTTCGGCATCCTTGTCGTACCAGAGGCAGATCGTGTTCTTTGTCATTGCATGTCCATTCGCTCGTCATGTGAATCACCGTTTGAGATAGATAGCATTTCGATATTTCCCCACTTGATGAGGGGCACTTTTCACGCAGCCATCGGCTCTGGAGAAACAAAAAGGCCCCGCGCGAGCGGGGCCTTTCGCCGTGTCGTGTCGAGAGGCTCAGTCGGCCAGCGGGTTGGGACGCACCTGGATGTGGACCGCCATCGGGCGAGCGCCCTTGCCGAGCTCGTTGAGCCACGGCGTGCGGTCGCCGGTGGCGCTCCACAAACCGCGCCCCTTCCATCCGGCTTTCGGATCGTCGATGCGCGCGTCCAGACCCTTGGCGTAATAGCCCATCGGGTAGGGCACCGTGAGCCGAACCATGTTGCCGTTGACCAGCGCCGCGAAGCCGTCCTGAAGATTGGCGGTGGAGATCGGCACATTCGCGCCAAGCCCGACGGCATTGTGGTGGTCCACCCAGGTGTAGTAGCTCGCTTCGGCGGACGAGTTCGGCACGTCGTCGAAGCCCGGCCCTGGATACTTGTGGAGCGTGAAGCCCTCCGGGCAGTGCTGGCCGGTGGCCTTGGGCCCGTTCAACGGCGCCTTGCACTTGCTGCGGTCGAAGCTGACCATGTGGCCGGCCGAGCCTGAGCCCCAGAGCACGCCGTTGGCGTCGATGTCGCCGCCGCGCAGTCCGATCGCTTCCTTCGGCACAGCATAAAACTCGCTGAGCTTGGTCTTCGGGTCGAAGCGCAGGAATCCCGGCACGCCGCCGAACACGCCGGAGGTGTACCAGACCGACCCGTCCTTCGGATGCGGCATCACCGCATAGGGGCCGGAGCCCGGATTGAAGCGCATGTCCTTGCCGGCGTCCGGTTTGCTGGGATCGGTGAATTCGTCGAGCTTGCCGTTACCGTTCAGGTCGAGCACGAACGGAAACCATCCCACCGACTTTTGCGCGTCGCCGGTCTCGTCCCAGGTCTTGGTGTTGACCCATCCGGCCACCGGGCCGGTGCCGGAGAGCCACAGCGTATCGTCGGCATCGTAGCCGAACTGCGGGTGGTGCGTGCCGAAGCAGGTGTCGATGAAGGAGTACTTCATCGTCTTCGGATCGAGCATCGTCACCTGGCGCGGCGACTTCTCGATCGGGAACACCTTGGCGGAGGGATGATCCGAGCCCTTCTTGCACCACGCCGGATTGTCCATGCCGCGCACGTTGGCCGCGAGCCACACCCGGCCCTGCTTGTCGAACATGGCGTTGTGCTGGTTGGCGCGCGAGTCCCAGATCGCGCGATCGCCCCAATAGGCCGAGTCTGCCGTGGGCTTGACCTGACCGGCATGGCCAGGACCGAGCGACAGCGGCATGTTCGGATCGGCGACCGGCATCTTGAAGTACGACACCGTGTGCGTCTTGGGGTCGAGGATCGGCATGTTGTCGGTCGAATATTCCGGCGCGCCGTACAGCTTGCCGTTGGCATTGACGGTCGGATTACGCCGATCCGACGAGATCAGGTCGTGCAGGTACTTGTCCGGCGTTGACCAGTCCCAGGTGGTGACGACCAGATTGCGCTCGACTCCGGTTGGCCGCTGGGGCTTGTGCTTGGGCAACTCGCCTTTCGCGATGCGGTCGGTCCAGTCGCCGAAGTACTTGTAGGGCACGCCACCGAGTTGGCCGGCGAGCCGCGACGTCATGGCGTCGCCCCACTGGCCCGACTGCACGCGGCGAATCCACGCGTCTTCGCCCGACTTGAACTGGCCGAACTGCGCCGGGATCGTTCGCGTCGCTTCCTGGCCGAGTTGATGGCAGCCGACGCAGTCGACATTGCTCATGCGCTGACGCCAGGTATCACGCGTGATGTTTTTCGGGATATCCGTCGAGCCGCCAAAATCCTTCTCCGGCGGGATCTTCATCATCGTGTACCAGTAGATCGCCGGATAGTAATGCGCGGCTGCCCGCTCGTCGGGCGCCTTCACCGCGGTATGGTTGAGAACCTGCCCGGGCTTGGCGCGCAGCCGCGGCGAATCCACCAGCCCATAGCCACGTACCCAGACCTGGTAATTGCCGACGGGGAGGTCCGGGATGAGGTAGCGGCCCTGGTCGTCGGTAACGACACTTTTGGTGTAGCGGGTTGGAAGATCGGTGGTCTCGGCGATCACCCAGACGCCGGCCTCCGGTCCGTTCGGCCCGGTGACCACGCCGCCGATGTTGTCGCTGTCGACGTTCACGCCGGGCGGGGGGGCCAGCTGGGCGTGCAACTGCGCGGGTGGTCCAGCCAGCAATACGGCGAGGCCGATCGTGGCCGCGCTCAAGCAGAGCTTGGTCTTCAGTTTCATTGGTGCGCTCCTCTCAGTCATTCCGTTGTGTCCTTCGGCCGTGCCGCAGCGGACAATGTCTCGGCCGAAGGGTCGGAAATTGAATTGTTCGATTTCGCAACTGTGCCCATTTGGGTAAGCAGCGACAAGCCCCCTTTCGCTCGAACGCCCAGTTCCGTCGTCGCCGTGTCGCGGCGCCTTGCCGGTGACAACAGGATGTTGAAAAGCCACCGCGGTCATTCCGGGGCGCACCGAAGGCGCGAACCCGGTATCCATTGGTGCGTCTGCGCAAAACATGGATTCCGGGCTCCGGCCTTCGGCCGGCCCCGGAATGTCCAGAAGAACTTGCGGCCGGCAAAGTAGACCGCCTCATTCATGCCGGCGGTGCGTTCAATTCGCTCAGGCTCACGCGCTGCTTCCCGGCGGCGTCGAAGTTCTCCGGCGCGAGCCAACGCTCGAACGCCGCCTTGCGGGCGGGCCATTCGCTGTCCAGCATCGCGTAGTAGGCGTCGTCGCGATTATGCCCCTTGGCGATCATGCGCTGGCGCAAGGTTCCCTCGTAGACGAAACCGTAGCGCAGCGCGGCGCGTCGCGACGGCGCGTTGAGCGCGTTGCACTTCCATTCGTAGCGCCGGTAACCCAGTGTCTCGAAGGCGTAGCGCGCCAGCAGGTACTGTGCCTCGGTGCCGAGGCGGGTGCGTTGCAGCGCCGGCGAATAGACGATGTGACCGACTTCGATGACGCGCATCGCCGGGCGGATTTCCATCAACGTCGCGATACCGACGGCGCGGCCCGAGGTCTCGACGACGGCGTACGAATAGGGATCGTCGAGCCTGGTGCGCCCGGCGAGCCATTCGGTGAACGCCGCGAAGTTGGCGAACGGCCCGTAGGCCGACATGTAGGTCCAGATCGGGTCGTGACCCTTCACGGCGTTCCACAGATCGGCGTCGTGCTCGGGGCGCAGCTTCTCCACCCGCCCGTAACGCCCTTCGAGTACGACCGGCCCGGGCCGGCGCGCCGGCGTGGCGTCGACCGGCGGCCCGATCGGCTGGCCGGTGAATGGATGACGCTCCGATGTGTCGATCATGAACTTCGCTTCTTGCGGTCTTCGCTGAAGAATTTGTTGAGTTCGGGGTTGCTGATTACGCCCTTGAAGCCGTCGAACTTGCCTTCGTTGGCGATCTCGGTCGCCGTTTTGATGAAGGCGTGCATCGCCACCCGCGCCAGTGAGCCGCCGACGCTGATGCGTCGCACCCCGAGGTTAGCGAGATCGCTCGTCGTGAACGAGCCGAACGATCCGCTGTTGAGGAAGTTAACTGCCTTGGGCGCGACTGCCTTGACAGTTGCGGCGATCTGCTCCGGCGTCCTGATGCCCGGAGAGTAGAGACAGTCGGCACCGGCATCGGCGAACGCCTTGAGCCGCCGCACGGTCTCGTCGAGATCGGGCCGGCCGTGGATGAAGCCTTCGGTGCGCGCCGTGAACACCACGTCGCCGCCGGCTTTGTCGATCGCCGCGCGCGCCGCCTTCACGCGCTTGAGCGCAAGGTCGAAGTCGTAGAGCGGATTGGCGTCATCGCCGGTGAAGTCCTCGATCGACAGCCCGGCGATCCCGGTCGCGATGCAGCGCGTCACATTCTCCGCCACCTCATCTGGATCGTCAGCGAATCCGTTTTCGAAATCGGCGTTGAGCGGAATGTCGGTCGCGTCGGCGATCTCGCGGTAGTGCGCCAGCACGTCGTCGAGGGATTGCGCGCCGTCCGCATAGCCTTGCGCATGGGCGTGGCCGGAGCTGGTGGTGGCAAGCGCCTTGAAGCCGAGTGCCTGCAGATAGCGTGCGGTCCCGACGTTCCAGGGATTGGGGATCACGAAGCATCCGGTCTCGTGGAGTTGGCGGAAGGTTCGGCGTTTGTCGGCGACGGACGGCATGGTGTCGGCTCGTTGTTGCGGGCGGCCCGGATTGTGTCGAGCGAATGCCGGTATAGGATGGACCGAGTGCCGCGATCGTTCCAATCAAAAAACAAGCGGCTCCGGATGCAAGGGAGGACCAGGATGATGGAGCATGTCGATCTGCCGACCGTCATGTCGCCGCTGCGCGGCTTGGCGCGGCGCGCATGACGGCGTTTCCCGTCGCACGCCGGCGAGGCGCCGCCGGCGGGAGCTGCTTCGGCCGGGGCCTGATGGCGTAATGCTGCAGCAGATCGTTCTCGGTGCTGGGGTCAGTCTCGCCAACATCGCCATCCACGTCGTGGTCGTGGCCTGGGTCGTGCTGATGGCGCGGCGCGCTGCGGCGGCGGACAGGGTGGCGCGCCCCTTCTGGCGCCTGGTAGCGGTCACGAGCGTGGCCGCGGTCGCGCTGATGGCGGGCCACGTGATCGAAGTCGCGGTATGGGCGATTGTCTACGCGCTGGTCGGGATCGCGCCGGGGGCGAACCCGGTCTATTTCGCCTTCGTCAACTACACCACGCTGGGCTACGGAGATGTCCTGCCTGCGGTCGAGTGGCAGCTCATCGGGCCGATCACGGCAATGAACGGCATGCTGCTGTTCGGATTGTCGACAGCGGTGCTGTTCGAAGTGCTGCGCACAATCGCCCAGAGCCTGCAACTGCCGCTTTCGAAAGCCAATTGACGCCGCAGCGCGCTTGCCGCAAATGGACTTGAAATTTGCCTGTCAGCCAGGCGAAAGACCTAAGAGGACACGTCATGCTTCGCATCATCGCGGCCTTCGATCGGATCGGCGAGGAGAACGCCTTCGCGGTGCTGGCGCGCGCCAATGCGTTGATCGCGCAAGGCCGCGACGTGATCAATCTCGGCATCGGCCAGCCAGACTTCCGCACGCCCGAATTCATCGTCGAGGCCGCGATCAAGGCGCTGCGCGACGGCCATCACGGCTACACTCCGGCTACAGGCATTCCCCCACTTCGTGAAGCCGTGGCGGCAGACCTGCACAAGCGTTTTCAGGTGAACGTCTCGCCCGACGAGGTGATGATCCTGCCGGGCGGCAAGCCCACCATGTTCATGTCGATCATGATGTTCGGCGAGCCCGGCGTCGACATCCTCTATCCCGATCCGGGTTTCCCGATCTACCGCTCGATGATCGAGTTCACCGGCGCGCGGCCCGTGCCGGTGCCCATTCGCGAAGAGAACGGCTTTGCGTTCTCGGCCGAGGAGACGCTCAAGCTGATCACACCGCAGACGCGGCTTCTCATCGTCAATTCGCCGGCCAACCCGACCGGTGGCGTGACGCCGAAGAGCGAGGTCGACAAGCTGGTCGCGGGGCTCGAAAAATTTTCAGACGTCTGCGTGATGTCGGACGAGATTTACGACCACATGGTCTACGACGGCGAGCGGCATGTCTGCCTGCTGTCGTACCCGTCGATCCGCGACCGGCTCATCCTGCTTAACGGCTGGTCGAAGACCTACGCGATGACCGGCTGGCGGCTCGGTTATGCCGTGTGGCCCGGCAAGCTCTACGACTATGCGCGCAAGCTCGCCGTCAATTTGCACTCCTGCGTCAATGCCTCGGCGCAATATGCGGGCCTTGCCGCGCTGATCGGACCGCAGGATGAGGTGCTCAAGATGGTCGCCGAGTTCGACAAGCGCCGAAAAGTCGTGGTCGACGGTCTCAACGGTCTGCCGGGCGTATCATGTGCAATACCAAAGGGCGCGTTCTACGCTTTTCCGAATATCAAGCGTACCGGCTGGAAGGCGAAGGCTCTAGCGACATCGCTCCTGGAAGATGCCGGCGTCGCGATCATCGGCGGACCGGACTTCGGAATTCTGGGCGAGGGCTATGTGCGTCTGTCCTACGCCAATTCGACCGAGAACATCCTGCGTGCTCTCGATCGAATGGGCGAGTTCTTGACCAGTCGCAAGGCTGCGTGAGCGAGGTCAGACGACGCCCAACAGCCAAAGCACGATAACGAGACTGAGCGGAACGCCGAGCAGCCATAAGATAATGGGCATAACGATACTCCCTGCCAAGGTGGTCTTGGCGAGGTAACAAATATCGCGACAGATGGTTCCGTCGTCGCGGCCCGTGCTAGGGAAGTGATATGTCAGTGCACCTCTCCGAAGAACAGCGCCTGATGCGGCAGAGCTGCCGCGATTTTGTCGATGACGTCGTCGCGCCATTCATCAAGCAGAACTGGCAACGCGAGTGGAGCATGACGCCTGAGGACCGCCTGCCACGCGAGATCCTCGAGGGTGCCGAGCAGATCGGCATCCGCACACTCGGCGTGCCTGAGGAATTCGGCGGCATTGAACTCGATCCGGCGTCCGAGGTGCAGACCTTCGCGCTGATCTCCGAAGAGATCGCGCGCGGCGATTCCGGGCTCGCCGACAAGCTGGTGCAGAACTGGAAGGTCTCGGTGCTGCTGCGCAATCTGGCGCCGCGCCATCTGCAGGAGAAATGGTTCAAGCGCCTGCTTGACGATCCGCAGTTCCTGCTTGCGCACTGCCTGACCGAACCGCGCGGCGCCTCCGACCGGTGGCTGCCTTACAATGTGCCGGAAGCCGCGATGCACACCAAGGCGGTCCGGGCCAACGGCGGCTGGGTGATCAACGGCCGGAAGCAGTTCATCTCCAACGGCTACGACGCCGGGCTCTATGTGGTCTACGCCAACACCAATCCCAAAGTCGGCATGCTGCAGGGCACGTCGTCGTTCCTGGTGCCGCGCGAGACCAAGGGGCTGACGGTGGCGCGCTGCAACGAGACGCTCGGCTGCCGGTTTATGAACAACGGCGAACTGGTGTTCGAGGACATGTTCGTGCCGGACGATCATCTGCTGGTCGAGAACGACTCGCTCGGCAAGGCCGGCGTTTACTTTCGTCCGGGCAAGATCATTCAGGCCTCGAAGAATCTCGGCGTCGGGGTGCGGGCGTTGGAACTGACGGCGGACTACGTACAGAACTACGTCCAGGGCGGCCGCATCCTGATCAAGCATCAGGCGGTGGCGCTGCGGCTCGGTGACATGGCGACCCGGATCGAGGCGGTGCGAGCGCTCACCGCGCGGGCCGCGCAGGCGGTCGACGACAATGCGCCGGATGCCGACGCGCTCTGCAACATGGCCAAGCTGTTCGCATCCGAGGAGATCGTGAAGGTGGCGCAGCACGCCATGGAACTGCACGGCGGCAACGGCGTGATGCTGGACTTCGGCATCGAGAAGGTGTTCCGCGATGCCGCGGTGTTCCTCCACATGGACGGCACCACCGACATTTCGAAGTTCAAGATCGTCAAGGCGCTTTTCCCCCAGACCGCCGGCAAGTATGCCGGGCCGGAGTGAACTGCGCTCGTGTTCCTGTGGCCGCTGTGCAGCGTCGCAGAAGAAGTCGGCAAATGACGGGAATAGCCCGATCAACTCTTCTGCGTCAGGCGGAAGCCCAGAAGAACGATCGCAAATCCCGCAATCTGCGCCCAGGTCGGAATTTCTCCGAGCGCCAGGAAGCCGATCAGCAGCGTAAAGCCCGGCACCAGCGACGGGAACACTGCGGCGCGTGCGGCGCCGAGCAGCACCACCGAGCGGGTGAACAGGTAGATCGCGCCCGGGCCCGCCATGATGCCCTGCACCAGGGACTGCATCAGGTTCTCCTGGAAACCGGCCGCAATGAGCCGATCGAAGCCGAACAACGCCGCATAAAGCGGGAAGAGGGCGAGCGACAGCACGCTGATCACCGCAGTGCCGCGCATCGGCGGGATCCGCCACAGCCGCAGCAGCGTCCCGAAGGTGGCGAAGAACAGTCCCGCCAGCACGAACGTCAGGTCGCCCAGGAGCCCGTGCGCGCCGATGGTGGCGATCGCTTCGCCGCCGATCACCAGCAGGCCCAAAACGATGATGGCAGCCCCCACCACGCGGATCGCCGGAATCTTTTCACGCAGGACGAGCGCCGCGAGCAGAAGCCCGCCGAGCGCCGCGCAGGACGGCTGGATCACGCCGCCGTGGCCGAGCGGCACCAGCAGGAAGCCCGAATAGCTGATGAGAGCGAGTCCGGGCCCGCCGAGTACGGTGAGGGCGATCCCGCGTCTCCAGCCGATGCCGTTGAGGTCGGCGATGCCGTCGCGCAGGACGAGCGGCAGGAGCACAATGCCGCCCCAGAAGCGGTGGACCGTCAGGTCCCAGGGCATCAGCCCGGCATCGATACCGTGGCGTGCGGCGACAAGGCCGAACGCCCAGAACACCGCCGCACCCGCCCCGCAGGCAATTCCGGTGAGCGTCGCTGACGATTTGGGCTCGGCTCGCTGGACTTGGTTCAACCGCAGCCTTTGCGTCGGGCCGGTGGCCGCTGAGGGAGGACGATTCTGCGGCGGCTTAGCACAGGGCCGCCGGCCGCGCACCGCGTCGCGATGCGCAGCCGGCCAGATCTGCGTGGAGGTCGGCCTCCTTTTCGGGGGCTGGAATCAAAGATCTCCCGCTGGCACGATCGCGGTCATGAACCGGTATGCTGGATTGGCCCGGTAGCGGGCATCGGCAAGCACTAGCGACATGAACCTGCGGTGCCCCTGGGTTGTGCGCCCGACCAGGCAGCCGGCGCTGGAATTGCCCATGTCGTCGTGCGGAAGGTCGTAGCCCCAGTGTTGGTTGACGCCGAATCCGGCGCCGCGCACCGGGTAATTGAAGTCGCGCTTGAAGGTCTTGTGCGGATCGCGATAGCCCTCGATCTCGCCAGCCTGCACCAGCGCCTCGTGGGCGTGGTGCCAGCCGCGGATCCAGGCCTTGTATTGCCCAAATTTGATGTGGAACGCGCCGCCGGGTTCACCGGCCGCACGGTGAACTTGCGGCTCGGCTCTGTGGTCGCTTCCCACATGTCGAGGATGACGGGAACGCCATCGTCGCCCACCCGGAACACCACGCGCACGTCGTTGAAGACGTTGTTGCGGTTGTCGTTCGGCGTGCCGTCCGGGTCGATGCCCTCGACATAGACAATGTTTGCGCAGTCGGGATGGCGTGCGATCCAGTAGTTATTGTGCTGCATCGCCTTGACGATCCGGCCGGCGAAATCGTCGCCGGGATCGAGCGGCAGCGGTTCTGCCGCTCCCAGCGCTGCGCTCAACTTCGCGCTCAGGCCGTTACCGGCATCAAGGCCGGCGCGCTCGGCGAACCGGCGCAGCGCCCACTTGCTCACCGGCCCATAGCCGCCGTCGGCCGGCGGATCGAGATAGCCGCAGCGGATCAGGACGTTCTGAATCGCCTTGACCCCCGCACGGGTGTCGAGTGTGAAGGCGTCGCCCTCGTGCGCCGCCGGCGATGCCACGGACTGCAGTGGCGTAACGGCTTCATCGCGCGTCACCGGCGGCGGTGCGCCGGCAAGTTCCTCCGAACCCTTGTTCCGGCCGAGACGCAGGCCATACAGCACCTGCTCGGCTTTCAGCGGTGTCGGCCGTCCCGCCTCGTAATGGAACATGGCCCGGCCAAACGCCAGCAGCATGTCGTCATCGTCGAGACTCACCTTCTTGCGCGCCGGAAAGCCGGTCTTGGCCGTGACGAATCGAATGTAGCCGGAGTAGTCCTGTCCGCCGCCGTACTGGTTGATGACGCCGCCGACGGTGTCGATGCCGCGCGTCGCATAGCGCCGCAGCAACTCCCACCACACCGCCACGCCGAATTCCGGCGCTTCGAAGATCGTTGTTTTGTTGCCGGGAGTCGTCTCGACGGTGTCGACATAGCCCGGGTAGGTCTTTTCCCATGCTGCGCCATTGATGGCGCCAGGATTGTTGCAGCGGATCGACACCGGCACCGACCGGTCGAACGGGTTCGACGAAAAGAAGCCGCCTTTGACCAGACTTCGATATTTGACAGTTCCCATGGCATATGATCCTATAAAGAGGAAAATATACCCAATTATCCGGTTGACACCACAAATACAGGATGTAGGTAGTGGCCGACAGGCCGGCGCGGTCGGAGGCTGAATCCTCCGAAACCGAGATTGAAATCACGCCCGAGATGATCGAGGCGGGTGTGGCTATTTTGGCAAGGTTCCACCCGGATTGGGATAACCCATTCGCGTTAGTGGAACGTCTCTTAAGGGCGACCCTGGCGCTTCAACGGGCTGATCGGTCACGAGAAGGCGACGAGGCCTCGTCCATTTATCAGGGTTGACGCCACGTTTTTGTGCAGAGACGTGAGTGAGAAGGTCGCCCAAGTAGCGTGTAACACTTGCCCCGCGATCTGAAAGATCGCGCAGTTGGTCTGGCGGCACGTAGTTCTCTGAGAACTTCTGAAAGATGCATGCCGGAGTTGCTTTTCGTTGAGCGCTGATAATTTGCCGTGCCCACAAGCCGTGAATGACGTGGTTGCGCCGATCCAAGAGCTTGGCCATTCGGTCGCACGCTTCCTTGGCTAACCGTTTTGCCTCTTTGTCCTTTACGTCTGGAATGATCTTTCGGAGGACGTTGAGTTTTGGGCCAATTGAAGCGTTTTCGAGCATTAGCTGCATTGCCCACCACGGGGTTCCGGTGAGCAATGAAATTGCCTCTCCCAAGAGAAAATCAACTTGGGAAAAGACCGCCGTGAATCGGCCCAATTCGGCAAGCTCAGCCTCACTAAGAGGAATTTCAAATTCGGTTGGTTTCGGTGGTTGTTCCGTTGTTTTAGCTGTCATGCTAGAGTGCCCCGATGCGGGATAAATCAGACGACAAATTCAGTGAGCGGGAAACGCGAAGGCGATTCGAGGCCGCGCTGCGTGGCGCGCGGATTGCCGGGCACAAGTCCAAAGAAGAGATACGCACGCCTCGGGCGGCAAAACCGAAGCGCGCCCGCACGTCGTCGCCGAAGGGCGGCCGTCGTTAACCGGGGCAATCCTGATGCAGGTTAAGATCGAGGCTGAAGTGATTGCTCGGCGGCATCAACCAGATCGCGCCCCATCTTCGCAGCGGTTTGGTGGCCAAGTATTAATCGCATGTCTTGTTCCTTGCTCACCCGGACCTGTAGTAGTACCCGCCCCTTTCCGGTTTCATGCGCGACAACATATTCCTGACGGAGAGTGCCGTCTGGAGATGCTGCAACGACAGACTGGGAGGAAAGCCGAAGAATCAAATCAGCTACAGCCTCCGCCTTCGAAATAAACCTCTCGCGAGAACCATCCTGAAACTCGATTTCAATCAGAACGTCTCCGCCTTCCGTCAACGAAACATTCGAAATTGACGCGATTGCCCTCATGGTTATCCTCGCTACGCTTCCGGTGTTGGCGATTGGGTGCGCTCAAAAGGTCTGCGCGGGCGGCGGCGGCGGTGAAGCAGGGAACGGAAAGCGTCCATGGCTATTATTGTGTTTAGGTCTGGGGGCCAATTGAACTTCGGCCAGGCGCTGCTGTTCAACTCATCTGATCTCGCGCCGGTGGTGGCGTCTCGTAGTTCTCAAGAATGGCTTTCGCAAACTCAACCGCTTGCTCAGGAGGGATCGCAAACGTCATCGCTGGGCGGTCAAGCCACTCGAAGTGAATAAAGGTAGATTTTGTTGGGTGATGATATGCAGTCGACCACTTGCCGATTGGGATCGCATAAATGTCGCCATCTGCCATGACTAGCTCCCGTCTGAGGCTTGAAATTTTGGTTTCTTTGGCCTCTTCTTCGCCCTCTTGCGCCAGCGAACAAACCGTTTCGCAGCGTGACTGAAATCAGGACTTGTTAGGCCCCCGATACGTGAGACGCTTGCCAGTCGCATTCTTCACGGCAAGCGCAGCACGTTCGCCATCGTTGTAGCCAAGCTTAACGCGGTGATTGTACCGGAAATCGTATTCCGCAAGGTAGCGGTGCAGGTGCTTCTCGCGGCAATGCTGGTAGACGCCACGCATACCGCGCTTGAAGATCGAGAAATAGCCTTCGGCTGAGTTGGTATGCACGTCGTCGCGGGCGTATTCTTTCGCGGTGTGCTTCACCGTCTCATGCGCGTTGAAATGTTTCTCCGTGCCGATATAGAGGTTGCTTTCGTCGGTATGGAGCCGCGTTTCCTTCGCGATGTTTTCTTGGACGATCTTCTGCACGTTTTCCTTGTTGGCAACCGCCACATGGAATGTGCGGACCCGACCGCCTCGCTCGACAAGGGCGAGGATCGGGCGCTTGTCCTTCGGGCCGCGTGAACCACGCGGATTGTACGGACGGCCACGGCGTTGCGGAGAAACGCGCGGCTGTTCGGTTTTTCCGAAATATGTTTCGTCGGCTTCAACAATGCCACCGCCGCCACCAAGCGGCGCAAGGCCCCCATCGCGCATGGCCTCCCGAATGCGGTGAGCCATGAACCAAGCGGCCTCATAGCCGATATCGAGCATGCGGTGCAGCTGGTGGGCCGAAACGCCCTTCTTGCTGGCGCACATCAGATGGAAGGCTTGGAGCCACTTGTGCAGGGCGATCTTCGACCGTTCCATGACGGTGTTCATGGTGACGGTGAAATCCTTGCGGCAGGCGGACTCGGCGCAACGGAACACGCCCGGTTTCTTGGTTGCGTAGGCGTGGTTGATGGTGCCGCACTTGGGGCAGATCGGGCCGTCCGGCCACAGGATGCTTTCCAGCATCTTCCGGGCCGCGTCGTCGTTCTGAAAGTGCGGTGCTGAGAAGGTGTCCATGACCAAAAGCCCCATCCGATGCTGAGATACTACCTCTTGGGGCTTGTGGTGTCAACCGGATAATTGTGAAAATATACCTATAACAGCTAGATGGTGGAGACGCAAGAGTTCTCGCTTTGCGGGGAGAGCCGAGCGGGCTGCGCAGAAATAGAAGTTCGCGTGCCCTTTGCGCCGCGAACGCCGCGGCGAAAAAATCGGTCCAAATTCCCGGCCAATTTGCAGTTGCCGTTCGGCCTCCAGTCATGGCCAATGGCAAATCAGGGAATTTTCGTCATGGCTTCGCTCGACGCTGTCAGCATCGGCATTTTGCTCGGCTCGCTCCTGGTGCTGACCGGCATCCTGTCAAGCCTCGTCGCCATGCGATTCGGCGCCCCCCTGCTGCTGGTGTTCCTGGTCGTCGGCATGCTGGCGGGCGAGGCCGGTCCCGGCGGCATCAAGTTCGACGACGTCGGCACCGCCTATGTGGTGGGGTCGATTGCGCTGGCGCTGATCCTGTTCGACGGCGGGCTGCGCACCCGCTTTGCCACCTTCCGCAGCGTGCTGGCGCCGTCGGTCGCCTTGGCGACGGTCGGCGTGCTGCTGACCGCAATGCTGACCGCCGTGGTCGCGATGTACCTGCTCGACATGAGTTGGGTCGAAGCCCTGCTGGTAGGTGCGGTGGTGGCCTCGACCGACGCCGCAGCTGTGTTCTTTCTCATCCACGCCGGCGGTCTGCGCCTGCGCACCAGGGTGGGCGCGACGCTCGAGGCGGAGTCCGGCAGCAACGATCCGATCGCGGTGCTGCTGACCGTTCTGCTGGTCGAGTATCTCACCCTCGGTCAGGGGTCGTGGTCGCATGTTATTGAGGAGTTTGCCCGGCAGGCCGTGCTCGGCGCCGTGCTCGGCCTGCTGGGCGGCCGGGCCATGGTCTACGTACTGAACCACCTCACCCTTGCGCAGGGACTGCACGCACCATTCGTCGCCGCGACCGTGATCGTGATCTTCGGCCTCGCTTCGGTGGTGGAGGGCTCGGGCTTTCTGGCGGTCTATCTGGCGGGCCTGGTGGTCGGAAACCGTCCGACGCGTGCCCATAATACCGTCGTGACGTTTCTCGATGCGGCGACCTGGCTCGCCCAGATCGTGATGTTCGTGCTGCTCGGGCTTCTTGTCTCGCCGCAGCGGCTGCTCGAATCCCTGCTCCCGGCGTTGGGGATTGCGGCGACGCTGATGCTCGTCGCCCGCCCCGCCGCGGTGTTCCTGTGCCTGTGGCCCTTTCGTTTCCCGTGGCGGGAAACCACATTCATCGCCTGGGTCGGCTTGCGCGGCGCAGTCGGCATCTTTCTCGCGTCAATCCCGCTGATGGTCGGCGTGCCCAATGCCTACCGCTATTTCGACATCGCCTTCGTGGTGGTGCTGACCTCGCTGCTGATTCAGGGGTGGACGATCGCTCCTGCCGCAAGACGGCTGGGCGTATCGTTTCCGCGCGGCAAGCCTTTACCGCGGCGCGTGGAACTCGATCTGCCCGGTCAGCTCGAACAGGAGATGGTCGGCTATCCGGTTGCCGCCAAGAGCCCCTACCTGCGGCGCGGCCTCATTCCGGCGTGGGCAAAGCCGATGCTGATCGTGCGCGACGAGCGCATCCTGACGGCTGCCGAGGGTTCGCCGGTGCGCGAGGGCGACTACCTGTATCTGCTGGCGCCGCCCGAAAAGGCGGAAGCGCTCGACCGCTTCTTCGTCGACATGCCGCCGCCGTCCACGCCGGATCCGCGGCTGCTCGGCGATTTCTTCGTCTCCGGCGACGTGACGCTGAACGCGCTTGCCGAGATCTACGGGCTGTCCGTGGCGGAAAAGGAGGCCGGAGTTTCGCTCGCCGATTTCTTCGCCGACGAGCTCAAGCGCACGCCAAGGCAAGGCGACATCGTGCCGCTCGGTCCGATCGCCTTGCTGGCGCAGCGCGTCGCGAACGGACGCGTCGTCACCGTCGGTCTGCGGCTCGCCGAGGAGGACGAGCCGCCGCCGCCAACGACGCTCGTGGGCCGTGCAAAGAAGGCCGCGCGGCAGTTCATGGCGCGGCTCGAATAGCCGGACATTTCAGATCGGCTGGCGCAAAATCGGGAGCGTCCCCACACTGGTCTCGGTCATCGCAGCCTCGACCCCGAACACCGTGGCGATCGTCTCCGGGGTGAGAATCTCGCGGACGGGGCCGTCCGCCACCAGCCGGCCGCGATCCATCATCAGCACGCGGTCGGCAAAACGCGCCGCCAGCGCGAGGTCGTGCAGGATCGCCAGCACCGCGGTTCCGCCGTGCGCTACCCGCACCAGCAGCTCCATCACGACAAGCTGATGGCGCGGATCGAGCGACATGGTCGGCTCGTCGGCGAGCAGGATCGAGGCCTGCGTTGCCAGCGCCCGAGCCAGCGCCACGCGGGCACGTTCGCCGCCCGACAGCGACGTGACGCTGCGCGCCGCCAGCGGTTCGAGCCCGGTGGCCGTGAGGGCCACATCAATCGCCGCGCGATCGTCCGCCGTCGGGGACGCAAAGGCGTCGGCATGGGGATGGCGCCCGAGCGCGACGACCGAGGCGACATCCATCGGCCAGTGCGTTACGTGGCCTTGCGGCAGGTAGGCGATGCGGCGCGCCCGCTCGCGCAGCGACAAGGCCTGGAGCGGCCGCCCGTCGATCTCGATCCGGCCGTCCGCCGGCAGGACGCCGGCCAGTGCGCGGATCAGCGTGGTCTTGCCGGCGCCATTCGGTCCGAGCAGCACGGTGAATTCGCCGCTCCGCAGCGTGAGCGAGGCGTCCTCGACGATGACCTTGCGCGCCAGCCGGACCGACACGCCCGTCGCCGTCAGTACAGCCGTGGGCGTTTCCGCTGCGATCACGACGACGCTCCGTCGCCGAGCCGCCGCTCGGAGAAGATCATCAGCAGAAAGAACGGGACGCCGATCAGCGCCGTGACGACGCCGACCTTGAGTTCGACCGCGGTGGCGTTCGGGTTGGCCGGGATCAGGCGCACCGCGATGTCGGCTGTGGTCAAGAGCGCGGCTCCCGTCAGCATCGCCGGCACGCAGACCCGCGCCGGGTCCGAGCCGACCGCGCGGCGTACCAGGTGCGGCGCCACCAGCCCAATGAAACCGATTGCGCCCGCGACCGCGACTGCTGCGCCGACGCCGAGCGCGACTCCGACGACCACCATCAGCCGGGTGCGGTCGATGTCGACACCGAGCGAGGCGGCGGCGTCCTCGCCGAGCGTAAGCGCGCGGTAGGCCGGGAGGTTGAGGAACAACAGCAGCCAGCAGGCGGCGAAGAACGGCAGCGCGATCCACACGTGTTCCATGCTGCGGTCTTCGAGCGAGCCGAGCAGCCAGAACGCGATTTCGAGTGCCGCATAAGGGGAGGGCGCGAGGTTGAGGATGAGCGCGGTCGCCGCACCCGCGAAGCTCGCGAAGGCGAGGCCGGCGAGCAGGGTCACCGTGAGGCTCGCGCGGCGGCCTGCGATCGCGACGAGGCCGCCGATCGACACTAGCGCACCGAGGATGCCGGCCGCCGGCACCGCGAACGAGGTGGCACCCGCAAGCCCGTAAGCGATGACGAACGAGGCGCCGGCGGCCGCCGCCTGCGGCGCGCCGAACAGCGCAGGTTCGGCGAGCGGATTGCGCAAGAGCCCTTGCAGCGCTGCGCCGGACAGGCCGAGGGTCGCACCGATCAGCAGCGCCAGCAGCGTGCGTGGCAGCCGGATGCTGCGCACGATGATGCCGGCCGGACCTTCGCCGTCGATCAGGCCGGCGATCGCGGCCCGGGGCGAG
Organism: Xanthobacteraceae bacterium; assembly: GCA_050179645.1. GTDB lineage: Bacteria > Pseudomonadota > Alphaproteobacteria > Rhizobiales > Xanthobacteraceae > VAZQ01. The sequence continues at coordinate 20,952 of JBFXEX010000033.1, read as the reverse complement.
AGCCCGGCGGGCCCGATCATCAGCGACAGGATGGCGAGCACGACCAGCAAGGCCGAAAGCCCCAGGATCAGACCTGCGCTATTTGTGTGCGCGCGTGACATGCAATACGGACTCTCCCTGGGCGGGCCCTTCCTACAGGCTTCGGCCTTGCGACGGAACGGGCTAGCGCGGCACAAGTGGGCGACGCCCGAAGGGAGGAAATTGGTGTGAGGCGGCTTGCGGGAGTGTGCTTTCTGGTTGCGAGCACAACGGTGGCGGCCTGGTGTTCGCTGGCAACCGCGGCCGAGCCGCCGCGGCGGATCGTGTCGTTCAACGTCTGCGCCGATCAGCTTGTGGTCGCACTTGCCGACCCCTCGCAGATCGCCGGCCTGTCGCCCTATGCGGCGGACCCCGCCGTCTCGACGGTTGCCGAGAAGGCGCGGGACTTCCGCCGGCTCGGCTGGCAGGCGGAATCCACCATCCCGCTTAATCCCGATCTGGTGCTGGTTGGCTCCTGGGATCGCTCGTTGACGCAGCGGCTGTTGCGGGCGCTGGGCTTCCGCGTGGTCAAGGTCGACGTCGTTGCCGACCTCGCGGCGGCGCGTGCGCAGGTCCGCGAGATCGCCGCGCTGCTCGGGCATCCGCAACGCGGCGAGGCCCTTATCGCCGAGATCGACGCAGCGCAACGCAGGCTCGCGCAGGCCAGACGCGGTGCGGCAACCACGGCGCTTCTGGTCGGCAATGGCGGCTACACGGTCGGGCCGTCAAGCCTCGCGGCGGCGCTGATGAACGAGGCCGGCCTCACGGCTCCGCCCGGCGCGCCGGCCGGGTATGGCGGCTTCGTCCCGCTCGAAAAACTGATCGAACTGCATCCGGATGTGCTGGTCGTCTCGAACCTGCTGGAAATTCCGGACGGGCAGGGCGCGATCTATCTCACGCATCCGGCATTGCAGGAATTGTATCCGACGTCCCGGCGGATTTTGCTGCCAAGCCGCTACACGCTGTGCGGCGGCCCGAGCCTGATCGCGGCATTCGACTATCTGACCGAGGTGGTGATCCGGCTCAATCACAAACCGTAGCGCCGCATCAGGGGTGTCGTGTGGACCATTCGGCGACGATGGCGGCGAGTGCATCGAGACCGTCCGTGAGCGCGGCGGGTCCAGGCTGCAGGATGAGCGGCGATTTGATCTCGCGCAGGAAGCCGTCGCGCACCGCCGGTACCCGATCGAAGCCCGGCCGGGCCGCCACCTTCGTGGGAACGAATTTCTTGCCGCACCACAAGCCGACGATGATGTCCGGCTGCGCGGCGATCACGTCAGATGCCGACACGATGCGGTCCTTGGCGTTCTTGCGCACGGACAGTTCCGGAAACGCTTCGACCCCGCCCGCCACTTCGATGAGTTCGGCGACCCAGCGGATGCCAGAAATCATCGGCTCGTCCCATTCCTCGAAATAGACCCGCGGCCGCCGCGGGTGCTCGGCGCGGGCGGCCACCTCCGACAACCGCCGCTCGAGCGACTGCGCCAGCGCCTCGGCCTTGCCGGCGGCGCCGACCAATGCGCCGAGCGTGCGCACCATCGTCAGGATGCCGGCAACGTCGCGCTGCTTGAAGGCGTGGACCGCGACGTTGCGGCGGATCAACTCGGCCGCGATGTCGGCCTGCAGATCGGAAAACGTGAGGACAAGATCGGGTTCGAGCGCCAGAACCTTCTCATAGTCGGCCGAGATGAACGCCGAGACGCGCGGCTTCTCCTTGCGCACCCGGGCGGGACGCACCGCATAGCCCGAAACGCCGACGATGCGGTGCTCCTCGCCGAGCAGATAGAGCGTCTCGACGGTTTCTTCAGTGAGGCAGACGATTCGCGACGGCGGAAACATCGCGCAAGCTTACCGGCGCGCATGCGACGCGGCGAGACCTCCCGTGCACTGGGCTCGGGAGGCCTGTCAACTTCTGACGCTTCGGCTGCGGACGGATTGGGACCGCGAACCAATCAGCGGCGGCTGGCAAGTCCCAGCAGGACGCCGACGCCGACGGCGACGCCGAGCGCGATCAGCGGACGGTGCGCAACCTCCTTGGACACGCGGGTGACCGCGTAATTGCCGAACTTGGCGGCTTCGTTGCCAAGCCGCGCTGCCTCATCGCCAACCGAAATGCCGCGGAACCTTTCGGCGACGCCATTCAACACCGATGCGACCAGGTCGCCGACCTGATCGGTGGACGGCACCGCCTTCGCGAGCCGCCTGCCGTCGTGCCGGAGGTTCTGTTCGACCGAATGCAGTCGTCGTTCGATCTCGTCCCAGTTCGTGCGGGATCGTGCGGACATACCAAGCATGTGTGCATCTCCTGAAACGGTCGTGAAAGCGCGTTGGGCGCGCCGGGTGGGTCGCGCCGCCATGAGCCCGGCGGATGTCGGACTGCCGGCGTCTGCCAATGAACCGGCAAGGGGCGGGAAAGTTCCATCACGTCAGCGGGCCCGGAAGCCTCGATGGCTACAGGCTCAATTCGTCCGCGGTTTCAAGCAATGCAAGTCCGCCTGTGGCGGTGACGCGGCCGGCCTCGATGCGCACCACCGAGGTCGCAATCCGGCGCAATTCGCCCGGGTTGTGGCTCACATAGACCATCGGCATACGGGCCTCGTCGCGCAGCTTTTCCAGATACGGCAGGATCTCGCGCTTGCGGGCCGCATCGAGCGAAGCGAGCGGCTCGTCGAGCAGCAGAAGGCGCGGCCGCATGAGCAGCGCGCGCCCGACGGCGACGCGCTGGCGTTCGCCGCCCGACAGCTTGCCGGGCCGGCGGTCGAGCAGGTGGTCGATGTCCAGCAGGCCGACGATGCGGGCCATTTCGCTGGGATCGTGCGGCAATCCGCTCATCCGCCGGCCGTAATCGAGATTAGACGCGACGGTGAGATGAGGAAACAGCCGACCCTCCTGGAACACGTAGCCGATCCTGCGGCGATGCGCCGGGACATCGATGCCGGTGTCCGAATCGAACAGCACCGTGTCGTCCAGCGTGATCCGCCCGCGGTCGGGCGCGATCAGCCCGGCGAGCATGTTCACCAGGGACGTCTTGCCGGCCCCGGAGGGACCAAACAAAGCGGTCGCGCCACGGTGCGTGGTGAATGCTGCACACAGCGAGAATTCGGCAAGCTGCTTTTCGACATTGACAGTGAGCACGGTCATTCACCGTGGAAGCGCGTGCCGGCGCGCCGCGCCAGCCATTCGGCGGCCACCAAAGCCAGCAAGGAGATTGCGATCGCGACCAGAACCAGGCGGCCGGCCGCAGCGTCGCCACCGGGAACCTGCGTGAGCGTATAGATCGCCGCCGAGATCGTTTGGGTCTCGCCCGGAATATTGGACACGAACGTGATGGTGGCGCCGAATTCGCCGAGCGCCTTGGCGAAGCACAGCACGAAGCCGGCGATCAGCCCCGGCACCGCGAGCGGCAGCGTCACGGTGGCGAACACCCAGAAGCGGCTGGCGCCGAGCGTCGAGGCGGCATCCTCCAGCTTGCGGTCGATCGCCTCGATCGCCAGCCGGATCGGCCGCACCAGCAGCGGAAAGCCCATGATCCCGCAGGCGAGCGCGGCGCCGGTCCAGCGGAACGAAAAGACGATGCCGAAATGATCGGCCAGGAACGCGCCGATCGGCGCACGCCGGCCGAACCAGATCAGCAGCAGATAGCCGGTTACGACCGGCGGCAGCACCAGTGGCAGATGGACGAGGCCGTCGAGCAGCGCCTTGCCCCAGAAGTTCTTGCGCGCCAGCAGCCAGGCGACCGCGACGCCGAACGGCAGTGCAACGACACTGGCGACGATGGCGATGCGCAGCGACAGTCGGATCGCGGTCCATTCGTCCGGGGTAAGATCAAGCACGCGACACCATAGGCAATCTCGGCTGAGCCGAAACGAAGCTGTTAACTCCGTTGGTCCCCGCGCAAGCGGGGAACCAGGGTTTCAAGTCGATATTGATATTGAAATGCACTGGATTCCCGCTTGCGCGGGAATGAACGGAGTTTGCGGGTCGAACCGAAAGGAGCATGCGCCTCACGACGTCGGCCGGATCAGGAACGAGAAGCCGAAGCTTTCGAACACCGACTTCGACAGTTGCGAGCGCAGGAAGGCGAGATATTGCGCGGCGTCGGGCTTCGCCGTTACGGTCAGAGCCACCGGATAGACGATGGGCGGGTGCGAATCCTCCGGGAACGTGCCGACCACCTTGACGTTCGGATCGATCTTGGCGTCGGTGGCGTAGACGATGCCGAGCGGAGCCTCGCCGCGCGCCACCAGGGCGAGCGCCGCCCGCACATTTTCGGCCATCGCGAGCTTCGGCTCGACCGCGGCCCAAATGCCGAGCTTTTCCAGTGCGGCCTTGGCGTATTTGCCGGCCGGCACCGCACGCACGTCGCCGGTGGCGACGCGGCCGTTGTCCGCGAGCTTGGCCAGATCGAAGCCCTGGGTAATGGTGACGTTACCGATCTTGGAACCTTTCGGCGCGATCAGCACCAGGCGGTTGCCGAGCAGGTTCACGCGGGTATCGCTCTTGATGACCTTCTTCTGCACGCCGTAGTCCATCCACGCGAGATCGGCGGAGACGAAGATGTCCGCCGGCGCGCCGTTCTCGATCTGGCGCATCAGCGCGGAGCTCGCCGCGTAGCTTGCCACGGTCTTGATGCGGGTCTTTTTGGTGAACGCCGCGTTGACGTCGTCGAGCGCGTTCTTCATCGAGGCCGCGGCGAAGATGGTGATGGTGACGGTCTTGGCATCGGTGGCGACCGTCGTGCTCCTGTCCTGCGCGGATGCGGAGAGCGGGATTACTCCAGTCAGGACTGCAGTCAGGGCGGTGAGGGCAAAGCGGCGGTTGAACACGGGTGGCGCTCCTTGTGGTTGGTCGTGCGCACGCGAATGCACGCCGCGATCGGCCTGATCGATTGTCGGGAGGCGACCACAGGCCGGAAGCGCCGTTCCGGAGGCAGGGCGCGCTTACGGCGCGCCGCGGGTCACAGAATGCATCTTAGCAAGGACCTCACCCCAGTCAAAGGTGTCATGCGCCGGACTCCTTGAAGACATTGCCAAGCTCCCGGCACCGCCGCACACTGCCGCCCCCTCACAGCCGGGATGCGAGATCATGGTTTCGCCGACGCCCATCGCGGGCGACTACGACTACATCATCGTCGGCGCCGGCTCCGCCGGCTGCCTGCTGGCAAACCGGCTGTCCGCCGACCCGGACAAGCGCGTGTTGCTGCTGGAGGCCGGCGGCAACGACAACTGGATCTGGTTTCACATCCCGGTCGGCTATCTGTTCGCCATCGGCAATCCGCGCTCCGACTGGCTGTTCAAGACCGAGCCGGAGGAAGGGCTCAACGGCCGCAGCCTGAACTATCCGCGCGGTAAGGCGATCGGCGGCTCGTCCTCGATCAATGCCATGATCTACATGCGCGGCCAAGCTGCCGACTACGACCACTGGCGCCAGCTCGGGCTGACCGGCTGGGGCTACGACGACGTGCTGCCGTACTTCCGCAAGCATGAGAATCATTTTCTCGGCGACAGCGCGGCGCACGCGGTCGGCGGCGAACTGCGCGTTGAGCCGCCGCGCGTGCATTGGGACATCCTCGACGCGTTCTGCCTCGCGGCCGAGCAGGCCGGCATCAAGCGCATTCCCGACTTCAATACCGGCGACAACGAGGGCTCGTGCGCGTTTCACGTCAATCAGAAGCGTGGCCGGCGCTGGTCGGCGGCCAGCGCATTTCTCAAGCCCGTCCTGAAGCGCCCGAATCTGCGGCTGGAGACCGGCTGTCTCGTCGAGGCCGTCGAGTTCGCCGGCAAGCGAGCGGCCGGCGTGCGCTGGCGGCAGAACGGCGAGATGAAATCCGCCAAGTGCCGCGGCGAGGTCATCCTGGCGGCCGGATCGATCGGCTCGGCGCAGCTTCTGCTCCTCTCTGGCGTCGGTCCCGCCGAGGAACTGCAAGAGCTCGGTATTTCGTGCGTGCTCGACAAGCCGGGCGTCGGCCGCAACCTGCAGGATCATCTGCAGGTGCGGTTGATCTACAAGGTCACCGGTGCCAAGACGCTCAACGAGACCTATCATTCGCGTTTCGGCCGCGCCGGCATGATGATCGAGTACGCGCTGCGGCGCACCGGCCCGCTCACCATGGCGCCGTCGCAGCTCGGCATTTTCACGCGCTCCGATCCATCGCGCGAGCGGGCGAACATTCAATTCCATGTTCAACCGCTGTCCCTCGACAAGTTCGGCGATCCGCTGCACACTTTTCCGGCATTCACGGCGAGCGCCTGCAACCTGCAGCCGACCAGTCGCGGCTTCGTGCGGCTGCACACCGCCGACGCCGCCGACAAACCGGCGATCAAGCCGAATTATCTCAGCACCGACGAGGACCGCCGGGTGGCGGCCGACTCGATCCGCGTCGCACGGCGGATCGCGGCGCAGCCGGCGCTTGCCAAGTTTCATCCGACCGAGTATCTGCCCGGGCCTTCGGTCGGCGACGATGAGGCGGCGCTGGTGAAGGCGGCGGGCGATATCGGCACCACGATCTTTCATCCGGTCGGGACCGCCAAGATGGGACTCGGCACCGATCCCACCGCGGTGGTCGACGAACGGCTGCGGGTCATCGGGCTCGAGGGCCTGCGCGTGGTCGATGCCTCGGTCATGCCGACCGTGACGTCCGGCAACACCAATGCGCCGACCATGATGATCGCCGAGAAGGGCGCCGCGATGATCCGCGAAGATGCGCGCGGCTAGTGGTCCGATTCCAACATTCGCATCCCACTTCCGCATGCACCTGTGCGAATGTTGGAATCAAGGACCACTAGCAAATCCATGATTCTAGTGGAGTTTGGATTTGACATTCGCTTTGCGAGCTTGCGGCCAGGCGGGTAGCGAATGTCAAATCCACTCCACTAGTCGCGGAAGGATGGAAGGGCGATGTCTCAGGAGAGTCGATGAGAATCGTTGACGTCGTGGCGCGTGCGAAAGCAATTATTCTGTCGCCGCAGACCGAATGGCAGGTGATCGCGCGCGAGCCAGGGGCATTGACCGATCTGTTCGGCTCCTACGTGGCGATCCTCGCCGCCATCCCGGCGCTCGCGCGCTTCATCGGCAATTCGCTGATCGGCGGCTATGACCCGATCCTGAGTGGCCTGTTGCGCACCGTCATCGCCTACGCGGCGACTTTCACGGTGGTCTACGTCATCGCCGGGGTCATCGACCTGCTGGCGCGGAAATTCGAGGTGCCGAAGAATTTCCCGGGCGCGCTCAAGCTGTCGATCTATTCGCACACGCCGGTCTGGCTCGCCGGCATCTTCCTGCTGCTGCCGGGACTGAACTTCCTGATGCTGCTCGGTCTCTACGGCAGCTATCTGCTGTGGCGCGGGCTGCCGCCGCTGATGGGCGTATCGCGGGAGCAGGCGTGGCTCTATGCAGCGTGCGTGACCGCCGCCGCGCTTGCCTCCACGGTGGTCTACTGGGTGATCTAGTACCGAAATCAAGGTGCCGGCGCGCCCGCTGATGGTTGGCGTCGGCGCGCTGGTCATTGTGCTTGCCTGCTGGCAGCTCGCGGGCACGTTCAAGCTGCTGTAACTCAGGGCGCCCGACTGAGGCAGGCTGCGTTCAGCGAAATCCTGCGGCGCCAGGTGATTGCGGTGAGCCAAGTCTCGTAAGGGACCTTCCGCGGCAACGGCTGCGCAGGTGCCGTCCTGCACGCAAAGCCATGTTCTCAATCGAAGCGTCCTGAAGCCATATTCGGTCGGAACCCGACGCTCCGCGGGACGTTGCTAGACGAGGCACGAGCGCCGGCCATGATTTGGAATCAGCGTATCAAGGCATCCGTTGTATTCGCATCGTTTGTGACCGGTGCGGTGGTGTTGGCCGCGATCGGAATGTCACAACGACCCGCGCGAGAGCCCGCCCCGGTCATGCTCGTGCTTCGCGGCATCGCCAACGCCGAACATCCGCGTGGCCAGCTCGATGATCAATCAGCGTTGGAATATGCGCGGCGTACCGGCTTCAAAGGCGAGGTCCTGGATATTGCCGGCAATACCGGCCCCGACAGTGAGCAAGTGAAGATGGCGCTCGATCGTATCCGACGCGATGACGCCGTTGCGGCGATCTACGGGTTCTCTGGGGGCGGGTATAACGCCAGAACGATCTGGCAGGAACTAAGCCCGACCGAGCGCGAGCGGATACGCGAGGTGATCGTGATCGGTGCGCCGGGCATAACGAAAGCGGACTTTGCGGGAAGCTCCACCGTGCGGATCATGCCGGATCCGCCCGAGGGACACATGGCCGGGCCCAAAGCCCTCCTGGAATCGCTTGGTTCCAGAGCCGCTGTGGGTGGCTAGTCGCGGTCCCACCGCAGCCAATGCCGATCAGGGTGCGAGTAGCACCTGGCGGCAGGCCGGCGGCAGATCGGCCATCTTGAGCGGCGGCCGCGGCTTCGGCGGGACCGGCGACGGCTTTGGATGCAGGATCGCGTCGCTGAACCAGTGGTCGAGATCCGCACCGCACTGGTCGCCAGGCGGCACCGCGGCCTGCGGCTTGCAGTCGGAATTGCCGGCCGGGCACTTGATGCGAATGTGGAAATGATAGTCGTGGCCGTAGTAGGCGCGCACCTTGTGCAGCCAGCGACGGTCGTTGCCGGCTTCCCGGCAGAGCGCCTTCTTGATTGCGGCGTTGACGAAAATGCGCTCGACGACCGGCTCCTGTGCGGCGGCCTTGATGATCGCGCCGTGCGCCGGCGTCCAGACCGCCGGATCGACGTCCTTGCGGTTCGCCGCGACCACCATGGTGGCCGACATCTCTTCACGCTCGCGGCGGCTGAGTTCGCGATTCGGCATCGGGGTGAGCCAGATATCGGCATCGAGCCCGACCTGATGGCTGGCGTGACCGGTCAGCATCGGGCCGCCGCGCGGCTGCGAGATGTCGCCCACGAGAAGTCCCGGCCAGCCGAGCTTCGCACCCTTGGCGGACAGCCGTTCCAGCAGATCGACCAGTTGCGGATGCCCCCAGTTCCGGTTTCGCGACAGTCGCATCACCTGCCAGGTCTTGCCGTTGATCGGCAGCGCCTTGGCGCCCGCGAGACAGCCCTTGGAGTAGAAGCCGATCACCCGCGCTTCAAGCGGTGCGGCAGTCGTCCGGCGGCCGAACAGGGATTTGGCCGGCGTGTCGGGGTTGTCCGGATTGGCAAGCGGCGGCAGCGGTTTCGGGGCGAGCGTGCCGCGGTCCTGGGCGTGGGCCACCGGGCTCAGCATCAGTACGGCAGCGGCCAATAGAGCCACGCGCAGTCGCAAAGGTCTGATCTTCGTCATGCCGTATCCCCAGCCATGCATCGAAGAGGGATTGGGTTAAGGGCGCCTTAAACGGCCCTGCATCACTATCCCGCCGACTTGAATCTCAAATGAATGCGGACACCATGTGGCAGCAGATCAAGGTCGGCGGCTGGCTGACGCGGCAGCGGGTGCATGGCTATTCGGTGATCCTGCTGGCTGTGGCCGTGCTGGCCTCGGTGATCTGGATCGCGCTCGCGGACGGGCTGGTCGACCGCAACGACAAGCCGATTGGCACCGATTTTTCCAACGTCTGGGCCGCCGGTAAGTTGGTACTCGATGGCCGGCCGGAGGCGCCGTACGATCCGGTGCTGCAACATGCCGCGGAACGCGAGGCGTTCGGCGGCCGGCCGGTACCCTTTTTCGGCTGGCATTATCCCCCGCTGTTCCTGATCGTCGCGGCTGCGCTCGCACTGCTGCCCTATGGCTGGGCGCTGCTGGTATGGACCGCGTTCGGACTGGCGGCCTATCTGGCGACGCTACGGGCGATCTTGCCGCGACCGGAGACGATGCTCGTGGCGCTCGCCTTTCCGGCTACGTTCGTCAATCTTGGCCATGGCCAGAACGGCTTTCTGACCGCGTCGCTGCTGGGCGGAGCGCTCCTCCTGCTTGACCGGCGCCCGCTCGTGGCCGGCCTGCTGATCGGTCTTCTCGCCTACAAGCCGCAGTTCGGCGTGATGATCCCGCTGGTGCTCGTCGCGACCGCGCGCTGGCAGGTCATTGCGGCCGCGGCCGCGACCGTGCTCGTTGCCTGCGCCGGCACGTTCGCACTGTTCGGTGGCAAGGTCTGGACCGCATTCGCCCACTCGACCGAGTTCACCCGCGTGGTGGTGCTGGAAGCCGGCGACACCGGCTGGGAGAAGATCCAGAGCATCTTCTCGGCGGTGCGGATGTGGGGCGGCAGCATCGAGCTCGCCTACGCGTCGCAAGCCGCGCTCGCGCTTGGACTGGCCGTGAGCCTGATCTGGCTCTGGCGCAGCCGCGCCGCCGACGACCTCAAGGCCGCGGCACTCGCCTGCGGATGTCTGCTCGCGACGCCCTACGTGCTCGACTACGATCTGGTCGTGCTCGCGGTTGCGATTGGATTCTTTGTGCGCCATGCATTGAACCAGAACCGCGGCTTCCGCGACTACGAAATTAGCGTGCTCGCCTTCGTCTGGATCGCGCCATTGATCGCTCGCAGCGTCGCGGGGACGATCGGTCTGCCGCTCGGACTGCTCGCGATGGGATCGCTCTACGCCCTCACGCTCCGCCGTGCGGTGCTAGACGGCGCCGGGCAAAGGCCATCGTCCAAGGTGCTGGCCCGCGCCTGAGCCGGTGCCCAAGCGAGTCGAGGCCATTGACGGGTTCGGCGTCGCGAAGCTCGTTGCGGACATTTGTCGGTATTTTCCGCGCGTTGCGACAACGGCGCATTAGCGTGGCACTGCTACGGTGTCGATGATTGATTTGAGACCAGATGGGAGCAAGCTCATGCGCTTCTGGAAGTCCGCCGTCGTTTTGACGGCGCTCGGCGTGGCCGTCGTCGGTATGGTCGGTCCGGCTGCGGCCGACGTGGTCGTTATGGTCAACAAGGCGACGCAACGCATGTCGGTTAGTGTCGACGGCGAGCCGCGTTATAGCTGGGTGGTTTCGACCGGCCTCCACGGCACCCCGAGCGGGACGTTCCGGCCGCAGTCGCTGTCGCGTTACCACCGCTCGAGCTTGTTCAACAACGCGCCGATGCCATACTCGATTTTCTACGATGGCAACTACGCCATTCACGGCACGGACCAGGTCGGCCGGCTCGGCAGGCCGGCGTCGAAAGGGTGCGTGCGGCTGCATCCGTCGAACGCGGCGGTCCTGTTTTCGCTGGTGCAGAAGGAAGGCTTGGGCAACACTCGGATTCACATCCGGTAATAAGCGTGTGGAATCATCCTCGTCGTGGCCGGGCTCGTCCCGGCCATCCACGTCTTTTATTCGGCAGGAAAAGTCAGACGTGGATGCCCGCGACAAGCGCGGGCATGACGATCAATCAGCATGGCCTGAAACCGCATCGTGCCGCTCAAGCTGTTTAGCGCGCAGCGCGCCGCTTGCGCGTTGCCGCGGCTTTGCGGGCGGAGCGAGAACGCGCCGCCGCCGAACGCTGCGCCGAGGCGCGTCCGCCCAGCCGTCCGCCTTTCCGCGATGAAGCGTGGCTCACCTTCTTGCCGCGGCCTGAGCCGCTCTTCTTGCCGCCGCCGGTTTCCTTGTTGACGGTGGCCCAGGCGCGCCGTTCGGCTTCCTTCTTCTTGATGCCGCGTTTCTCGTAGCCCTCCTCGATATGTTCGGCCTTGCGTTTCTGCTTGCCGGTGTAGCTGGATTTGTCGCCGCGAGGCATGGCTGCGGTCCTCCGGATTGATCTCGGCAGACTCTGTCGGTGCGGACTTTGGCGGAACGTCGGCGCGTCCCGCTTGTTCCTCAAGCGGCGCGGCACTGTGCGGAACCAAGTGCACGTTCAATCGTTTGTGGCGGGAGGGCAAACAATCAAGGAGTTCCAGATGGCAACCGGCACCCAAGGTGCGACGCTCGACACCAGCGAAACGTCGAGCCTGATCGGCAGCGACAAGGTTGAAGGCACCGCGGTCTATCGTTCCAACGGCGACAAGGTCGGCGCGATCGAGCGCATCATGATCGACAAGCGCTCCGGCAAGGTGGCGTATGCGGTGATGAGCTTCGGCGGTTTTCTCGGCATCGGCGAAGACTACTATCCGCTGCCGTGGTCGCTCCTGACCTATAACCCACAGCTCGAAGGCTACGAGGTCAACATCGCCGAGAATCAGCTCCAGGGCGCGCCGCGCTACGGCAAGCATGAGAGCTGGGACTGGTCGGACCGGACGCGCGAGCGCAAGGTGTACGACTACTACGGTGTGTCGCCCTATTGGGGCGTGTAGCACGTCCGCAAGCGTTGGAGGCCACAGCGGCTCCCGGTTCCGACCGGGGGCCGTTTTTCGTCGTGCCCGGTCATGCAGTGGCGTCCTTTCCGTGCTTTTTGTTCCGGTCCCGACGGTGCTATCGTCCGGCGCTGCCGGACATTCGCGGACGGCATCGAGCACATGCCAAGGGAAGCACCATGCGTGACCAGACGTGCTGTGCCGGGACCCATCGGGGGCAGTTTCCAAACAGGCGCGCCATCATCGGCGGCCTCGCCTGTGCGGCCGTGTTGCCCGCAGCGGCGCGGGCGCAGTTCGCGCCCAACACCGCCGACGACGTCAAGTTCATGCACCTGGCGATCGACGAGGCGCGGCGGGCCGACTATCCGTTCGGCGCCGTGATCGTCCGCGACGGTAAGGTCATCGCGCAGGGGCGGAACCTCGGGCGCACCGACCGCGATCCGACCGCGCACGGCGAGATGGTGGCGATCCGCCGTTGCCTCGCCGAGCATGGGCCCGAGGCGCTACGCGGCGCGACGCTCTACACCTCGGGCGAACCATGCGCGATGTGCATGGGCGCGATCCTGTGGTGCCACATCGGCCGGCTGGTATTCGCCGCCAGCACCGCTCAGCTCGCCACCAGGATCGACCAGATCATGCTGACCGCCGCCGACGTTGCCGCCAAGGCGCCGTTCGCGCCAATCTCGATCACCGGCGGGGTACTGGCCGACGAGGCGATGGCGCTGTTTCCGAAAAAGTAGGGAAGGGTTCGTTGCCGGCGCGCCGTGACGGAATCGAGGAAGCTTGATGCGCGAATATCTGTCGCAGAACCTGAGCCAGATCGGTGACGGGCTGCTGTTCGGGCTCGGCGTGCTCGCGGTCTATCTCGGCGCGGTGTTCACCGGTGCGCTGATCCGCTCGCTCGGCGGCGTCGGCGGCGCGGGCCTGACGATGATGGGCCGCTATGTCCAGGGCTGGGTCTATTACCTGCGCGGCGACGACCGCAACACCATCAACGTCACGATCAACATGATCGTCGACGGCTGTCTCAAGTTCGACACGCTGGTGGCGGACCGGCGCGTCCATTACGTCTGGCCCAATTCCTACCGTGTGCAGATGATCCGCCGCGCCGCGCGACGGACCACGGTGGACGATCCGGTGCTGCATTTCCCACAACGGCTCGTCGTGCCGCGGTCGCTGCTCGGCCGCCTGCGCCTGCGCTTCGACGCCTGGCTGCACCAGATGGTCGCCACCGCGAGCGTGATGGAGAACGGCAGGGAGCAGCGCGTGTTGCTCTTGCGGGAGGACGATTACAAGGCGGCATATGCTCCCCTGATCAGCCTGATCAGCGAGAAATGCTCCAACGACAACGCCATCGACCTCGCGCTCGGCCGGCCCATGGAGGAGTACCGTTTCGTGATCGCGCTCACGTTCGAGAAACTGCACAACCGGCGAGCGCGCCACCTGCGGGCGATGGTGATGTGGGAGGAGACGCTGCGCAACCTGCCGCCGAAATGCCCGCGGGTCGAATTCAAGGAGCACGAGACGCGCTATCGCACGCTGCAGGCGATCGCCCGGCAGTACGCGCTCCATCCAGAGCGCTTCGCCGTCATCAATATCTGGCGGCCGAGCGTGGCGCAGCCCTCACTGCCCAACTCGCTGAATGCGACGGAGCGGCTGATGCTCGGCGCGGCGGTGGATTGAGGAGGCGCATTGCGGCCGACTGGGACCCGATTGCGCTGCACGACGAGATGAAAGCGGCAGGGCTGCTTCGGCGCGTCCACGCCGCCGAATAGTCCGGGCTACACATCCACCTTCAGCGCGGCAATAAACGCCTCCTGAGGGATGTCGACCTTGCCGTACTGGCGCATCTTCTTCTTGCCTTCCTTCTGCTTCTCCAGAAGCTTGCGCTTGCGCGTGACGTCGCCGCCGTAGCACTTCGCGGTAACGTCCTTGCGGAACGCCCGCACGGTCTCGCGGGCGATGATCTTGCCGCCGATCGCCGCCTGAATCGGCACCTGGAACATGTGCGGCGGGATCAGCTCCTTGAGCTTCTCCGCCATGGCGCGGCCGCGGCTCTCGGCGCGGGTCTTATGCACCAGCATGGCAAGCGCATCGACCGGCTCGTTGTTGACCAGGATCTGCATCTTGACGAGGTCGGCCGGGCGGAATTCGGTCAGGTGATAGTCGAACGAGGCGTAACCCTTCGACACCGATTTGAGCCGGTCGTAGAAGTCGAACACGACTTCGTTGAGCGGCAGGTCGTACTTCACCATCGCGCGGTTGCCCACGTAAGTGAGCTCCTTCTGCGTGCCGCGGCGGTCCTGGCAGAGCTTCAGCACCGAGCCGAGATATTCGTCCGGCGTCAGGATGGTGGCCTCGATCCAGGGCTCCTGGATCTCCAGGATCTGCATCGGGTCCGGCATGTCGACCGGGTTGTGAATCTCGATCTCGCGGCCGTCGCGGAGCTTGATCTTGTAGATCACCGACGGCGCGGTCGCGATCAGGTCGAGGTTGAACTCGCGCGACAGCCGCTCCTGGATGATTTCGAGGTGGAGCAGTCCGAGAAAGCCGCACCGGAAGCCAAAGCCGAGCGCGGCCGAGGTCTCCATTTCGTAGCTGAAGCTCGCGTCGTTGAGGCGCAGCTTGCCCATGGCTGCGCGCAAGTCCTCGAACTGCGCGGCATCGACCGGAAACAGTCCGCAGAACACTACCGGGATCGCAGGCCGGAAGCCGGGCAGGGCGGCGGCGATCGGTTTGCGGTCGTCCGTGATAGTGTCGCCGACGCGGGTGTCGGCAACTTCCTTGATCGACGCGGTCAGAAACCCGATCTCGCCGGGGCCCAGTTCGTCCGCGGCCGTCAGCTTGGGCGTAAAAACGCCGACGCGGTCGACATCGTAGGATGCGCCGGTGCCCATCATGCGGATGCGCTGGCCCTTCTTGAGCACGCCATCGACGATCCGCACCAGCACGACCACGCCGAGATAGACGTCGTACCAGCTGTCGACCAGCAGCGCCTTCAGTGTCGCGTTGCGGTCGCCCTTGGGCGGCGGCAACCGGGTGACGATCGCCTCCAGCACCTGATCGATGTTCAGCCCGGTCTTGGCCGAGATCAGGATCGCGTCCGAGGCGTCGAGGCCGATCACGTCCTCGATCTGCTGCTTGATCTTGTCGGGCTCGGCCGCCGGCAGGTCGACCTTGTTGAGCACCGGCACGATCTCGTGGTTGTTGTCGAGCGCCTGGTAGACGTTGGCGAGCGTTTGCGCCTCGACGCCCTGGCTGGCGTCGACCACCAGGAGCGAGCCCTCGCAGGCGGCGAGCGACCGGTTGACCTCATAGGCGAAGTCGACGTGGCCGGGGGTGTCGATCAGGTTGAGGACATAGTCCTTGCCGTCGCGCGCCCGATACTTGAGCCGTACCGTCTGCGCCTTGATGGTGATGCCGCGTTCGCGCTCGATATCCATCGAATCGAGCACCTGCTCGACCATTTCGCGGTCTTCGAGCCCGCCGGTCTGCTGGATCAGCCGGTCGGCGAGCGTCGACTTGCCGTGGTCGATGTGCGCGATGATCGCGAAATTGCGAACGTTTTCGATGGGGGTGGCTGGCATGGTCGGGAGATAGCAACGCAGCGCCACTGCGGCAAGCGCCGATCTCCCGACACGCGCTGGCGGTTGTGACTGCGCCCTCGCTCCTCGGGGGAGAGGGCGGTTCGGAATCGTCCACGAATAGGGATGGGTGAGGGGACCTAGCCCCACGAGATGTTCGGACCCCCTCACCCTCTCGAACAAGTTGACGCGTCGGAACTGCCCTCTCCCCCGAGGGGCGAGGGCGCTATCACGCGCGCCGAGCTGCGGGAAGATTACTCCGCGGCCATCGGCTGGGCGGCGAGGAAAGGCGCCAGTTCGACCGGCTTGCCGGCCTTTGCGATCACCACGTGCCCGGGCGGCACCGGCTTCCAATGGGAGCGCTCGGTGTCGAGCGGCTCGGAGACGATCACGACGTTGCTGCCGGATTCGCGATAGTAGAGCGTGTTGGCGTTGTCGTTGGCGGCGTAGCGGAAGGCGTAGAGATCGCGGCCATCGGACAGCGCCGCAGTGAAGCGCAGCGGCTCGCTCGGGGCCAGCATGTCGGTCAGCGTCGCCATGGTCCGGCTGGTCGCGCCGATCGGGTCCTTGTCGGCGCCGGCGCCGAGCATGGCGAGGAAGACCGCCTCGGAATCCGTGGTGCCGATTCGCGACCCGTAGAGCGCGTCCGGAATGAGCGTTTCGACTGGCCGGCGCAGCCGCGCCCAGTTTCCCACCAGCCCGTTGTGCATGAACAACCAGCGGCCGCAGGCGAACGGATGGCAGTTCGGCCGGGTGATCGGCGTGCCGGTCGAGGCGCGTACGTGAGCGAAGTAGAGGTGCGAGCGGATATGGCGGCAGAGGTAGCGCAAGTTTTCGTCCGACCAGGCCGGGCGGACCTCGCGATAGAGCCCGGGTTCCGGGTGCTCGGCGTACCAGCCCATGCCGAAGCCGTCGCCATTGGTGCTGGCGGTCGATTCAAGCGCCCGCAGGCTCTGAACGACGAGCGAATGGGCCGGGGCCGTCACATATTGTTCCAACGGTATGGTTTCGCCGCGATAAGCGATCCAGCGGCACATTCAGCAGCTCCAAGTCCTTCGGCCCGGTCAGACTAGCATTCTCCCGCGATGCGGCAAAGCCATGGCAGATTAGGCCCTTTTTGCCGATATGGACCTCTTTCGGCGCCCGTGCCATAGCGCGCCCAAAGTTCTGCGCGAAAGTACCGGGCGATGACGGTGGGACCGGGGGCGGCCAAGATGTCGGCCATGACCTTTGTGGAGCGCGGAAACACGTTGGCCGCCAAACTCACGGCCGCGCTCGCCGATCCGGTGCGGCGGGAGCGCAACGTCGTCATCGTGCTCCTTTGTTATGTCGCGGTCTGGACGCTCTACGCGGTGATCGCCAAGGGCAGCCAGGACGTCCACTACGACATGGCCGAGCAGCTCGCGCTGTCGCGGGAGCTTGCGTTCGGTCACGCCAAGCATCCGCCGCTCGCGGCCGCAATCGTTGGCGCGTGGTTCACGGTGTTTCCGGTGGCCGACTGGGCCTATTACCTACTGGCGGTCTCGACCGCGGCGCTGGCGCTGTGGGTCTGCTGGCGGCTGTCGGCGCGCTATCTCGACGGCGAGAAGCGCGTGGTCGGGCTGGCACTGCTCACGCTGGTGCCGTTTTTCAATTTTCACGCGCTCAAGTTCAATCAGAACACCGTGCTGCTGCCGCTGTGGGCGGCGACCACGCTGTTCTTCCTGCGCTCATTCGAGGGCCGCCGCGTGCTCGATGCGGCGCTGGCCGGCGTGTTCGCGGCGCTCGCGATCTACGGCAAGTACTGGTCGGTGATGCTGCTGTTGGGCCTCGGCATCGCCGCGCTGACCAATCCGCGGCGCGATGCCTATTTCCGCTCAGCCGCGCCCTGGGTGACGATTGCGGCCGGTGCGCTGGTGCTCGCCCCGCATGTGGTCTGGCTCGTCGGCAGCAACTTCGCGCCGTTTTCCTATGCGCTCGCCACCCATACGGCGCCATCCTTCGCGGCGGTGGCGCTGAGCCTGCTGACGTATCTGGCGGGCGGCGCGGCCTACGTGGCGTTGCCGGTGCTCCTCGCGGTCGCCGCGATGCGGCCGAGCCAGCAGGCGGCCGCCGATATGCTGTGGCCCGATTCGCCCGAACGGCGTCTGGCGGCGGTTGCGTTCTGGGCGCCGCTGCTGGTGCCGGTCGCGATCGCGCTTGTCGCACAGTTTCAGCTCACGTCGCTGTGGACCATGTCGGCGTGGTCGCTGCTGCCGGTCGTGCTGCTGTCGTCGCCGCTCACCACCATCAGCCTTCGCGATGCCGCCAACATCGTCGCGCTCGCCGTGATCGTGCCGCTGGTGATGATCGCGGCCGCGCCGGCGGTGGCCTACATGGTTCACCGCAACGGCGTGACGCCCGGCGCCGCGCACGCTTCGCAATTGGCGCAGCGCGTCGAGGCAGTCT
Source organism: Xanthobacteraceae bacterium (assembly GCA_050179645.1). GTDB lineage: Bacteria > Pseudomonadota > Alphaproteobacteria > Rhizobiales > Xanthobacteraceae > VAZQ01. The sequence goes on along the minus strand of JBFXEX010000033.1, from coordinate 2,718 downwards.
GGCGCGAAACCAGCGACCGGCCGTTGCGGCTGTTCGCCGGCCTGGAGGATTTCGGCTATGCGGTGGCGTTCTATCTGCCCGAGCGGCCGCAGGTGGTGAACGCGCTCGACGGCGTCCCGCCGGCCGATCTCGATGCCCGCATCGCTCGCCAGGGCATCGCCATGGTGTGTCCGGCGCGGGCGCAGGGATGCGTGGATGTCGCGATGCGCCGCGCCTCGCGCGCCTCCGTCGGCCGGCGGGTCGAAGCCGAAGTGACCCGTCGCTATTTCAACCTGGAGGGCGATCCGGCGCGCTACGTCATCGTCGCCGTCGCGCCGCGCCTTTGAAGGATCGCCGGCCGGCGTCCCTTTGACCGGTCCGAATGAGGGGTCAGCGTGCCGGTGCGACCGCCTCCACCGCCATCAGCCACAGCCGTTGCGGCCAGGGCAGGGCGCCTGCGATCGACGTCTCGAACTCCCGCGACGAACGCTCGAAGCGGTCGAGCTCCTGGCGCTTTTCCGCGTCGGCGAGGAACGAATAGGTCAGCGCATTGCGGGCGAGCGATTTCAGCGTGCGATAGCTCAATCCGTGCTCGTGAGCGCCGCGGAAATATTCATTCGTCATATCGATGCGGGAGACGCCCGGGTCATCGGTCGACAGCACCACCGGCACGGCGGCCGCCAGATAGGTGGCCAGCGGATGGTCCTTGCCGCGCACCTGCAGGATCACGTCGCTGCTCGTCAGGCTGATCTCGATGGTGACGGGGCGACGGCGGAGTTCGGCGAGCAGGCCGTCGACGTCGTTCTCGAACGCGAGCGCGGTGCCGTGCCCGATCCGCTTGGCGCCGCCGATCTCGACCGCCTGGCGGATGTGAAACGTAAGATCGGTCGGCGGCACCAGCCCGAGCCATAGCTCGCCGGCGTGCAGCGCGACGTTGACGTCGCCGGCCAGGAATTTCACGATCTCCATGTGCTTGGTGTAGTCGCGGCGCGCGATCTGGTTGTCCTCGGTCTGCACGAAATTGAGCGCGACGATGCGGGGTGCGGCGCGGATCAGCGCGGCCGCGAACGCGGTCTGGGTGAACACGTCCTCGATCGGGGTATTGCGGCTGACTTGGACGATGTAGCGGTAGTTCACCCGGCAGGCCGGCTTGCGGGGCTCGGATGGGCAGTCGCGCAACGCCTCGACTTTGCGCTCAATGTCGACGACTTCCGCCCGCGCCTTGGCGACCAGCTTGTCGAGGCCGTTGCGCTTGAGCGTCTCCAGCATCGCGGCGTGGTCGGTCATGCCGCGGATCGATGCGGTCAGTGGTGCGCGCTCCTCGCGTGTCGAGAACGACAGCATGAATTCGGCGTATTGCACCGACTGGGCGCCGTAGCGGTCGAGCATGTCGACGGTCAGTTCGGGTGTGACCCGCCAGGTGATCTCGCTGAACTTGGAAAATGTCGAGAAGAACTGGTCGTGGCCGGACGGCACCGCCGGCGTCGGCAGGAAGAACCGCATGGACTGGGCGTTTACCATGGCGTCGAACTTGCGCTGGTCGCGCATCGTCTCGGCGACCGACGGCTCGTCGGGCGTGCAGGGCGGAGCGACGATGAACCAGTCCTTGAGCCGTACGCACAGCCCCTCGCGCGCCGCCCAGCCGATCATCGGCTCGGCATAGGACGCGCCTGATAGATGGACGTGCAGGTCGGCGCCCTTGGGCATGCGGTAGAGAAAAGCCCGCAGCGCCGGATGGTCGTCGCGCAGCGAGGCGAAATGCTGTGCCGTGACGGCGGTGTCGAACTCGCGGGCCACCACGAAAGCGCGGATGGCGGCCACCAGGGCCGCCAGCAGCAGAACGGCAAGGATGATCCGGCGTCGCAAGTGAGTGTCCGGGCGCTTGAGGTGCGCGGGAACCTAGCGGCGCCGGCCGCAGAACTCAAACGGCGCAATGCCGCGCGGTCCGCGCACCGTGACGATTGCGCCGATCGCCTTCTGGGTGCCCGAAATAGCCACGGTTACTTTTCGGCTTCTTTTAAGCAGGCAAATGAGGGGACATAAGGTCGGCACCCCATAGCGGTGCAATAAGTCTCGCCCGAAACACGCGTGCAGGTGTTGCATCCGTCTGACCATCGTTCGCAGCTTTCGCGGACAGAAAATGCGCGACATGCGAAGTGTTCAAACGATGGGTTACAATTGGCCCGGCCTTCGTCACATTGGATTCGGTCGCCCACTTTTTCGCAGAGAATGTGGCAGGTAAACAGCCACTTCGCGCACCACGGAAGGTCAAACAAATAATGAAGCCGCTGGGGGACGCTCAGCGTTGGTGGCTCCTGCGCAATTGCGCTCGTATTCGCGAACGTCGCGGCGGCGAGGATTGCGATCACGAGCGATGAGGTTTGGGCGATGCGGCCTGCGACCCCAGTAGTGTCGACGAGGCGCGCCGCGCTATTGCCCCTCATGCTCTGATCCTTTGGCTACTGGACTACTCTCCCTCCGGGGAGGGAGAGCTAGAGCGAGCCTTCAAAGGATCAATAGCGATAGTGATCGCTCTTGAACGGGCCTTCCGGCTTGACGCCGATATAGGCGGCCTGGTCGGGGCGCAGTTCGGTGAGCTTGACGCCGATCTTGGCGAGATGGAGCCGCGCGACCTTCTCGTCGAGCGACTTCGGCAGCACGTAGACTTCCTTCTTGTACTTGCCGTCCTTGTTGTTGGCGAACAGCTCGATCTGCGCCAGCGTCTGGTTGGTGAACGAC
>JBFXEX010000032.1:0-50421 GCA_050179645.1 Xanthobacteraceae bacterium | reverse complement strand
AAAGTTGCGCTTGGCCTTAGCATCGTGAATCCTTTCATCGTGCTAACGGCGGGAGTGGAGATTTTGTTTACCTTAACCGCCTCCTTACGGCGCTCCGACCGGATGATACATTCGTGGCGCTGACCACCGCATTCGCGATCTATTTCATTGTATGGTGGCTCGTGTTGTTCGCGGTGCTGCCATGGGGTGTACGCAGCCAGCATGAGAGCGGCGCGGTCGTCCCGGGCAGCGATCCCGGCGCCCCGAACCTGCCGAGAGTTTTCCGCAAACTGCTCTGGACCACGTTGATCTCGCTCGTGGTGTTTGCGCTGGGCACGCTCGTTTACGAATATCGGCTGATCGCGTTCGACGACTTTGCCACGTGGATCGGCATCAAGGGCTGACGCCTTTCGCGTCTGGTCGGCATTCAGTTCTTCTGATTGGTGGGGCCCGCCGGTTCGCGCTTGAAATGCGCGGTGTGCGAGGGCGGGCCGTAAACCTGCCTCCCAAAAAAATGAGCAGAGGTGACGCTCTGCTCTGAATTCGTACGCTACAAATAACGCCTCGAACTATCGTCGAATCGAGACGGTCGCGGCTTGCGCGCCGGCTTGTCCTCCCAGAGCGAGTCCTCCCGAGACTTGGACCGCACCGGCCGGTCGAGACGGGTTGACCCCGCAACTCCAGCCTTGCGGGCGGGACGATAGCCCATTCGGTTGGGCTTGTCACCGGTGGTATGACGGTGGGGGAATTGCACGGTTGGCGGGCGTGCGATGGGCGCGACCCGGGGCCTCCGCCCCACGTTGGGCGGCGCATGGAAAGCCCTGGCAGCCCTTGTTTTTCCTCAGATGATCCGGTTTGACTGCGGGGCCCGTCCCGAAGCGTGCGATTCCCGAAAGCCCCGACATGCGTCTGTCCCGCTACTTCCTGCCGATCCTGCGTGAGACTCCCAAGGAGGCCGAGATCGTCTCCCACCGGCTGATGCTGCGGGCGGGCATGCTGCGGCAGGAGGCCGCCGGCATCTACGCCTGGCTGCCGCTCGGCTTCCGGGTGCTCAAGAAGATCGAGCAGATCGTGCGCGAGGAGCAGGATCGTGCCGGCGCCGTCGAGCTCTTGATGCCGACGCTGCAGCTTGCCGATCTGTGGCGCGAGACCGGCCGCTACGATGCCTATGGTCCCGAGATGCTGCGTATCCAGGATCGCCACGAACGCGAACTGCTGTACGGACCGACCAACGAAGATATGATCACCGAGATCTTCCGCGCCTATGTGAAGTCGTATCGAGAGTTGCCGAAGATCCTCTATCACATTCAGTGGAAGTTCCGCGACGAGCAGCGTCCGCGGTTTGGCGTGATGCGCGGCCGCGAATTCCTGATGAAGGATGCGTACTCGTTCGACATCGATGAGGCGGCGGCGCGGCTCTCCTACAACCGGATGTTCGTCGCTTATTTGCGCACCTTCTCGCGCATGGGTCTCAAGGCGATTCCGATGCGCGCAGAGACCGGCCCGATCGGCGGCGACCTGTCGCACGAGTTCATCATCCTTGCCGACACCGGAGAGTCCGGCGTCTACTGCAACAAAGATGTGCTCGACCTGCCGGTGCCGGGCGTCGACGTCGACTATGACGGCGACTTGTCGTCGATCGTGCGGCAATGGACGAGCCTCTATGCGGCGACGCAGGACGTCCACGATGCCGCGCGCTTCGAGAGCGAGGTACCGCCGGAGAAGCGGCTCCACACCCGCGGCATCGAAGTCGGGCAGATCTTCTATTTCGGCACCAAGTATTCGGAGCCGATGAACGCGACGGTCTCCGGTGCGGACGGCGTGGAGCGGCCGATCCACGGCGGCTCCTACGGTGTCGGCGTCTCGCGGCTGGTCGGCGCCATCATCGAGGCCTTCCACGACGACGCCGGCATCAAGTGGCCCGAGCCGGTGGCGCCGTTCAAGGTTGCCATTCTCAATCTCAAGCAGGGCGGTTCCGATACCGATGCCGCCTGCGAAACGCTGTATCGCGGCCTGAGTGGCAAAGGCGTCGATGTGCTCTATGATGACCGTGACCAGCGGCCGGGGGCCAAATTTGCCACCGCCGACCTGATCGGCCTGCCCTGGCAGGTCCTGGTCGGGCCCAAAGGGCTCGCCGAGGGCAAGGTGGAGTTGAAGCGTCGTGCCGACGGTAGCCGGGAACTGGTCAGCCCGAACGATGCGCTGGCCCGGCTGGCGTCATGACGCTGCGCGCTTTCGCCGCCCAAGCGGGGGACGGGACGGGCCCGAAACCGCCGAAATCGTGTAAATTGATCCCCGGATAGCAATCTCATGAGCGAACCCTCCGCCACCCGCCCGTTCGCACCGTTCGAATGGATGCTGTCGCTGCGTTACCTGCGGGCGCGGCGCAAGGAAGGATTCATCTCTGTGATCGCCGGGTTCTCCTTCCTGGGCATCATGCTCGGGGTGGCGACCTTGATCATCGTGATGGCGGTGATGAACGGGTTCCGCAAGGAACTGCTCGACAAGATTCTCGGCGTCAACGGCCACTTGCTGATCCAGCCGCTCGAATCGCCGCTGACCGACTGGCAGCAGGTGGCGGACCGGGTCGGTCAGGCGGAAGGAATCAGGCTCGCCGCCCCGATCGTCGAGGGGCAGGCGCTGGCGTCCTCGCCATTCAACGCGTCCGGCGTGCTGGTCCGCGGCATGCGGGCTTCCGACCTCGGTAAGCTCCGTTCGATTGCCAGCAATATCAAGCAGGGCACGCTTGAGGGCTTTGATCAAGGCCAGGGCGTGGTCATCGGCCGCAGGCTCGCCGACCAGCTCTCGCTACGCGCCGGCGACAATCTCACGCTGGTCGCGCCGCGGGGCGCCGTGACCCCGATGGGGACCACACCTCGGATCAAGTCCTACAAGATCGCTGCGGTCTTCGAGGTCGGGATGTCGGAATACGACACCGCCTTCGTCTTCATGCCGATGCCCGAGGCGCAGGCCTATTTCAACCGCGCCGGCGACGTCACCGCGATCGAGGTTTATGTCGACAATCCCGACCGGGTCGATCGCTACCGCACACTTGTCACCCAGGCGGCCGGGCGGCCGATCTTCGTGATCGACTGGCGCCAGCGCAACGCGACGTTCTTCAACGCGCTACAGGTCGAGCGCAACGTCATGTTCTTGATCCTGACGCTCATCGTGCTGGTGGCGGCGCTCAATATCATTTCTGGCCTGATCATGCTGGTGAAGGACAAGGGGCCAGACATTGCCATCCTGCGCACCATGGGCGCGACCCAGGGCTCGATCATGCGGATTTTCCTGATCACCGGCGCAGCAATCGGCGTGGTCGGAACGATCACCGGGTTTCTCGTTGGTACCATCGTTTGCATGAACGTCGAGTCGATCCGCCAGTTCATCTCCTGGTTCACCGCCACCGAGCTGTTCTCGCCGGAACTCTACTTCCTGTCCAAGCTTCCGGCCGATATGGACGCCGGGGAGACGACGGCGGTGGTGGTGATGGCGTTGACGCTGTCACTCTTGGCCACGCTCTATCCGTCGTGGCGTGCAGCCCGCCTCGATCCGGTCGAGGCCCTGCGCTATGAATGAGATGCCCCAGCCCGCCACGGTCGCGGCCAGGGAAGCCGAGGCAAAGCCGGTTGTGTTTCTGCATGGCGTCCGGCGCAGCTATCGGCAGGGCGAGGCAACGCTCGACATCCTCAAGGGCGCCGAGCTTGCGCTCTGGCCGGGCCAGTCGGTCGCGCTGGTGGCGCCGTCGGGCGTCGGCAAGTCGACCCTGCTCCACGTCGCCGGCCTGCTGGAGCATCCGGACGGCGGCGAGGTCTTTGTCGATGAGATCGCGACCTCGAAACTCTCCGACGCCGAGCGCACCCGCATTCGTCGGACCAAGGTGGGTTTCGTCTACCAGTTTCATCACCTGCTGCCGGAATTCTCGGCGATCGAGAACGTGATCCTGCCGCAGATGATTCGGGGCCTGTCGCGCGGCGAGGCCGCCAAGCGCGCTACCGAACTCCTCACTTATCTCGGCCTCAAGGATCGCTTGACCCATCGCCCCGCCGAACTCTCGGGCGGCGAGCAGCAGCGGGTGGCAATCGCGCGTGCGGTCGCCAATGCGCCGCGGGTTCTGATGGCCGACGAGCCGACCGGCAATCTCGATCCCCATACCGCCGAGCACGTCTTCGGCACACTCACCCAGCTCGTGCAGGCTTCGGGCCTCGCCGCTCTCGTTGCCACCCACAACATGGAGATCGCCGGTCGCATGGACCGTCGCGTGACGCTGCGCGATGGCTTGGTGGTGGAGTTGGATTAGCGACTCGGCCCGGGCGTCGTCAGATCTATGCGTTCCTCATCGACACGGGAAAACTTCTTTAACCATATCATATAGCTGATGAATTCCTGAGCCGCCGGGCCGATTGACTGCGAACATATCATGAACTATGTTCTCGTCTCGTTCCTGAGGAGAACACAGTATGTTCCGTGCAGTGGTCGAAGAAGCTGCCGCGCTGGCGTCGCTGTCCCTGTTCCTGGGCATGATCGCAATCTGGGCCCAGGTCCTCGCGACGCTGTGAACAGCGAGGTGCGTAGAAGACTGGGGACGACGCCACTCCAAGGGGACGGATTGCAGCGCTGTTGCTGGACAGGGCTTCCCCACGACCCCACGATCGCACTGCGTCATGGAATCGCGAGGGTTGAATGGCCGGTCCCGGCTTCGTGCATCTGCACGTTCATTCGTCATATTCGCTGCTCGAAAGCGCGCTGACCATCGCCCGCTTGGCCGAGCTTGCGAAAGCCGATCGGCAACCCGCGCTGGCGCTCACCGATACCGACAACATGTTCGGCGCGCTGGAGTTCTCCGAAAAGCTCGCGGGCTCCGGCATCCAGCCGATCGTCGGCTGTTCGCTCGCGGTCGATTTCGGCGACCAGGAGGCGAGGGCTGGCGTACAGCCGCCGGCCTGCCCGCGTATCGTGTTGCTTGCCGCGAGCGAGGACGGCTACCGCAGCCTGATGCGGCTCAATTCGCGCGCCTTCCTGGAAACGCCGCCGAGCGAGAAGCCGCACATCAAGTTGTCCTGGCTCGAAGGCGAGACCGCAGGGCTGATCGTGCTCACGGGCGGCCCGAACGGGCCGCTCGATGCGGCGCTCGATGCCGGGCAGAATGCGCTCGTCCTTACGCGATTCGAGGCGATGGCGCGGCACTTCGGCGACCGGCTCTACGTCGAACTGCAGCGCCACCATACGTCTGCGGAGCGTGCCAACGAGGGGGCGCTGGTCGAACTCGCCTATGCCCGCGGCGTGCCGCTGGTCGCGACCAACGCCCCATTGTTTGCCACACGCGAGGACTACGAGGCGCACGACGCGCTGATCTGCATCGCCGAGGGCCGGTTCCTGGCCGAGAGCGACCGCCGGCAATTTACCCCCGAGCATCGTTTCAAGACCCGTGCCGAGATGATGGCGCTGTTCTCCGACCTGCCGGAGGCGGTGGCATCCACCACCGAGATTGCGCAGCGCTGCGCATTCCGCCCGCGTACCCGCGCGCCGATGCTGCCGCGGTTCTCTGTCGGCGAGGGGAGCGCCAAGGTCGACGAGACGGCCGAACTGCGCCAGCGCGCGGAGTCAGGGCTCGAACGCCGGCTCAAGATTCACGGGCCGGCACCTGGCCGTACCCTCGAGGAATACCGCGAGCGGCTCGCCTTCGAGCTCAAAGTGATCGAAGGGATGAAATATCCGGGCTACTTTTTGATCGTTTCCGACTTCATCCAATGGGCGAAGCAGGAAGGCATCCCGGTTGGCCCGGGGCGCGGCTCGGGCGCCGGATCGGTGGTTGCCTATGCGTTGACCATCACCGACCTCGACCCGCTGCGGTTCAATCTGCTGTTCGAGCGCTTCCTCAATCCCGAGCGCGTGTCGATGCCGGACTTCGACATCGATTTCTGCCAGGATCGCCGCGACGAGGTCATCCGCTACGTTCAGCAACGCTACGGCAGCGAGCAGGTAGCGCAGATCATCACCTTCGGCACGCTGCAGGCGCGCGGCGTGCTGCGCGACGTCGGCCGCGTGCTGCAGATGCCGTATGGTCAGGTCGACAAGCTCTGCAAGCTCGTTCCGCAGAACCCGACGAACCCGGTCAAACTCGGCCAGGCGATCGACGACGAGCCCCGGCTGCAGGCGGCGCGCGACAGCGATCCGGTAGTGCGGCGCGCCTTCGACATCGCCCGCAAGCTCGAGGGTTTGCACCGCCACGCTTCGACGCACGCCGCCGGCATTGTGATCGGCGAGCGCCGGCTCGACGAGATGGTCCCGCTCTACCGCGATCCGAAATCGCTGATGCCGGTCACCCAGTTCAACATGAAGTGGGTCGAGCCCGCAGGTCTGGTGAAGTTCGACTTCCTCGGCCTCAAGACCCTGACGGTGCTCCAGACCGCGGTGGCGCTGGTGAAGAAACGCGGCATCGACATCGATCTCGCGGCGATCCCGCTCGACGACGCCAAGACCTACGCGCTGCTTGCCCGCGCCGAGGCGGTAGGGATCTTCCAACTGGAAAGCCAGGGCATGCGGCGCGCGCTGCTGGAAATGAAGCCCGACCGGTTCGAGGATATTATCGCGCTGGTCGCGCTCTATCGGCCCGGCCCGATGGCCAACATCCCGACCTACTGCGCGCGCAAGCACGGCCTGGAGGAACCCGAATACATCCATCCCAAGCTCGAACCGGTGCTGCGCGAAACCTACGGCGTCATCGTCTATCAGGAGCAGGTGATGCAGGCGGCGCAGACGCTGTCGGGCTACTCGCTCGGCGAGGCCGACCTGCTGCGCCGCGCTATGGGCAAGAAGATCCGCGCCGAGATGCAGAAGCAGAAGAGCCGGTTCGTCTCCGGCTGCACCGAGCGCGGCATCGAGCAGAGCCAGGCCGAGGCGATCTTCGAACTGCTGGAGCGGTTCGCCGACTACGGCTTCAACAAGAGCCACGCCGCGGCCTACGCGCTCGTCGCCTACCAGACCGCCTACATGAAGACCAACTACCCGGTCGAGTTCCTGGCCGCCTCCATGACCTTGGATATGGGCAATACCGACAAGCTCTCCGAGTTCCGTGCCGAGGCGGTGCGGCTCGGCATCAAGGTCGATCCGCCTTCGATCAATCGCTCCGGCGTCACCTTCGACGTCGAGGGCTTGACCATCCACTATGCGCTCGCGGCGCTAAAAGGCGTCGGCCGCCAGGCGGTCGAGGCGATCGTTGCGGCGCGCGGCAACAAGCCGTTCGCCGACCTGTCGGACTTCGCCACCCGCATCAATCCGCGCGCGGTTAACAAGCGCGTGCTGGAAAGCCTGGCGGCGGCCGGCGCTTTCGACGCGCTCGAAGGCAATCGCGCGCAGGTGTTCGCCGCAGTCGACGGCCTGCTCGGGGTGGCGCAGCGCGAGCACGAAGCGCAGGAGAGCGGGGCGCTGCAGTTTTCCTTCGGCGGGCCGGCGGCGCGCGAGCCGATCCGCTTGCCGAATATCGAGCCGTGGGCCGCGGCAGAGCGCCTGCAGAAGGAGTTCGATGCCATCGGCTTCTTCCTCACCGGCCATCCGCTTGACGACTACGCGGTCGCGCTTAAGCGCATGCGGGTGCAGTCCTACGCCGAGTTCGCCCGTGCGATCCGTTCCGGCGGCAGCGCCGGGCGTGTCGCCGGCACTGTGGTGGCGCGCACCGAGCGGCGTACCCGCACCGGCAGCAAGATGGGCATCATCGGGCTCTCCGACCCCTCCGGTCACTTCGAGGCGGTGGTGTTTTCCGAAGGGCTGCAGCAGTTCCGCGACCTCCTGGAGCCGGGCAGCGCGGTGCTGCTGACCCTTTCGGCCGAGCTGCAGGGCGACGACGTGCGTGCGCGCATCCAGGCGGTGGAACTCCTCGATCAGGCCGCCGCCAAGCTGTCGAAGGGGCTGCGGGTATTCCTGCGTGGCGCGACGCCGTTGGAGAGTGTCGCCAAGCGGCTGGAGAGCCCTCAAACGGGCCGGCCGGCGCCGGAAAGGGCCGAAGGCGAGGTCGCCCTGGTGCTGATGCTGGCAGAGGGGACCGAAGTCGAGGTGAAGCTCCCGGGCCGCTTCAGGGTGTCGCCGCAGATCGCCGGGGCCATCAAGGCGGTCCCCGGCGTGGTGGCGGTCGAGGCGGTCTGAGCGGCATCAGGCCCCGGACTCGATCTGTTCCCTCCCCCTTTTGTCAGTCGGAGGGGGAGGGGGGGCCCTCTGATCCGTGCATCAAACGCGCCGAAGCATCCACTTGCTTGCTTCTGGCCCAGGTCGCCGCTATATGGGCGCCATCTCACACGCGGACCTTGGCTTTCACAGCCGTCCGGTGGCTCGGCCCGACCGTCAGGGAGGGGGGAGCTCACGGGTCCGCGGCGGCTCAACCGGAGAACGACATATGTCGCTTCCTGACTTTTCTATGCGTCAGTTTCTTGAGGCTGGCGTTCATTTCGGACATCAGTCCCACCGCTGGAATCCGAAGATGGCGGAGTACATCTTCGGCGCCCGCAACAACATCCACATCATCGATCTCGCCCAGTCGGTCCCGATGATGCACCGCGCGCTGCAAGCGGTCAGCGATACGGTCGCCAAGGGCGGCCGCATCCTGTTCGTCGGCACCAAGCGCCAGGCGCAGGATGCCGTGGCCGAAGCTGCCAAAAAGTCGGCCCAGTACTACGTCAATTCGCGCTGGCTCGGCGGCACGCTGACCAACTGGAAGACCATCTCGGGTTCGATCTCTCGGCTGCGCAAGCTCGACGAGATGCTGTCGTCGAACGAGGCGCAAGGCTACACCAAAAAGGAGCGCCTCGATCTGCAGCGCGAGCGCGACAAGCTCGACCGCTCGCTCGGCGGCATCAAGGACATGGGCGGCCTGCCCGACCTCCTGTTCGTGATCGACACCAACAAGGAAGACATCGCGATCAAGGAGGCGCAGCGCCTTAACGTCCCGGTCGCTGCCATCGTCGACACCAATTGCGACCCCAATGGCATCACCTACGTGGTGCCGGGCAACGATGACGCCAGCCGCGCCATCACGCTCTATTGCGACCTGATTGCGCGCGCTGCCATCGACGGCATTTCGCGCTCGCAGGGTCAGATGGGCATTGACGTCGGTGCCGCAGACGAGCCGATTGCCGAAGAGCTGCCGGCGGAGCCGGCTGCGGAGGGTGCCGGCTACGAGGTGCTGTCGGGACCGCGCGGTGTTGCCGACGATCTCAAGAAGCTCGGCCACGTCTCGCCGACGATCGAGAAGAAATTCAACGATCTCGGCATCTTCCACTATTGGCAGATCGCCGGGCTCGGGCCCGAGGCCGCGCATGCGATCGGCGAGGAAGTTGGGCTGCCGGGCCGCATGGAAGGCTGGATTGCCCAGGCCAAAAAACTGTCGGCCGAATGACGTAAGTTTGGGTCGTTTCCGGCCGGCGCGCCAGACGCGCGCCGTTGCCGTTTATCGCATCGAGAACGCGGAGGTCTGACACAGGGCCGCCGCGAGCAAGGGATCACAGTGATGGCCAATATTTCCGCAACCATGGTCAAAGAGCTGCGCGAGCGCACCGGTGCCGGCATGATGGATTGCAAGTCGGCGCTGGGTGACACGTCCGGCGACATGGAGCAGGCGGTCGATCTGCTGCGCAAGAAGGGCCTCGCGAAGGCTGACAAAAAGGCCGGCCGGGTTGCTGCCGAGGGCCTTGTCGGCCTCGCCGTCGAGGGCACCAAGGGCGTGCTGGTCGAACTGAACTCGGAGACGGACTTCGTCGCGCGCAACGACCTGTTCCAGGGCCTCGTCAAGATGATCGCCAATGTCGCGCTGAGCGTCGGGACCGACCTGGAGAAGATCAAGGCCGCCAAGGTCGGCAGCATCACCGTCGCGGAGGCGATCGCCGAGACCATCGCCAAGATCGGGGAGAACATGACGCTGCGGCGGGCTGGCTCGCTGTCGGTCGGCAAGGGCGTGGTCGGAAGCTACATGCACAATTCCGTGGTCGAGGGCCTCGGCAAGATCGGCGTGCTGGTCGCGCTGGAATCGACCGGCAATGCCGACGAACTCAAGCGGTTCGGCCGCATGGTCGCGATGCACGTCGCCGCCTCCAACCCGCAGGCGATTGATCCCTCGGGCCTCGATCCGGACGTCGTGCGGCGCGAGAAGGACGTGCTCGCCGACAAGTTCAGGGCGCAAGGCAAGCCCGAGAACGTGATCGACAAGATCGTCGAATCGGGGCTCAAGACCTTCTACAAGGAGGTGTGCCTGCTGGAGCAGGAATACGTCCACGAGTCGTCGAAGAACGTCGCACAGGCTGTTAAGGAAGCCGAAGGCAAGGTCGGCGCGCCGATCAAGCTCACCGGCTTCCTGCGTTACAAGATCGGCGAAGGCATCGACCGGCCCGAGACCGACTTTGCTGCGGAAGTTGCTGCAACCGTCGGGCAGCGCTAACCGACAACGTACCTGGCCTGCTCGGCATGCAGCGACCCGGACGGAGCGCCTATGGCTAAGCCGATCTATCGTCGGGTGCTCGTCAAGGTTTCTGGCGAAGCCCTCATGGGGCCCGGCGGTTTCGGCATTGACCAGGGCACGCTCGACCGGATCGCGGGTGACCTCGTCGCGACCCGCGCGCTCGGTGTCGAACTCGGAATCGTCGTCGGCGGCGGCAACATCTTCCGCGGCGTGACCGTATCGCAGCAGGGCATTCCGCGCGTTACCGCCGACATGATGGGCATGCTGGCGACCGTGATGAATGCGCTCGCGCTCGAAAGCGCACTGGAGCGGACCGGGGTGTCGGCGCGCACCATGTCGGCGATTGCCATGCCCGAAATCTGCGAGACCTACGAACGGCGTCGAGCCGTGCGGCACCTCGCGGAGCAGCGGCTTGTGTTATTTGCGGGCGGCACCGGCAACCCGTTCTTTACCACCGACACCACCGCGGTCTTGCGCGCCGCCGAGATCGGCGCCGAGGCCGTGCTCAAGGCCACCGACGTGGACGGCGTCTATAGCGCCGATCCAAAGAAGGACAAGGATGCCAAGCGCTACGAACGGCTGACCCATCAGGAAGCGATCGAGCAGCAGCTTAAAGTCATGGATGCTACCGCCTTCGCGCTTGCCCGGGAAAACCGGATGCCTATCATCGTGTTCTCGATTCAGTCTGGAACGGTCGAGGCCGTGCTGCGCGGCGAGGAACGTGCCACCGTCGTGACGTGCTGATGTGGTCTGCGTTCGCCAACCAAGGCGAAACAGGACAATGCGACACGGTCGCGGATCGACCAGGAGGAGAGGTCGCCATGGCAACCGCAACACATGATTTGAACGAGCTGAAGCGGCGCATGCAGGGAGCGATCGCGACGCTGAAGCACGAGCTGGGTGGCCTGCGCACCGGCCGGGCGTCGCCGAGCCTGCTGGAGCCGGTACAGGTCGATGCCTACGGCTCGCACATGCCGCTCAACCAGCTCGCGACCGTCAGCGTGCCGGAGCCGCGCCTGTTGTCGGTCCAGGTCTGGGACAAGTCGATGGTGCACGCGGTCGAGAAGGCCATCATGGCTGCCAATCTCGGGCTGACGCCGTCGACCGAGGGGCAGGTGCTGCGGCTGCGCGTGCCCGAGCTCAACGAGGAGCGGCGCAAGGACCTCGTGAAGGTCGCGCACAAGTATGCCGAAGCCGCCAAGGTGGCGATTCGGCACGTGCGGCGCGATGGGCTCGACGTCCTCAAGAAGCTCGAGAAGGATCATAAGATCAGCGAGGACGACGGCAAGCGTTCGTCCGAGCAGGTGCAGAAGGCGACGGACGAAATCATCGCCGAGGTCGACAAGCTGCTGGCTGTCAAAGAAAGGGAGATCCTCACGGTTTGAGGCTCTAAGGAAATGTCGAAGACCGAGCCGCTGCGGACTGCGCCCATCGACAATTTCGTCGTGCCGCGGCACGTCGCCATCATCATGGATGGCAACGGACGCTGGGCGGCGGCGCGCGGCCTGCCGCGCGGGGAGGGCCACCGTCGCGGTGTCGAGGCGTTGCGCCGCACTGTGCGTGCAGCTGGCGACGTCGGGGTCGGCATTCTCACGATCTTCTCGTTCAGTTCGGAGAACTGGTCGCGGCCTCCGGCCGAGATCCGCGAGCTGATGACGCTGCTGCGGCGCTTCATCCGCAACGATCTCGCCGACCTGCACAAAAGTGGGGTGCGCGTGAGGGTGATTGGCGAGCGCGAAAATCTCGATCCCGAGATCCGCAATCTGCTGGAGGAGGCGGAGTCGCTCACCCGCGGCAACGACAAGCTGGTCTTGGTGGTCGCCTTCAATTACGGTGCTCGCGCCGAGATCGCCCGTGCCGCGCAGCGCATGGCGGCGGCGGTGGCCGCCGGCGACCTCGCGGTCAGCGCTGTGACTGCGGACAAGCTCGCAAGCTATCTCGATGCGCCGGACCTGCCGGACCCCGATCTCATCATCCGCACCAGCGGCGAGCAGCGGCTGTCGAATTTCCTGCTGTGGCAGGCGGCCTACAGCGAACTGATATTCGTTCCGACCTATTGGCCGGATTTCGACCGCTCGACGCTGGAGGGCGCGATCGCCGAGTATAACCGCCGCGAGCGACGGTTCGGCGGCCTGATCGCGCGCACCGGGTCGTGATGGTGGCCGACGCCGAGCCCACGAAGTGGTCCGGTGCGACGCTGGGCGCCCGGGAGCTCGTGCTTCGGATACTTTCAGCGGTGGTGCTGGCGCCGCTTGCGGTCGCGGTCGCCTATGTGGGTGGCTGGCCCTTCGTCTTGTTCTGGGGGCTGGCTGCTGCCGGCGTGCTGTGGGAATGGATCTCTCTTGTCGCGCCTGCCGACCGTCGCGTCGTGCTGATGGCCGGGCTTGCGCCGCTTGCGCTCTCGGTCGCACTTGCGGGCACCGGCCGGCTCTTGGCCGGCGCCATTGTCGCCGTCATGGGCGCGATGTCCGCCGCTGCGCTCGCCCCGGGCGCGCGACGGCTATGGGTCGCGGGCAGCTTGCCGTATGCAGCCGTCATCGCGCTGGCGCCTGTCGCATTGCGCGCTGACACCGAAATGGGCCTCTTGGCCGTCATCTTTCTGTATGCCGTCGTTTGGAGCACCGACATCGCGGGCTATTTTGTCGGACGGGCCGTGGGTGGGCCGAAGCTCATGCCTTCGGTAAGTCCGAAAAAGACCTGGTCGGGCGCGATCGGCGGATTGATGGCGGCGGTCGCAGTGGCGGTTGCAGCGGCGCATTACGGTGGACTCACCGGATGGCTTTACGTTGCGCTGGTCGCGGTCGCGCTGTCGGTCGTGGCGCAGGCCGGCGATCTGTTCGAATCCTGGCTCAAGCGCCGGTTCGGCGCAAAGGATTCGAGTCATCTCATTCCCGGTCACGGCGGTCTGATGGACCGTCTTGACGGCTTCGTGGCGGCAGCTGCTCTTGCCGCGCTGATCGGGCTGTGGCGCGGCGGCGTCGAAGCGCCCGGCCGCGGCCTCATGATGTGGTGAGTGATGAAAGCTCAAGTTTCTCGCGTGAACTCGCGGCGGCCGGCGTCAGCCACGGCGCAGCGTTCGGTGACGCTCTTGGGCGCGACCGGCTCAATCGGCGCCAGCACCGTCGATCTGCTCAGCCGCGAGCGTGATCGCTACCGGGTCGAGGCGGTCAGCGCCAACAAGAATGCCGCCGCGCTGGCGGAAATCGCCCGTGCGACTGGCGCGAAATTCGCTGTGGTCGGCGATCCCGCCGCCTATGCCGAACTTAAGGAAGCGCTGTCTGGCTCCGGAATCGCGGTCGGCGCAGGCGAGACTGCGCTGGTCGAAGCCGCGCAGCGCCCGGCGGACTGGGTGATCGGTGCAATCACCGGCGCGGCCGGGCTGCGGCCGACGCTTGCAGCCGCGGAACGGGGCGCGATCATCGCACTCGCCAACAAGGAAACGCTGGTCTGTGCCGGCGGCCTGTTCATGCGGCGTGCTGCCGCAGCCGGGGCGACCGTCCTGCCTGTCGATTCGGAGCACAACGCCTTGTTCCAGGCGATGAGCGGCAGCCGACGTGAGGACGTCCTGCGCGTTATCCTGACCGCATCCGGCGGCCCGTTTCGCACCGCGAGCGCCGAAGCCATCGAGTCGGCGACCGTGGAGCAGGCGCTCAAGCATCCCAACTGGAGCATGGGCGCCAAGGTGACGATCGATTCGGCGACCCTGATGAACAAGGGGCTGGAAATTATCGAGGCGCACCATCTGTTCGCCTTGCCCTCCGAGCAGATCGATGTGCTGGTTCACCCGCAATCGATCGTCCATAGCCTGGTTGAATTTTGCGATGGCTCGCTGATCGCCCAACTCGGCAGTCCGGACATGCGGATTCCCATCGCCTACTGCCTCGCCTGGCCGGAGCGCATCCAGGGCCCGGCTCCGCGCCTCGACCTCGCGCGCCACGCTACGTTGACGTTCGAGGAACCTGACCTCGTCCGGTTCCCGGCATTGAAACTCGCCCGCCGCGCGCTCGAGGCGGGTGGGGGCGCGCCCACGGTGTTGAACGCAGCGAATGAGATTGCGGTCGGCGAATTCCTGGCGCGCCGGTTGGCGTTTGGCGGAATTGTGGCGCTCGTGGAGGCCACTTTGGATGCCGCTGTGTCCCGAAATTGGACAGCCGAGCCGGAAAACCTGGAAGACGCACTATCTATTGACCATAACACAAGATTGTTGGCTCGTGATCTCTTGCCAGAAATTGCCGCAAAGGCACTCTAGACCGTTCGTTCGCGGGCGGGGGTTCGCGGCCACGGGGATTCGACCAGATGGGTTCCAGCTTCATGTCGAGCGTTAGCACCCTGAGCTGGGGTGTGGTCGGCTACCTCATTCCTTTTCTGTTCGTACTCACGGTGGTGGTGTTCTTTCATGAACTCGGCCACTTCCTGGTCGCGCGCTGGAACGGCGTTCGCATTCTGGTTTTTTCGATCGGGTTCGGACCTGAATTGTTCGGCTTTAATGACCGGCACGGAACCCGCTGGAAACTCTCCGCCATTCCGCTCGGCGGGTACGTGAAATTCTTCGGCGATGAAAACGCCGCGAGTGTGCCCGATCATGAGGCCGCCGCGGCGATGAATTCCGCCGAGCGCAAGCAAAGCTTCGTGCATCAACCGATCGGTCCGCGCGCAGCCATCGTGGCCGCTGGGCCGCTGGCAAACTTCATCTTGGCAATTGCGATCTTCGCCAGTTTGTTCATGCTGTTCGGCAAGCAGAGCACGGCGGCGCGCGTCGAATCGGTTCAACCGGAGAGCGCGGCGGCTGCGGCTGGCTTTCAGCCCGGCGACTTGGTGCTCTCGATCGATGGCCGGCCGATCGAAAGCTTCTCGGAGATGCAGCGAATCGTCAGCACCAGCGCCGGCGAGACGCTGACGATCGAGGTCGACCGCGGCGGGACGCAAGTCACGCTGAAGGCGGTTCCGGCCCTTAAGGAGGTCAAGGACAGTTTCGGCAACGTCCACCGCTTGGGCGTTTTGGGAATCAGCCGCTCGATCGCGCCAAGCGAGGTCAAGATGGAGCCGGTCGGACCAGCGACCGCCGTCTGGCTCGGCATCAAGGAAACCTGGATCATCATCGAGACCACGCTGTCGTACGTCGGCAGGATCGTGGTCGGCAGGGACAACGCCGATCAGCTCGGCGGCCCGATCATGATTGCCCAGGTATCGGGGCAGGTAGCGACCCTGGGGGTCGCGGCAATCATGCATTTTGTGGCTGTTTTGTCGGTGTCCATCGGCCTGCTGAACCTGTTTCCAGTTCCGCTGCTCGACGGCGGGCACCTGCTGTTCTACGCCGTGGAATTTATCCGCGGGAAGCCGCTGTCGGAACGCGCCCAGGAGATCGGCTTCCGGATCGGATTTGCGCTTGTTGCCGCGTTGATGGTGTTCGCCACTAAAAACGACATCTTTCGGTTATGGAACTGGGCCGCGTCGTAGTCAGGCGGCCATGTTCGCCGTGTAAGAAGATGGCGGAGGAGGAGAGAAGAAGGGGATCCTGATCACGATCAAAACGGGGGTTTTGAAGTGATCACGCTAAATCTAGGGGTATGGGGAACATCGCGGTCTCCGTGATGTAAGGGGTTGAAAAGGGCGTAACGGGGATGAAATTCCGAGTGTGGCTTATTCGAGGACTGGGCGTTCTTGGCCTGGTCCTCGGAAGTATGTCGTTGGGCGCAGGGTTCCTGTCGCTCAGCGCCGGGATATCGCATGCCCAGGGCATCGTGGTCGGTTCGATCGTGGTCCAAGGCAACCAGCGTGTCGAAGCCGACACCATCCGCTCTTATTTCCGGCCCGGCCCCGGCGGCCGGCTCGACGCGTTCCAGATCGACGAAGGCGTCAAGGCGTTGTACGCCACCGGGCTCTTTCAGGACGTGCGGCCCTCCATGCAGGGAGGGCGGCTGATCATCTTCGTGGTCGAAAACCCGGTGATCAACCGCATCGCTTTTGAGGGCAACCGGAAGGTCAAGGACGAGCAGCTCAAGGCTGAAATTCAATCAAAGGAGCGCGGCACGCTGTCGCGGCCGATTGTCCAGGCTGACGTTGCTCGCCTAGTCGAGGTCTATCGCCGCGGCGGCCGCTTCGACGTCCGGGTCGAGCCGAAGATCATCGAATTGGCGAACAATCGCGTCGACCTAGTGTTTGAAATCACCGAGGGTTCAAAGACCGGCGTCAAGCGAATCGAGTTCATCGGCAACCGTTATTATTCGGACTTCCGCCTGCAGGACGTCATCAAGACCGCGCAAACGGGCCTGCTGGCCTTCCTGCAAACCAACGATATCTACGATCCGGACCGCATCGAAGCCGACCGGGAGCTGCTGCGCCGCTTCTACCTGAAGCATGGCTTCATCGACGTCCGCATCATATCTGCAGTCGGCGAATACGACCCGGCAAGACGCGGCTTCCTCATCACCTTTACGATTGAGGAGGGCGAGCAATACCGCGTGGCCTCGGTCGAGTTGCAGTCGAACGTGCGCTCGATCAATCCGGCGCTGTTGCGGCCCAAGCTGCGGGCCTACGCGGGCGACGTCTATAACGCGGAACTCGTCGAAAAGTCGGTCGAGGACATGACGATCGAAGCGGCTCGGCTCGGCTATGCGTTCGCGACGGTGCGGCCGCGCGCGACCCGCAATCCCGCCAATCGCACGGTGAGCCTGATCTTCGTCATCGAGGAGGGCCAGCGTGTCTACATCGAACGCATCAACATCCGCGGCAACACCCGAACGCGTGACTACGTGATCCGCCGCGAGTTCGATATTTCCGAGGGCGATGCCTATAACCGCGCGCTGGTCAATCGTGCCGAGCGGCGTTTGAAGAACTTGGCCTACTTCAAGAACGTGCGGATCATTCCCGAGCCCGGATCGGCGCCCGACCGCGTGATTCTCAATGTCGAGCTTGAGGAGATGTCGACCGGCGAATTCTCCGTATCCGGCGGTTTCTCGACCTCCGACGGCTTCATGGCCGAGGTCAGCATCGCGGAACGCAACCTGTTGGGCCGCGGCCTCTATGCCAAGGGGTCGGTGCAGTATGGACAATATGCCAAGGGGTTCACGGTGTCGTTTGTCGAGCCGTACTTCCTCGGCTATCGCCTGGCGCTGGGCCTCGACATCTTCGCCAAGCAGCAAAGCTCGACAAGTTACACGTCGTATCAATCGACCACCGCCGGCTTCTCGACCCGGTTGGGTTTCGCGTTGCGCGAGGATCTCGGTTTCCAGGTGCGCTATTCGCTCTATCGGCAGTCGATCTCGCTGCCTGAGATTCTCAACAACTGCATCCTGTCGCCGAATGCTTTGATCAACGGCGGACTAGGTGTGCTGCCGAACGACGCCTGCTTCCTCGATGGCGAAGCGTCGCTCGCAGTGCGCAAGGAACTGGCGCAGGGCGCCGTGTTCACCTCGGCGATCGGCTATTCGCTCACCTACAATACGCTCGACAACAACAAGAATCCGACCATGGGCATGCTGGCGACCTGGAACCAGGATTTTGCCGGGCTCGGTGGCGATGTGAACTACATCAAGACCACGACCGACGTGCGCAGCTATCGGGAGGTCCTCCCCGACGTCATCGGCATCCTGCATCTGCAGGGCGGCTACGTGACCGGCTGGGGCGGCAAGGAACTGCGCATGCTCGACCACTTCCAGATGGGACCGAGCCTGGTTCGCGGCTTCGCCCCGTCCGGCATCGGCCCGCGCGACCTGTCGCAATTGAACTACACGGGCTATCAGGGCGATTCGCTGGGCGGCTCGATGTATTGGGGCGCCAGCGTCGAATTCCAGACGCCACTCTACTTCCTGCCGAAGGACTCCGGCGTTCGCGTCGCCGCATTCGCGGACGCGGGCTCGCTGTGGAACTACGTCGGGCCGACGTCCTGGTCGGTGACCGGCGAACGGATCAACGGCTCGCTGGACTGCCCGACTTGGAATCCGGCTATAGTGAACCCGGTGCCGTGCCCGGTCGACAACGGCATGTACGTCCGGACGGCGGTCGGCGTGGGCTTGATTTGGGACTCGCCGTTTGGCCCGCTGCGGTTCGACTACTCGTTCCCGCTCACCAAAGCGCCTTACGACAGGGTGCAGGCGTTCCGATTCGGCGGCGGAACTTCGTTCTGATTTTTGCGGCGCGGTCGCGGTATAAGGTGGCATGACAATGCCGACCTTCTTCGACCGCGCCCGCAGCCTTACCGTGCGCGAGATCGTTGCTCTGACCGGGGCCGAGCCGGTAAGCGGTGCGATGCTCGACCGCCGCGTCACCGGCGTGGCGGCCCTCGACCGCGCGTTACCGACGGACCTGACCTTTCTCGACAAACCCAAATACGCCGACCAACTTCGTGTCAGCCAGACGGGTGTCTGCCTGACCACGGAGCGCCTTGCCGCGGAAGCCCCATCACACGTCAGTGTGTTATGCGCCCGCGCGCCCTACCAAGCCTTCGTCGCGGTCGCCCGGGCATTGTTCGGCGATGCGCTGCAGCCTTCGTCGCTGTTTTCCGTTACCGGCATCGCAACCGGCGCGTTCGTTCACCCGACCGCACGGCTCGAGAGCGGTGTGACGGTCGATCCGGCAGCCGTGATCGGCCCCCAGGCGGAAATCGGCTCGGGCACGGTGATCCACGCAGGGGCAGTCATCGGGCCAAAGGTCCGCATCGGGCGCGACTGCGCCATCGGCGCACATGTCTCCCTCGTGCATACGTTGATTGGCGATCGCGTCATCGTGCATCCCGGCAGCAGAATCGGGCAGGACGGGTTCGGCTACGTGATGGGTGCGGGCGGTCATACCAAGGTGCCGCAAATCGGCCGGGTCATTATCCAGGACGATGTCGAGATCGGCGCCAATACCACCATCGACCGCGGCGCGATCCGCGACACCGTCATCGGCGAAGGCACCAAGATCGACAATCTGGTGCAGGTCGGACACAATACGCAAATCGGCCGCCATTGTATCGTGGTGGCGCGCACCGGCATCTCGGGCAGTGTGACGCTCGGCGATTTCGTAGTGCTTGCGGCGGGCGCCGGCGTCAAGGACCACGTGACGATCGGTGAGGGCGCGCAGATCGCGGCCGTGAGTAACGTCTATAACGACGTGCCGGCAGGTGCACGCTGGGGCGGCATCCGCGCCAAGCCGGTCGGGGAATGGATGCGGGAAATCGCGAGCCTCGAACGCCTGGCGCATGCGCGTAGGGGAGGCGGGCGCGATGGCGAAGAGTAGGGAAGATCGTGATGGATGAGGCGCGCACGATGCTGGAAACCGCGGACATCGCCACCATTCTCAAGGCGCTGCCGCACCGCTATCCCTTCCTCATGATCGACCGCATCATCAACATGCGCGGCGACGAGTCAGCAATCGGCATCAAGAACGTGACGTTCAACGAACCGCACTTCCAGGGTCATTTCCCGGGCAACCCGGTGTTTCCGGGCGTGCTCCTGATCGAGGGGATGGCGCAGACGGCGGGCGCGCTTTGTGTCCTGTCCCGCATGGGCGGCGAGCGACCGGAGCACGTTTATTTTCTCACCATCGACAAGGCCAAATTCCGCAAGCCGGTGGTGCCGGGCGACACGATCGAGTACTACGTGACCAAGATCGCGCGGAAAAAGAACATGTGGTGGTTTCGCGGCGAGGCGAAGGTGGCCGGCGAGATGGTCGCGGAAGCCCAAGTCGGCGCTATGGTTCCGTGAGTTCGGCGATGGCGGCAATCGACGAAACCGCCCGGATCGCGCCGGGAGCGGTGATCGGCCGGGACGTGTCGATCGGGCCGTTTTGCCTGATCGGCCCCCATGTCGAGATCGGCGACGGCTGCCGCCTGCTTGCCAATGTCCATCTGGCAGGTCATACGACCGTCGGCGCACGGACCGTGATCTATCCGTTCGTGTCGCTCGGCACACCGCCGCAATCGGTGTCCTACCGCGGCGAGCCCACACGTCTCGTGGTGGGCGCGGATTGCGACATTCGTGAAAACGTGACGATGAACATCGGGACCCAGCAGGGCGGCGGCATCACTACGGTCGGGGACCATTGCTTCTTCATGGTGGGCTCGCATGTGGCGCACGATTGTCACGTCGGCAACCGCGTGACCTTTGCCAACAACGCGGTTCTCGGCGGCCACGTCACGATCGGCGATGACGTGTTCCTCGGCGGCCAGGTCGCGGTGCATCAGTTTGTCCGCATCGGGGAGGGGGCGATGCTCGGCGGCGTCAGCGGCATCACGCGCGATGTCATTCCCTTTGGTTTCGCTTTTGGGCTCGCGGCCAAGCTGGTCGGGCTGAACGTGATTGGGCTGAAGCGTCGCGGCCATTCGCGTGACGCGATCCGCCGTGTCCGGCAAGCGTACCGCACCTTGTTTTTCGCCAAGGGCGAGTTTCGCGACCGGGTCGCATTGCTGTCGTCCGAGTTTGCCAATGATCCGTTGGTGGGAAAAATCATCGCGTTCATCCGGGAAGGTGACAAACGGCCGCTGATGATGGTGGACGCTGCCGGCGAAGCTTCGGAGGAGGGCGCGGCGCCATGAACGAGACGCTTTCGATCTCGGCCAATATCGGCGGGCCGATCGCGATCGTCTCGGGCGGCGGTACGCTGCCGTTTGCCACCGCCGACGCGGCCATGCAGCGCGGCCGCCGCGCCGTGCTGTTGGCGCTGCGGGGCTCCGCGGATCCCGCACGGGTCGCAGACTATCCGCATCATTGGATCGCGGTCGGGCAGATCGGGCGCATGTGCCGACTTGCCCGCCAGGAAGGCTGCCGCGACATGGTGTTCATTGGCGGCCTGGTGCGACCGACCTTGAGCCAATTGCGCTTCGATTTCGAGACGGTGCGCCTGCTGCCGCGTCTCGCCCGCATCTTTCGCGGTGGCGATGGGCACTTCTTCCACGGCATCGTCAACATCTTCGAGGAGCGCGGCTTCAACGTCGTTGGCGCGCACGAGGTTGCTCCCAGCATCCTGATGCCGGAGGGGCCACTGGGCCGCAACCGGCCGAGTGCTAGCGACCTCGCCGACATCCAACGAGGCCTTGAATTCCTGCGGGCCACTGGTCCGTTCGACGTCGGTCAGGCCGTCGTCATTGCACAGAGTCGTATCCTGGGCGTGGAAGCCGCCGAGGGCACCGATCATATGCTCGCGCGCTTTGCCGATGTCCGCCAAAGCGGACGCATCCGTATTCCCGCAGGCACCGGCGTGCTTGTAAAGGCGCCGAAGCAGGATCAGGACCGTCGCATCGATCTGCCTTCGATCGGTCCCAAGACCATCGACAGCGCCATCAATGCCGGCCTGAACGGCATTGCGGTGGTGGCGGGCAGCGCGATCATGGCCGAGCCCGACCAGATCGCCGAGATGGCCGACCGCGCCAATCTGTTCGTCGTCGGCGTGCGTGACGAGACGGCGCCGCAATGAAGCCCGTTGCGGCGGCTGTAGGTGCGCCGCGGGTTCTTAACGTCTTTCTCGTCGCCGGCGAGGAATCCGGAGATCGCCTCGGCACCGCCCTGATGCGTGCGCTCAAGCAGCGCACCGGCGGCCACATTCGTTTCGCCGGGGTTGGCGGACATGGCATGGAGGCCGAAGGGCTCACGAGCCTGTTTCCGATCGAGGAGCTGTCGATCATCGGCTTCACCGCGATCGCGCGACGTCTGCCCGCGATCCTGCGGCGTATCCGGGAGACGGTCGCGACCGCGGTGGCGCAGCGCCCCGATGTCCTGGTGATCATCGACAGCCCCGAATTCACGCAACGAGTCGCACGTCGCGTCAGAGACGCCGCGCCGGCCATTCCCATTGTCGACTACGTCTCGCCGTCGGTGTGGGCTTGGCGGCCTGGCCGTGCCCGCAAGATGCGCGGCTACGTCGACCACGTCCTCGCACTGCTGCCGTTCGAGCCGGACGTCCATCGCCGGCTGGGCGGACCGCCCTGCAGCTATGTCGGACATCCATTGATCGAGGAAGTCGCAGAGCTTCGACCCAATGCCGAGGAAGCGCGGCGGCGGCTTACTGCACCTCCCGTACTGCTGGTGCTGCCGGGGAGCCGGAGCGGGGAAATCCAGCATCTGACGGCGACGTTCGGGGAGACAGTCGCCCGTGTTGCCGACAGGGTCGGCGCTCTCGATGTCGTACTGCCGACCACGTCGCGGCTCGCCGAGCGGGTGACGGAGAAAACGGCATCTTGGAGCGTCAAGCCGCGCATCGTCGTCGACGGCGCCGAAAAGCGTGCTGCCTTCCGCATCGCCCGCGCGGCGCTGGCGAAGTCCGGCACGGTCACCCTTGAGCTTGCGCTCGCCGGCGTTCCGATGGTGACGGCTTACAAGGTGTCCGGACTGGAGACGCTGATCGGCCGCCCGATCAAGAATCGGCTGCCGTCGGTGATCCTGGCCAATCTGGTGCTCGGCGAGAACGTCGTTCCGGAATTCCTGCAAGAAGACTGTACGCCGGAGAATCTGGCGAATGCGCTGGTTCCGCTGCTTGATGAGACGTCCGAACGGCAGCGGCAAGTGGAAGCATTTTCCCGCCTCGACGACATCATGCAGATCGGCACGTCCGCGCCGGCTCTCCGCGCCGCCGAAATCGTGCTGGATGTCGCGGCACGGAACGCCGTTACGGTCATTCCGGGGCGCACGTAGGCGCGAGCCCGGAATTCATTATGGCATGTAACCTGGATTCCGGGCTCCGGCCTGCGGCCGGCCCCGGAGTGACGGTGGAGGGCCTTGGTCTATCGACCCGGTCGGCGACTATTTCCGCCGCGAGATCGGCACATAGTCGCGCAGTGGTGCGCCGGTATAAAGCTGCCGCGGGCGGCCGATCTTCTGGTGCGGATCTTCGATCATTTCCTTCCACTGCGAGATCCAGCCGACTGTGCGGGCCACCGCGAACAGCACCGTAAACATGGTGGTCGGGAAGCCCATCGCCTTCAGCGTGATGCCCGAATAGAAGTCGATGTTGGGATAGAGCTTCTTCTCAATGAAGTATTCGTCGTGCAGCGCGATACGCTCGAGCTCAAGCGCGACGTCGAGCAGCGGGTCATCCTTGATGCCCATCTCGCTCAGCACCTCGTGGCAGGTTTTCTGCATGATCTTGGCGCGCGGGTCGTAGTTCTTGTAAACCCGGTGGCCGAAGCCCATCAGGCGGAAGCTGTCGTTCTTGTCCTTGGCGCGGCGGATGTATTCCGGGATGCGCTCGACCTTGCCGATCTCGGCCAGCATGTTGAGCGCCGCTTCGTTGGCGCCGCCGTGCGCCGGTCCCCACAGCGAGGCGCAGCCTGCCGCGATGCAGGCGAACGGATTAGCGCCGGAGGAGCCCGCGAGCCGCACCGTCGAGGTCGACGCGTTCTGCTCGTGATCGGCGTGCAGGATGAAGATGCGGTCCATGGCGCGGGCCAGCACTTCGTTCGGCTTGTACTCCTCGCACGGCACCGCGTAGCACATGCGCAGGAAATTGGTGGCGTAGTCGAGGTCGTTCTTCGGATAGACGAACGGCTGGCCGATCGAATACTTGTACGCCATCGCCGCAAGCGTCGGCATCTTGGCGATCATGCGGATCGACGCCACCATCCGCTGATACGGGTCCGAGATGTCGGTCGAGTCGTGATAGAAGGCCGAGAGCGCGCCGACGCAGCCGGTCATCACCGCCATCGGGTGCGCATCGCGCCGGAACCCGCCGTAGAAGCGGTTCATCTGCTCGTGCACCATGGTGTGGCGGGTGACGCGATTGTCGAAGTCAGCCTTCTGCGCGGCGGTCGGCAGTTCGCCGTAGAGCAGCAGATAGCAGGTCTCGAGGAAGTCGCCGTGCTCGGCGAGCTGTTCGATCGGATAGCCGCGATAGAGCAGGATGCCCTCGTCGCCGTCGATGTAGGTGATCTTGGACTCGCAGCTCCCGGTCGAGGTGTAGCCGGGATCGTAGGTGAACATCCCGGTCTCGGCGTAGAACTTGCCGATGTCGATCACGGAGGGCCCGATCGTTCCGTCGTAGACCGGAAACGAGTGGTCCTTGCCGTCGATGGTGAACTTGCCCGCCTTGACGTTGGCGCCGGTCTTCGCATCCATGATCGTAATCCTCGTAGCGTCGCCCGGCGGACCGCATCCCGCTGCGGCGGTCCAACGCGGCTGGTGGTATTATCAAGCCCGCGGAGAAAGGCTCCGTTGGGTAACCCATCCGTGTGTGCACCGCAAGATGGACATAGTCGGGCCTGCTTTGCAGCGCGGTGGACATTAGCCTGGAGCAGTCGAGGAGACCGCGTCCTCGATCCGGGCAAGGCTCTCGTCTTTTCCCAACACCTCCAGGACGTCGAAGATCGGCGGGGACGTCGTCTTGCCGGTCAGTGCCGCGCGCAACGGCTGTGCGACCCCACCAAGCTTGATGCCCTTGCGGTCGGAAAAGCTCCGCACCACCTCCTCGGTCGCAGCGGCGCTCCACGGCTCCACCGCGCCGAGCGCGTCGGACAGTTCGCCGAGCAGGCTGCGGGCTTCCCCGGTTATCAACGCCGCCGCCTTGTCGTCGAGCGCCAGCGGCCGGTCGGCAAAAATGAAACCGGCGCTTGCCACCAGGTCGACCAGCGTCTTGGCGCGCTCCTTCAGCCCCGGCATGGCGGCAAGGAACTTGGTGCGCAGCTCGGGCGTGAGCTTGGCGGCGAGCTTTTGCCCTCCGGCGATATGCGGCAGGACGCGATCGATCTCGGCGAGCAGATCGGTGTCGGGGGTCTGCCGGATATAGTGGCCGTTGAGGCTTTCGAGTTTGGCGAAGTCGAAGCGGGCCGGCGAGCGTCCGATCGCCGGCAGGTCGAACGCCGCGATCATTTCCTCGGTAGAGAAGAGCTCCTGGTCGCCGTGCGCCCAGCCGAGCCGGACGAGATAGTTCCGCATGGCGGCGGGGAGGTAGCCCATCGCCCGGTAGGCATCGACGCCGAGTGCGCCGTGGCGTTTGGAAAGCTTCGAACCATCGGGCCCATGGATCAGCGGGATGTGCGCCATTACCGGCACGCTCCAGCCGAGCGCCTGGTAGATCTGAGTCTGGCGGGCGCCGTTGGTCAGGTGGTCGTCGCCGCGGATGATGTGGGTCACGCCCATGTCGTGGTCGTCGACCACCACGGCGAGCATGTAGGTCGGGTTACCGTCCGACCGCAGCAGCACGAGGTCGTCCAGATTCTCGTTCTGCCAGGTGACCCGCCCCTGAACCTGGTCCTCGACCACGGTCTCGCCGGTCAACGGCGCCTTGAGGCGGATCGCCGGCTTCATGCCGGACGGCGCTTCGCCTGGATCGCGGTCACGCCAGCGGCCGTCGTAAAGCCTGGTACGGCCTTCGGCGCGCGCCTGCTCTCGCATCCTGGCAAGCTCTTCGGGCGTGGCATAGCAGCGGTAAGCCATGCCCTTGGCCAATAGTTCCTCGGCCACCTCGCGGTGACGCGCGGCGCGCGAAAACTGGTAGACCACGTCGCCGTCCCAGCCAAGCTCCAACCAAGAGAGCCCGTCCAGGATAGCGTCGATCGCCGCCTTGGTGGAGCGCTCGCGGTCGGTGTCCTCGATCCGAAGCAGCATCTTGCCGCCGTAGTGGCGCGCGTAGAGCCAGTTGAACAGGGCCGTTCGCGCTCCCCCGATATGGAGAAAGCCGGTCGGCGACGGGGCAAAGCGGGTGACGACGAGGTCGGGCATGGTCTCCTTGGGGCAACGCGGTCGCCGGTCGGCGACCTCTAACATGGCCCAGAGATTGGGCGCGAGCGGCAATTACACTTCACCCTTGGCGCATCAGCACATATTTGGCAGATAGCGGCGGACCCGCCAGCAGCATGGCCACGGATAGCGCAGAATGACGATCAACGAAGCGGCGGAGGCCGAAACCGGCCGCGACTTCATCCGCGACATCGTCGCGGCGGACATGGCGTCCGGCCGGCAGAAGACGGTGGTGACCCGCTTTCCGCCGGAGCCGAATGGCTACCTGCATATCGGCCACGCCAAGTCGATCTGCCTCAACTTCGGGATAGCCGAGGAGTTCGGCGGGCGCTGCCATCTGCGCTTCGACGACACCAATCCGACCAAGGAAGAGCAGGAATACATCGACGCCATCGAGCGCGACGTGCGCTGGCTTGGTTTCGACTGGGGCAAGCACCTCTATCACGCGTCGGACTATTTTGAGCAGCTTTACGCCTGGGCCGAGCATCTGATCCGATCCGGCAAGGCTTATGTCGACGACCAGTCGCAGGACGAGATACGCATCAACCGCGGCACGCTCACCGAGCCCGGCACCAACAGCCCATTCCGGGACCGCTCCGTCGAAGAGAATCTCGATCTGTTCGGGCGCATGCGCGCCGGCGAGTTTCCGAACGGGGCGCGGGTGTTGCGGGCCAAGATCGACATGGCATCCGGCAACATCAACCTGCGCGATCCGGTGCTCTATCGCATCCTGCATGCCACACATCCGCGCACCGGCACCACCTGGTCGATCTATCCGAGCTACGATTTCGCGCACGGCCAATCGGACGCGATCGAGGGCATCACCCATTCGATCTGCACGCTCGAGTTCGAGGACCATCGCCCATTGTACGATTGGTTTCTTGCCAACCTGCCGGTACCGTCGCGGCCGCGACAGTATGAATTCGCGCGGCTAAATCTCACCTACACCATTCTGTCGAAGCGCGTGCTGACCGAGTTGGTGCGCGGCCGTCATGTCGACGGCTGGGATGATCCGCGCATGCCGACTATCGCTGGCCTGCGGCGGCGCGGCGTTCCGCCCGAGGCGATCCGCGATTTCGTCAAGCGCATCGGCGTCGCCAAGGCCAACAGCGTGGTCGATGCCGCGATGTTCGATTTCTCGGTGCGCGAAGTCCTGAACACGACCGCGTTGCGGCGGATGGCGGTGCTGCGGCCGCTCAAGGTCGTCATCGAAAACTATCCGGAGGGACAGACCGAACAGCTCGAAGCCGTCAATCATCCCGACGATCCCGCTGCCGGAACGCGGCGGGTGACGTTCTCGCGCGAACTTTACGTCGAGCGCGACGACTTCATGGAGAACCCGCCGAAGAAGTTCTTCCGACTTTCGCCGGGCAAAGAGGTCCGGCTGCGCTACGCCTACTTCATCACGTGTCGTGAAGTGGTAAAGAATGCAGCCGGTGAGGTGATCGAGCTTCGCTGCACCTACGATCCGGCGACCCGCGGTGGCAACGCGCCCGACGGCCGCAAGGTGAAGGCGACGATGCACTGGGTCTCGGCCGCCGACGCGATCCCAGCCGAGGTTCGGCTCTACAATCCGCTGTTCAACCGGCCGGATCCAAACGCCGCCGATTTTGCCGCCGAGCTCAATCCGGGTTCGCTCGAAGTGCTCGATGGTTGCCAGGTCGAGCCGGTGCTGGCGGGCGACAATACGGACAATGCGGTTCAGTTCGAAAGGCAGGGCTATTTTTGCCGGGACGCAGCCGCCGCGCCCGGCAAGCTGGTGTTCAACCGCACCGTCGGCCTGCGCGACACCTGGGCCAAGGTTTCCGGCAAGGGCTGATCCGGCTTCCGCGCAGCCAGTGCGGCGTCATTCCGGAAACGGCCCGAAGGGCCGGGCCCGGAATCCATCCTTCCGACCGGCAAATGGATTCCGGGCTCGCGCTGACGTGCGCCCCGGAATGACGGGACCATCCGGCATGCGAACGTTGTCTATGAACGGCAGGCGGCTTCCCACTGGGCTGTGCCGGTGTACCATGCGCGCGTCAGTTGTGGGCGTCAGGGGCTGCCGTGCATGGTCGAGCCGGTCAAGCCGCGTGGGCGGAGTGCCGTTTGGCGGCCATGGGCTGCCACCGGACGGCGACTTGCACCGCCGTGGCTTGACCGCTGGGCCCAGGTCATTGCGGGCGCCGCGCAGCAGGTGCGGGCCTGGGCGCTGGTGGAGGCCGGGCCGGGCCGGCTGGCGCCCTGGCTCGCCGTAGGATTCGGCGTTGGCATCATCGTGTACTTCGCAGCCGATCGGGAGCCGGCGCTCTGGGCGGGACCAAGCCTGCTCGTCGGCGCGATCCTCGGCGCGGTGCTGACGCGCCACCGACCGGTGGCTTTTCCCATCATGGTCGGGATTGCCGCGATGGCGGCCGGCTTCACCGCCGCCACGGCCAAGCGCGCCATGGTCGCCCATCCGGTTCTCTCTGCACCGGTATGGGGCGCCGAAGTTGCCGGCTATGTCGAAGTGCGCGAGGAGCGCGAGCGCTCCGACCGTATCGTTGTGCGGGTCATACGCGTCGCCGGACCCCGTCTCACCGAGCCGCTGGAGCGGGTGCGGGTTTCGGTGCGCAAAGGGACGGCGCCACCGGTCGGCAGCTTCGTCGAGTTCAAGGCGCGGCTCTCCCCACCACTCTCGCCGCTGCGCCCCGGGGGCTACGACTTCGCCCGCGACCTGTACTTCCAGGGCATCGGCGCTTCGGGTTTCGTGCTCGGGCGCATCCGCCAGGCGGAGCCGGACCGCGCGCCGCCGACCTATCTGCGCTACGCGACGGCCATCGACGGCATGCGTGAGGCAATCGATGAGCGCATCCGCGCCGTGACACCGGGCGACGCGGGCGCGATTGCCTCGGCGCTCATCACCGACAAGCGCGACGCGTTGTCCGCGCCGGTGTTCGACGCCATGTACGCTTCGGGCATCGGCCACATCCTGTCGATCTCCGGCTATCACATGGCGCTGGTGGCCGGCATTATCTTCTTCGTACTGCGGGCGTCGTTCGCAGTGATGCGAGCGTTTACCGGCCGACATCCGATTAAGAAATGGGCGGCGTTTGTGGCCCTGGGCGGAGCCGCATTCTATCTGCTTCTCTCGGGCGCCGAAGTGGCGACCCAGCGCTCCTTCATCATGATCGCCATCGTGCTGATCGGCGTGATGGTGGATCGGCAGGCATTGACGGTGCGGACACTCATGGTGGCGGCGCTCGGCGTGCTCCTTATCGCGCCCGAAGCGATCGTTCATCCGAGCTTCCAGATGTCGTTCGCCGCGACGCTGGCGCTGGTCGCGGGATATCAGCAGGGCTTGCCGTGGATGAGCCGCAGCGCCGACACGCCGCTCGGTGCCCGCATCGCGCTCTGGGGCGGGCGCGAGGTCGCGGGACTGATCATCGTCTCGCTGCTCGCCGGGACGGCGACGATTCCCTACGTGGCCTATCACTTCCATCGCATTTCATCTTATGGCGTTCTGGCGAACCTCCTGGCCATGCCGATCGTCTCCGCCTGGGTGATGCCGGCGGGAATTCTGGGGGTGCTCGCGCTGCCATTCGGGCTCGACGGCTACTGCTGGAAGTTGATGGGCGCCGGCATCGAGTGGATGGTCGCCATCGCGTTGTGGGTTACCAGCCTTCCCGGTGCGGTGGGCCGGATGGCCGCCTTCGGCATCGGGCCGCTGATGCTGGGCACCGCCGGTCTGGTGATGGCATGTCTCATGAAAACGCCGTTGCGCCTGGCCGGCCTGCTGCTCATCGGCATCGCTTCCGTCGTGGCAGTGCGCACGCCGCAACCGGACGTGCTGGTGGCTCCGGAAGGGTCTGCGTTTGCCATCCGCACCCCGAGCGGGCGCCTCGCCATGATCAAGTCCGGCAGCGACACGTTTGCGTTCCGGGATTGGCTGATGGCCGATGCCGACTGGCGCGACCCCAAGGACAAGGCGCTAAGCGACGGCATCCGCTGCGATGCAGCAGGCTGCGTCGCGCGGCTTGCCGACGACGTGATCGTTGCCGTTGCCAACTCCATTGAGGCATTCGCAGAAGACTGCCTGCGGGCGGCCGTGGTGTTGAGCGCGCGCGACGCACCGCCCGGTTGCAATGCGCTGGTGATCGACAGGGAAGTACTGCGGCGCAGCGGCGCGGTGGCGTTGCGCCGTGCAGGGGAGGGGTTCGAGGCGACACCCTCGCGTCCCCCGGGTTTTGACCGGCCCTGGGCGCCGGCTCGCGCCGGCGACATTGTGCAGAGCCAGCCCGGAACGGCGCGCCGGCAGTCGCTCGACGCCACGCCAAGTACCGACGACCTCGAGCCTGGAGATTGAGACGGATGGCCGCATCAATCGAGATGGCCGCGGGCGGGGAGTCAGTAGCGCCGGAACAGTCCGACCAGCTTGCCCTGGATGCGCACCCGGTTGGGCGGCAGGATACGAACCTCGTAGGCGGAGTTGGCGGGCTCGAGCGCGATCGACGCGCCGCGCCGCCGGAAGCGCTTCAACGTCGCCTCCTCGTCGTCGATCAGCGCGACCACGATGTCGCCAGTGTCGGCGGCCTCGGTCTTCTTGATCAGGGCGGTATCGCCATCGAGGATGCCGGCGTCGATCATCGAATCGCCGCGGACCTCGAGCGCGAAGTGCTCGCCGGACGAGAGCAGTTCGGGCGGTACGTTGACCACGTGGGTGCGGGATTGAATCGCCTCGATCGGCGTGCCAGCGGCGATGCGCCCCATGACCGGCACCGCAACCGGGCGACCACCCTCGTCTTCGGAGACAGTGCGGACCCGACCGAGATTGCCCTCGATCACGCTGGGGGTGAAGCCGCGCGTACGGCCGCTGCCGACACCCTGGGCGACCGAGTCGGGGAGCTTGATGACCTCGATGGCGCGAGCGCGGTTGGGCAGCCGGCGGATGAAGCCACGCTCTTCCAGAGCCGTGATCAACCGGTGAATTCCAGATTTGGATCGCAGGTCGAGTGCGTCCTTCATCTCGTCGAACGATGGCGGGACGCCGGCCTCCTTCAGCCGTTCGTTGATGAAGCGCAGAAGCTCGAACTGCTTGCGGGTCAGCATTCGTTCATTCCCCGGCTGCCGGGCGGCCCATGGAAGCGGCCATGGACTCGCCAGAAACAAATCATGAACAGACACTATCTGTTCGATATGTGTTCCGCAACCATTTAATTTCACGTGAACAATGCGAAAGACCGCTAAAGGCCGAGCTTAACGATGGCACAAGAACTGCCGGCCTTGGCCGCGGGCGCGTGCGGTTCGCGCACCACGAGGCAGTCGGCCAGGGCGAGTGGGACCAGCATGGAACTGTCCTGGATGGGCGCGGGCGTGGCGACCTCGTGCCCGTCGTGGCTCGCGGCCAGGGTGGCGCGCAGATAATCGGCGCGTTCATCGTTGGCAGGCAGATCGCAGCCAAGCACCGCGGTTTCCTGCGGCACGTCGACCTCCTGGCGTCCCACCAGGCGACGGATCAGCGGCACCATGAACAGGATCGAGCAGACATACGCCGAGACTGGATTTCCAGGCAGCCCGAGCACGTGCATGCCGCCGAGCCGACCGTGCATCACCGGCCGCCCGGGCCGCATCGCCACGCGCCAGAACGAGAGTTCGAGACCTTCGGAAGCGAGCGCCTTCTGGACGAGGTCATGCTCGCCGACCGAGGCGCCGCCAGAGGTGACGAGAATGTCGGCTTTCTCAGCGCGGGCCCGCCGCACGGCCGCGATGGTCTCGTCAATGCGATCCGGCGCGATGCCGAGATCGAGGACCTCGCCGCCTTCCCGGCGGGCGAGCGCCATGGTGGCAAAGCCGTTGGAATAAACGATCTCGCCGGGACCGGGCTCAGTTCCGGGCATCACCAGTTCGTCGCCGGTCGCCAGCACTGCAATTCTGGGACGACGGTGAACCGGCACGCTGGGATGGTTCATGGCGGCAGCCAGGGCGAGATCGCGCTCGCCGAGCCGGCGGCCCGCTCGTAGCGGTATGTCCCCGCGGGCGAAATCGAGGCCAGCGATGCGGACGTGCTTGCCCGTGCCGGCGCCGGAGTTGACGAGCACCACGTCGCCGTCGCGTATCGTGTTCTCCTGGATGACGATCGTATCGGCGCCCGGCGGCAGCACACCGCCGGTGAAGATGCGCGCCGCCTCACCGGCGCCAACCTCGCCAGGAAACGGGTGCCCGGCCGCGACCTCGCCGATGATCTTGAGCCGCACCGGCACGGCGGCGACATCGGCCGCTCGCACCGCATAGCCGTCCATCGCGGAGAGGGCCTGCGGCGGTTGCGTCCGCAAGGCGGTTAGATCGGCGGTCAACACGCGGCCGTAGCCGTCTGCGAGCGGAACCAATTCGGACGGCAGCGGCGCTGCCCCCGCGAGTATGCGGGCCGAGGCCTCCGCCACCGACATCAACGCCACGGTCTCACTCCTTCGCGCGATAGTGTCCGGATTTGCCGCCGCGTTTCTCGACCAGGCGGATGCCCTCGATCCGCATACCGCGTTCGACCGCTTTGACCATGTCGTAGATGGTCAGACAGGCCACCGATACCGCGGTCAGCGCCTCCATCTCGACGCCGGTTTGGCCGGTGACGCTGGCGGACGCCCGCACGGTGAACCCCGGCAGTTTTCGATCAGGCGCGATATCGACTGTGACCTGCGTCAAGGCCAGCGGGTGGCAGAGCGGAATCAATTCGTGGGTGCGTTTGGCCGCCATGATGCCGGCAAGGCGGGCCGCGCCGAGGACGTCACCCTTCTTGGCATTGCCCGCCAGCACGAGGTCGAAGGTCGGCTTGCTCATCAGCACGCGGCCTTCGGCGACAGCGACCCGCGCGGTCGGGGTCTTGGCCGAGACGTCGACCATATGGGCTTCGCCGCTCTTACCGAGATGCGTGAGTTTGCGGGCGCGCGCCATGGCGCTCACTCCGCGGCACCGAGCCGGCGATGCGGTCGCGCAATTAGGGTGCGGGTGGCGACAGCGACGTCCTGCTCGCGCATCAGGCTTTCGCCGACCAGGAAGGTTTGGATGCCGACGCCGGCGAGGTATTCGAGATCGTCGGGCGTGAAGATGCCGCTTTCGCCGACCGCGATGCGCTCGCTCGGGATATTGGGTGCCAGACGCTTGCTGGTGTCGAGGGTGGTCTGGAAGGTCTTGAGGTTGCGATTGTTGACCCCGACCAGACGCGAACGCAGTCGCAGCGCGCGCTCAAGCTCTTCCTCGTCGTGCACTTCGAGTAGCACATCCATGCCGAACGCGAACGCGGCGTCTTCGAGGTCCTGCGCCACGTGGTCGTCAACCGCCGCCATGATGATCAGGATGCAGTCGGCGCCCCAGGCGCGCGCCTCGGCGACCTGGTAGGTGTCGTACATGAAATCCTTGCGCAGCGCCGGCAGCGCGGTCGCGGCACGGGCCGCGCCGAGGTATTCCGGCTTGCCTTGGAACGACGGCGTGTCGGTGAGCACCGAGAGGCAAGCCGCGCCGCCCTGCTCGTAGGCGCGCGCCAGCGCCGGCGGGTCGAAGTCGGCGCGGATCAGGCCCTTCGAGGGGCTCGCCTTCTTGATTTCGGCGATCAGCGCATAGTCGCCTGTCGCGAGCTTGCGCTCGATCGCCCGGAAAAAGCCGCGCGGGGCAGGGGCGGCCTTGGCGTCAGCCTCGACGCTCGAAAGCGGACGCGCATACTTGGCGGCCGCGATCTCCTCGCGCTTGTAAGCCTCAATCTTGCTCAGAATATCGGCCATCGCGCGCTCCCTATTGGGTCGAGACCGCGATCAGCCGGTCGAGACGGCCTTCCGCTTCGCCGGAGTCGACCGCCTTGGTCGCCAAGGCGACGGACTGCGTGAGATCGTCGGCGCGCCCGGCGACGATCAGGCCGGCAGCCGCGTTGAAGATCGCGACGTCGCGGAATGCGCCCTTCTTGCCCTTGAGCACGTCGAGTAGCGCCCGGGCGTTGTGATCGGCATCGCCGCCACGCAGAGCTTCGGGCTTGGCGCGCGGCAGGCCGACGTCCTCGGGCGCGATCTCGAAGCTGCGGACGGCGCCGTTCTCCAGCGCCGCCACGTAGGTCGGGCCCGAGGTGGTGATCTCGTCGAGCCCGTCCGAGCCGTGAACGACCCAGACGCTCTCGGAGCCCAGGTTCTTGAGCACCTGCGCCAGCGGCTCCACCCACTGCCGCGAGAACACGCCGACCATCTGCCGCTTAACGCCAGCCGGATTGGAGAGCGGCCCGAGCAGGTTGAAGATCGTGCGGGTGCCGAGCTCGACTCGGGTCGGACCGACATTCTTCATCGCCGGATGGTGCGCCGGCGCGAACATGAAACCGATGCCGGCCTCGTGGATGCAGCGTCCCACGTCCTCCGGCGCAAGCTCTATATTAACACCGAGCGCCGCCAGCACGTCCGCCGCGCCGGAGCGCGAGGATAGCGCGCGGTTGCCGTGCTTGGCCACCGGCACGCCGGCGCCGGCCACGATGAAGGCGGCGCAGGTCGAGATATTGAACGAACCGGAGGCGTCACCGCCGGTGCCCACCACATCGACGGCATCGGGCGGCGCGGCGACGCGGAGCATCTTGTCCCGCATGGTGGTGACGGCGCCGGTGATCTCCTCCACGGTCTCGCCGCGCACCCGCAGCGCCATTAGCAGGCCGCCCATCTGCGACGGCGTCGCTTCGCCGGACATCATGCGGTCGAAGCCGCGCGCCGCCTCTTCGCGGCTGAGCGTGGCGCCGGTCGCGGCCTTGGCGATCAGTCCCTTGAAATCGTCGGTCACGGTCGCCCCTCAGAGAACCCGGCGGGTCGCACGATCGCCTGCCGGACGCCGGCCGGTCGAGGTGTTCCACGCCGCGGCGATATCGAGAAAATTGCGCAGCATCAGGTGGCCATGCTCGGAGGCGATGCTCTCCGGATGGAACTGGACGCCGTGAATGGCGAGACTGCGGTGCGACAGTCCCATGACGAGCTTGTCGTCGGTCTCCGCCGTGACCTTGAGGTCGGCCGGGAAGGTATCGTGCTCGACCACGAGCGAATGGTAACGGGTGGCCTTGAACGGCCCGTTGATGCCGCGGAACACGCTCTCACCCTGGTGCTTGATCTCCGACAGCTTGCCGTGGACCGGCAGCGGTGCGCGCACCACCTTGCCGCCGAAGGCCTGGCCGATTGCCTGGTGGCCGAGACACACGCCCAGGATCGGCACGGCCGCGGCCGCCTGCTCGATCAGGTTGAGGCAGATGCCGGCTTCGTTGGGCGTGCAGGGCCCGGGCGAGAGCACGATGGCATCCGGATCGAGCCCGATCACCTCGCCGACGCTAATCTTGTCGTTGCGATGCACGACCACGTCCGCCCCCAAGCCCCCGAGATAATGGAACAAGTTGAAGGTGAAGCTGTCGTAATTGTCGATCAGGACGATCATGGCCGCCCGTTTGCTTGCCTGCTCAAGGTCTTAGACGGGGGTCCTGACAGGGTCAAGAAGTGTCACTGCCCGCGCCGGGCGGCGCTCGCGAAGCGTTTGGCTTCCTCGGCGGCGCGGAACAGGGCCTTGGCCTTGTCGACGCATTCCTGCTGCTCGGACTTCGGGTTGGAGTCGGCGACGATGCCGGCGCCGGCCTGCACGTACATCGTGCCGTCCTTGATCAGTGCGGTGCGCAGCACGATGCAGCTGTCCATCTCGCCGCCGGCCGAGAAATAGCCGACCGATCCGGCGTAGAGGCCGCGCTTCTCCTTCTCCAGTTCATCGATGATCTGCATCGCCCGCACTTTCGGCGCGCCTGAAACCGTGCCGGCCGGAAAGCCGGCGGCGAGTGCGTCGAGCGCGTCGTACTTGGCATCGAGTTTGCCCTCGACGTTCGAGACGATGTGCATGACCTGGCTGAAGCGCTCGATGAAGAACTGGTCGGTGACCTTCACGGTCGCGGTGCGGGCGACCCGGCCGACGTCGTTGCGGCCGAGATCGAGCAGCATCAGGTGCTCGGCACGTTCCTTCTGGTCCGCCAGCAATTCGGCTTCCAGGGCTTTGTCGTCGTGCGGCGTGGCGCCGCGCGGCCGGGTACCGGCAAGTGGTCGGATGGTCACCGTACCCTCTCGCAGACGCACGAGAATTTCCGGGCTGGAGCCGGCGACTGCAAAGCTGCCGAAGTTGAGGAAGTAAAGGAAGGGCGCAGGATTGACCCGCCGCAATGCGCGATAAAGCGCGAACGGCGGCAGTTC
Organism: Xanthobacteraceae bacterium; assembly: GCA_050179645.1. Taxonomy (GTDB): domain Bacteria; phylum Pseudomonadota; class Alphaproteobacteria; order Rhizobiales; family Xanthobacteraceae; genus VAZQ01. The sequence continues at coordinate 14,161 of JBFXEX010000032.1, read as the reverse complement.
GAATGGCGCCTGGAAGCGCTGCGACAGCACCACCTGGAAGATGTCGCCGGCAGCGATGTATTCCTTGGCAGCCTTCACCATGTGTTCGTATTCGGCGGGCGTTGTGTTGGAGGAGGGCCAGACCGTCAGCAGGCCGGTCTTGGCATTTGGCGGGCTGTGAGCGAGCGGCGCTTCCAGCGCATCGACGACTGCCGACAGACGCTCGTGCGCGCGCGTGAACGCGACATCGGCTGAGGTGCCGGCTTCGGGCCGGACCGGCGTGACGATGGTGATGGCATCCTTGACGGCGTCGAACACCACCACGATGGTCGGGCGGACCATCACCGCGTCGGGAATCCCGATCGGATCGGAATTGGGTTGCGGCAACTCCTCCATCTGCCGCACCATGTCGTAGCCGAGATAGCCGAAGATGCCGGCTGACATCGGCGGCAGCACGTCGGGCAATTCGATCCGGCTCTCGGTCAGGAATGCCCGCAAGGCCGCCAGCGGCGCCTCATTGCACGGCACGAACACCTCCGGCGAACGGCGGACCGCGCGGTTGATCTCGGCGCGGCCGCGCACCGTGCGCCAGATCACGTCCGGCTCCAGGCCGATGATGGAATAGCGCCCCCGCACCGCGCCGCCTTCGACCGATTCCAGCAGGAAGCTCATCGGCCGGTCGTCGGCGACCTTGAGGAAGGCCGAGACGGGTGTCTCCAGGTCGGAGACCAAGGTGGTCCAAACCACCTGGGTCTCTCCCCGCGCGTAGCGCTTGGCGAACGCCGTTTCCTGCGGTTCGATCTGCATGAAATCAGTTTGTAACGGCTCCGCCGCTGATCACCTGGTTCAGCGCGCTTTGGTTAATCTTTACGCCCAACTCGCTTTCCAGATGGGCAATGTACTCGCTGAAAATGTCTTCGGTAACGGACCGGTTGAGGGTTTCCTGCGCCCGCTTGGCTTCTTCGCTGGCGACATCGAGGGGCGGGATCACGATCCCGGTGACCTTGAATACGATCTGTTCGCCAGCCTGCGCGGCTTCCGCCATCCCGAATTCGTCCTTTCGCGTACGGAAGATCGTGTCGACCGTGGCGGCCGACAGCGGCGGAGGCGCATCGGCGCGCTTGATCCCGCCGGCCGTCTGCACGTTCATCTGATCCGCCGCGGCGACCTCGGCAAGCGTCGTACCGGCTTTGAGCTTGTCGAGGATTTCGGTGGCCTTGGCCTTGAGCCGGGACGCAATTTCCTGCTCGCGCCAGCGCGCCTCGACCTGCTCCTTCACCTCCTCAAGCGGACGATCACGCGACGGCGTGACGCCGAGCACCTCGTACCACACGTAGCCGCCCTCAAACTGCAGCGGATCGTTCTCGGTGCCGACCTCGGCGGCAAATGCCTGCGGCAAAAGTCGCTGCGGATCGGGCACGGCGACGGGCATGCCCGCGGGTGAACGGCCCGACCGGTCTATGGCCTCGATGATGCGTGGCGTGAGCTTGAGCGCCTCGGCGGCCTCGGCCAGCGTCTTGCCGTCGGTGCGCGCATCCTCGATCTTGTCGTAGAGTTTGAGGATATCTGCCTTGGCGCGCTCCGCGCCGAGTTCGCGCCTCAGTTCGCCGGCGACCTCCTCGAACGGCCGCACCTTTTCCGGCTCGATCTTGAGCACCTGGACGATGGCAGTGCCGAAGCGGCCCTGCACCGGGGCGCTGACTTCACCTTCCTTCAGCTTGAAGGCGGCATCGCCGATTGCAGGATCGATGACTGCGGTCTTGGTCAGGGTGCCGAGATCAATGTCCTTTTCGGTCAGGCCGCGTTCCTTGGCGATCTCCGCGAAGGTCGCGCCTTTGGCGATCCGTTCTTTCGCCGCCTTGGCGTCGGCCTCGGTCGGAAACACGATCTGCTGGATGTGCCGGCGCTCCGGGGTGACGTAACGCGAGCGGCGGCTCTCGTAGGCGGCCTTGAGATCGGCGTCGGAGATCTCAATCCATGGCGCTTGCTCGGTAGGGATCAGCGAGACGATCATCAGCTTACGGTACTCGGGAGCGCGGAACAGTATCTTGCGCTCGTCGAAGAACTTGGTGAGGGCCTCCGGCGTCGGCGGCGGGATCTCGCCGGCACGGCTGCGGTCGAGCAGCAGATACTCGATCGCCCGTTCCTCGTTGGTGTAACGATGGGCGGCCTCGATCATCGCTTTGCTGACGACGTTGCCGCTGACGATCGTGGTGGCGAGCTGCCGGCGCAACATTCGGCGGCGCTGCTCGCTGATGAAACGGGCTTCGGTGTAGCCCGCCTGGCGAATGACTTGCTCGAAGCGGAAACGGTCGAACTGCCCGTTAGGTCCCCGGAACGTCGGATCGCTGGTGATCTGCTTGATCACTTCGGCGTCGGAGACGTTGAGCCCGAGAGCGCGGGCGCGTTCGTCGAGCGCGACGTCGGAAAGTAACTGCGTGATCACAATGCGGTCGAGCCCCAGCGCGCGCGCCTGTTCGGAACTGATGGGCCGCCCCAACTGCCGGGCATATTGCTGCAAGCGGTCATTGTAGAGCGTGCGGAATTGCTCGATCGTGATCTCGGTCCCACCGATCTTGGCAACCGTCGATTGGCCAAATCCGCGGAAAACGTCACCGATTCCCCAGATCGCAAAGCTCAACACCAAAACGCCGACCACCGCGGCCATGACGATCTTGCCGAGCCAGTTGGACGACGCTTTGCGCATACCTCGAAGCATGGATGATCCTGTTGTGATCGAGCGCCCCGAGGCCGGACCGCCGGCGGCCAACGAAGGCAAGGCATCATAAGGAGGGGCACCCGCAGCCGCAACTCACGCGACGGTGGAGCGCTTTCGGCTAGAGGCGGGGCAAATGCGGCGCTGGCGTGGCCTACCGCTGTCTGCTAACCGGCTGGCACGCGACAAAAAATCCAGGAAGTGCGCATGCGCAGCGGCCGGCGACCGCTAGTGGCGGGAAATTGGAAGATGAACGGGCTCTCGGCCTCCGTGGTCGAGCTTGACCTCATAATCGCAGGGGCGCGGGACATCCCGGCGGCCGATATCCTGGTCTGCCCCCCGGCGACTTTGCTGGCGACGTTCGCCGCCAGGGCGGTCGGCACGGCGGTGGCGATCGGGGCACAGGATTGTCATCGCGAGCGCTCGGGCGCGTTCACCGGGGACATTTCGGCGGAAATGCTTAAGGATGCCGGCGCCAGCGCCGTGATCGTGGGACATTCGGAGCGGCGCTCCGGGCACGGCGAAAGCGACGCCGACGTGCGGGCCAAGGTCTTGGCCGCGCACCGCGCCGGCCTGCTGGCGATCGTCTGCGTCGGCGAGACGCGGTCCGAGCGCGACGCCGGTCGCGCCCTGTCGGTCGTCGACGGACAGCTTGCGGGTTCGCTGCCGGACGGCGCTGCCGCCGGCAACCTGGCCTTGGCCTATGAGCCGGTCTGGGCGATCGGGACCGGCCTCACGCCAACGCCGGCCGATGTCGCCGAGATGCATGGGGCGATCCGCGACCATCTGACCGGGCGCTTCGGAACACAAGGCGAGGGCATTCGAATTCTTTACGGCGGTTCCGTGAAGCCGTCGAACGCTGCCGAACTGATGGCGGTCGCGAACGTGGACGGCGCGCTGATTGGAGGCGCCAGCCTCAAAGCCGCCGACTTTCTGGCGATTGCGGAGGTCTATCGATAGGGTTCCGGGGCCATAATGTGGGCTCGATCCCGGTCGAATAAGGACCTTGCCACGCGCCAGTGGAAATCGGTCGGGCGGGCGTGTAGAGACGCCCTCGACGCCTTATATGCCCGGCGAAGGGTTCTGGCCGTCGACCGGGATCGCGCAGAAAATTCGAGCAAATCTCCATGCAGACCGTCGTTATCGTGATCCACCTGATGATCGTTCTTTCGCTCGTGGGGGCCGTCCTCCTGCAGAAGTCCGAGGGAGGGGGCCTCGGTATTGGCGGCGGCGGTGGCGGCGGCGGCTTTCTATCCAGCCGGGGCACCTCGAACGTGCTGACCCGCACGACGGCCATCCTGGCGGCAGCGTTCTTCGCCACCAGCCTGGTGCTCTCGATTCTTGCCAGCATGGAGCGTAAGCCTACTTCGATTATCCGGTCGACCGACGGGCCCGTGCAGCAGGTTCCCGGCGCCCCGGCGCCGACGAGCGGCGGCGTTCTCGACACCCTGCGGCAGCAGGAAAAGCCCCCGGCCGGTCCGCAGGTCCCACGATCGCAGTAAGCCGATGGGATTGGACAATCTCGGCTTTCTGTGGAGAGCCATGCGGCCGGTGAATGGCTGGCTCTTGGCCGACATCAAGAAACGGCCACAAGCCGCGGCTCGGACTTGAGAAACTGCCTTCATGCAGTTTGCGCATGGCGGCGCAGGAGGTCGAATATGGCCTCGTCGAATCGGTCGGCCGAGTTTAGACGTTAAATCCCATGGCGCGGTACATCTTCATCACCGGCGGCGTGGTCTCCTCCCTCGGCAAGGGTCTCGCATCTGCAGCGCTCGGCGCGCTGCTTCAGGCGCGCGGCTACAAGGTCCGGCTGCGTAAGCTCGATCCCTATCTCAACGTCGACCCGGGGACGATGTCGCCCTACCAGCACGGCGAGGTCTTCGTCACCGACGACGGCGCCGAGACCGACCTTGACCTCGGCCACTATGAGCGCTTCACCGGCCGGCCGGCGACCCGGCAGGACAACATCACCACCGGCCGCATCTACCAGGATATCCTCACCAAGGAGCGGCGAGGCGATTATCTCGGCGCCACCATCCAGGTGATCCCGCACGTCACCAACGCGATCAAGGACTTCATCCTCGACGGCAACGAGGGCTACGACTTCGTGCTGTGCGAGATAGGCGGCACCGTCGGCGACATCGAGGGCCTGCCGTTCTTCGAGGCGATCCGGCAGTTGGGCAACGAACTGCCACGCAACCACGCGGTCTACATCCACCTGACGCTGCTGCCGTTCATTCCCAGCGCCGGCGAACTCAAGACCAAGCCGACCCAGCACTCGGTCAAGGAATTGCGCTCGATCGGCATCCAGCCGGATATCTTGCTGTGCCGCTCTGACCGCCCGATCCCGAAGGACGAGCGGCGCAAGCTCGCGCTGTTCTGCAACGTGCGCGAAGGCGCCGTGATCGAGGCGCTCGACGCTGACAATATCTACGCGGTGCCGCAAGCCTACCACGACGCCGGACTCGACCAGGAAGTGCTCGCGGCGTTTGGCATGGACGCACACCGCGAACCCGATCTCGCGCGCTGGCGGTTCATCAACGAGCGCATCCGCAATCCGGAAGGCGACGTCACGATCGCGGTGGTCGGCAAGTATACCGGCATGAAGGACGCCTACAAGTCGCTCATCGAGGCGCTGGCGCACGGCGGGATTGCCAACAAGGTCAAGGTCAAACTCGACTGGATTGAATCCGAAGTGTTCGAGCGCGAGGACCCGACCCCGTTCCTGGAGCACGTCAACGGCATCCTGGTGCCGGGTGGCTTCGGCCAGCGCGGCGCCGAAGGAAAAATCCGCGCGGCCCGGTTCGCCCGCGAGCGCGACGTGCCGTATTTCGGCATCTGCTTCGGCATGCAGATGGCGGTGGTTGAGGCGGCGCGCAATCTCTGCGGCATCGCGGAGGCGAATTCGACCGAGTTCGGAGCGACTTCGGAGCCCATCGTCGGCCTGATGACCGAATGGATGAAAGGCAACGAGCTTGAGACGCGCGCCCGGGAAGGCGATCTCGGCGGCACGATGCGGCTCGGCGCCTATCCGGCGGCGCTTCAGCGCGGCAGCAAGGTTTCGGCAATCTACGGTGGCGCGACCGAGATATCCGAGCGCCATCGCCACCGCTACGAGGTCAACACCGCCTACAAGGGTCGGCTCGAGCAGCACGGCATGCGCTTCTGCGGCATGTCGCCCGATGGGCTGCTGCCAGAGGTCATCGAGTACGAGGACCATCCGTGGTTCATCGGCGTGCAGTATCACCCCGAGCTGAAATCGCGGCCGTTCGAGCCGCACCCGCTGTTCTCGTCATTCATCGGCGCGGCGGTCGACCAGAGCCGGCTCGTTTAGCGCTCCGCTTTGCCTTTGCGTCGCTAGCCATTAACGTCGGCCGCCTTCGCTTTCCCAACACGAGGCGACCATGATCTACGAACTGCGCATCTACCACTGCGTTACCGGACGGCTGCCGGCTTTGCTCAAGCGGTTCGAAACTACGACGCTCGAGATTTGGAAGCGCCACGGCATCCGGCAGGCGGGATTCTGGACCGTGCTGGTCGGCCCCGGTGGTAACCAGGACCTGCACTACCTGCTGGCCTGGGAATCGCTCGCCGAGCGCGAGCAGAAGTGGGGCAAGTTCGCGGCCGATCCCGAATGGATCGAGAAGCGCGCCGAGAGCGAAAAGGACGGCCCGATCGTCGCCTCGATCCACAACATGTTCCTGCAGCCGACGGCGTTCTCGGCGGTGAAGTAACGGCCGATGCCACGCGGCCTTGACCACATCGTTCGGCTGATGGTCGCACCGTCGACGGCCAACGGCATGGCCCTTGTCGTCGAAGCGCCGCCATGATAGTGCCCCCGGGCGATCGCGTCACGGCGCTGCGCGGAACGCTGATCTTCTGCCGGGACGACCCATTTCTGGTCGATCCCGCGCGCGCCTTCGTACACGAATCTGACGGGCTTGTAGTGTGCCGCAACGGGCTGATCGAGCAGGTCGGCAGCTACGCGGCGCTCCGTCCGCACCTGTCACCGGAGATCACGGTTGCCGACTACTCCGGCTGCCTGATTGCGCCCGGTTTCATCGACACGCATATTCACTACGTCCAGACCGGCATCATCGGCGCGCAGGGCAAGCAGCTTCTCGACTGGCTCGAGACCTACACCTACGGCGCCGAACAGGCTTTCGCGGACGAGACGGTCGCGCGCGAGACCGCGCGCATCTTCTGCGACGAACTTCTCCGCAACGGCACGACGACCGCGCTGGTGTTCTGCTCGGTGCATGCCGGTTCGGTCGATGCCCTGTTCGACGAGGCCGCGCGGCGCAATCTGCGGCTCATCGCCGGCAAGGTGCTGATGGATCGGGAGGCGCCCGCCGCGCTCGCCGACACTGCCCGCTCGGGCTACGATCAATCGAAGGCACTGATCGCCCGGTGGCACGGCCGCGGCCGCTGCCTCTACGCCATCACGCCGCGGTTCGCGGTGACCAGCACGCCCGAGCAGTTGGAGCTTGCCGGCAGCCTGTGGCGCGAACATCCCGACGTCTTCGTGCAGACCCACATCGCCGAGAACCGTGCCGAGATCGCGCGCGTGGCCGAGCTGTTTCCGGAGCGCCGCGACTATCTCGACGTCTACGACCACTACGGCCTGACTGGGCGGCGTGCGGTGCTGGCGCACGGTGTGCATTTCGGCGAGAGCGAGTTCGCCCGCTGCCACGACAACGGCACTGCTATCTCGCATTGCCCGACGTCCAATACGTTCCTGGGCAGCGGGCTCTTCCCGCTGTGCGATGCGCGCGATCCGCACCGGCCGGTACACGTCGGACTCGGCACCGACATCGGCGGCGGCACCAGCTTTTCGCTGCTGGCGACCATGGGCGAGGCCTACAAGGTCGCACAGCTCCGCGGCCGGCCGATCGATGCGGTCGAAGCCTTTTATCTCGCGACGCTCGGCGGCGCCCGCGCGCTGGCGCTCGACGACACGCTCGGCACGCTCGCGCCCGGCCGCGAGGCCGACCTGGTGGTGCTCGATCCAACCGCAACGCCGTTGCTCGCCTTCCGCAGCGCCCGCGCGCGCTCGATCCATGAAATTCTTGCAGTACTGACGACGCTGGGCGACGACCGGGCGGTGCGCGCGACCTATGTGGCCGGCGAAATCGCCCATGTCCGTGCCCCGGTTGACCCCCTACCACCGGCGGCGCAAGGTCGCGGACCATGAACAAGGCAGCCGACCCTGTCGCCAATCCGACCGTTGCGGTGGGAACCGTTCGGTTCGGCAATGCGCTGCCGCTGGCGCTGATCGCCGGACCTTGTGCGCTCGAGAGCCGCGCGCATGCCTTGGAAATGGCGTCGGCGCTGAAGGAGATCGCCGCGCGGCTCGGCGTCGGCCTCGTCTACAAGACTTCGTTCGACAAAGCGAACCGCACCAGCGCCAGGAGCGCGCGCGGGATCGGGCTCGACGCCGCGCTGCCGATTTTCGCGGACATCCGCGAGTCACTGGGCGTACCGGTGCTCACCGACGTCCACGACGCGGCACAATGCGCGGCGGTCGCGCAAGCCGTCGACGTGCTGCAGATTCCCGCGTTCCTGTGCCGCCAGACCGATCTGCTGGTGGCGGCGGCAAAGACCGGTCGCGTCGTCAACGTCAAGAAGGGGCAGTTCCTCGCGCCCTGGGACATGGCGAACGTGGTGTCCAAGATCACCGCCGCGGGCAATCGCAACGTGCTGGTGACCGAGCGCGGCGCTTCGTTCGGCTACAATACGCTCGTCTCCGACATGCGCGCGCTGCCGATCCTGGCGCGGACCACCGGGGCGCCGGTGATCTTCGATGCCACCCATTCGGTGCAGCAGCCTGGCGGGCAGGGGACCTCGTCGGGCGGCGAGCGGGAATTCGTGCCGGTGCTGGCGCGTGCCGCGGTCGCCGTCGGCGTCGCCGGCGTGTTCATCGAGACGCATCAGGACCCGGACAAGGCTCCGTCGGACGGCCCTAACATGGTGCCGCTGAAGGACATGGAGGGCTTGTTGCGCCGCCTCATGGAATTCGACCGGCTGGCCAAGCAATAGGGCGGCTGCGCGCACACTGCATCGAGCGAGTCCGGCCATCCCGCCCATCCTGAAAATCGTCGCCCTGGTGGTCTTCGCGCAGACGCTGTTTTCGCGTGCGGTCGATCCGGTGATCCCGCAGATCGCGGCCGACCTCAATGTCCACGTCAACACCGTCGCGCTGCTGTCGACGGCCTTCACGCTGCCCTATGCGCTGGTGCAGCCGGTGCTGGGCACGATTGCCGATTTCTTCGGCAAGACGCGGCTGATGAACGTGAGCCTGGTGATCGTATCGCTCGCCGGCCTGGTCTGCGCGGTGGCGACCAGCTTCGAACTGCTGGTGGCGATGCGGATCTTGGCCGGGCTCTTGGCGGGCGGCATCTTTCCCGTCGGCATGGCGCTGATCGGCGACCTCATGCCGGTCGAGAAGCGACAGGTCGCGATCGGTCGGCTGCTGGCGGTCGGCCTCACGGGCAACGTGCTCGGTGCGTCGTTTGCCGGCGCGATCGGCGACCTGTTCGGCTGGCGGGCGGTCTTCGGCATCATCTCGCTGTTCGGCTTGGTCACCGCGATTGCGGCATTCTTTGCCTTCCGCGGCTTCGTTCGGCCCAAGCCCAAGCCGTTCAATCGCGCGACCGTGATGGCGAACTTCCGCGGCATCTTTGCCGACCCGCGCGCCAAGGTCTGTTTCAGCGCGGTGTTCTTCGAGGCGATCTTCGTGCACGGACTGTTTCCGTTCGTCGCACTCCTCCTGATCGCCAGCGGCCAGCCGAGCGCGGCCGTCGCCGGGCTGCTGATCGGCTGCTTTGCGCTTGGCGGCGTCGTCTATTCGCTATCGGTTCCCTGGATCGTAGCCCGCATCACCGAGCCGCGCCTGATGATCATGGGTGGCATCTTTGCCGCCACGGGGCTTGCGCTGATCGCGCTACATTTCTCCTGGGTGACGCAGATCGGGCTGTTCGCGCTGTTCGGCTTCGGCTTTTATCTGCTGCACAGTTGCATCCAGGTGCACGTGACCGACCTGTCACAGACCGCCCGCGGCGCCGCGATGTCGCTGCACTCGACGTTCTTCTTCCTCGGTCAGGCGATCGGCCCCGTAGTGTACGGCTTTGGTTTCACCCACGGCGGCATGGAGACGACCATGTTCGTCGGTGCTGCAGTGCTGGTGACAATCGGGTTCGTTTGCTCTCGTCTGCTGCGCCACCGCGGCGGGAGTGTCTGACGCAGCTGTTCGATCGCATGATCTTGTCCGAAAGTCTGCAGTCGAGATCAGGCACTATCCCCGTCCACGATAGGGCGTGACGCCCTGGTCAGGCAGCCAGACACCGGCGGGCAGCCGGCCGGTCTGCCAGAACACGTCGATCGGCATGCCGCCGCGCGGGTACCAGTAGCCGCCGATCCGCAACCATTTGGGCTTGAGCAAAGCCGCGAGCCGCTTGCCCACCGTGACGGTGCAGTCCTCATGGAAGCTGCCGATATTGCGAAAGCTCGCAAGATAGAGCTTCAGCGATTTCGACTCGACCAGCCATTTGCCCGGGACGTAGTCGATCACCAGATGGGCGAAATCCGGCTGGCCGGTGATCGGACACAGCGTGGTGAATTCCGGCGCGGTGAAGCGCGCCACGTAATTGGTATCGGCATGCGGATTGGCGACCCGGTCGAGCACGGCGTCTTCGGGCGAGGCGGGAAGGCGGCTCGGCCGGCCGAGATGATGCAGTCGTTTGGCCATATTCCGGACTTCTTGCCCCGGAAGGCAGGTATTCGCAAGCTCCGCGGGGCATGACAAAGGCATCGGCAATCGGTTAGAAGCCCGGCGAAAGCCTAGGACCCCCTGCATGACCGCCATTGTCGATATCATCGGCCGCGAAATTCTGGACAGCCGCGGCAATCCGACCGTCGAGGTCGACGTCGTGCTCGAGGACGGCTCGCTCGGGCGCGCGGCGGTTCCGTCCGGCGCCTCGACCGGGGCGCACGAAGCGGTGGAGTTGCGCGACGGCGGCAAGCGCTTCCTTGGCAAGGGCGTCCGCAAGGCGATCGACGCGGTCAACGGCGAGATTTTCGACGCCATCGGCGGCATGGACGCGGAGTCACAGGTCAAGATCGACGAGACGCTCATCGCGTTGGATGGTACGCCGAACAAGAGCCGATTCGGCGCCAACGCCATCCTCGGGGTATCGCTGGCGTCGGCCAAGGCTGCGGCCGTCTCCTGCGATGCGCCGCTCTACCGCTATGTCGGCGGCGTCGGCGCCCGGCTCCTGCCGGTGCCGATGATGAACATCGTCAACGGCGGCGCGCATGCCGACAACCCGATCGACTTCCAGGAATTCATGATCATGCCGGTCGGTGCCACGTCGTTCGCCGAGGCGCTGCGCATGGGGGCGGAAGTGTTCCACACCTTGCGCGCCGCGCTCAAACAAGCCGGGCACAACACCAACGTGGGCGACGAGGGCGGCTTTGCACCAAATCTGCCGTCTGCCAGCGCGGCGCTCGATTTCGTCATGCAGGCGATCGACAAGGCGGGCTGCGCCGCCGGCAAGGATGTCGTCCTGGCGCTCGACTGCGCGGCGACGGAATTCTTTAAGAACGGCGCCTATCACTATGAAGGTGAAGGCAGATCGCGTTCGATTCCCGACCAGGTGGAGTATCTCGCCGGGCTCGTCGATCATTACCCGATCGCGTCGATCGAAGACGGCATGGCGGAGGACGACTGGGAGGGCTGGAAACTCCTGACCGACAGGATCGGCAGCCGCTGCCAGCTGGTCGGCGACGACCTGTTCGTCACCAACGTGACGCGTCTTTCGGAAGGCATCCACAAGGGGGTCGGTAATTCGGTCCTGATCAAGGTCAACCAGATCGGTACGCTCACCGAAACGCTCGCCGCGGTCGAAATGGCGCACAAGGCCGGTTACACGGCGGTGATGTCGCACCGCTCCGGCGAGACCGAGGATTCGACCATCGCTGACCTCGCGGTTGCCACCAATTGCGGGCAGATCAAGACCGGCTCGCTCGCGCGCTCCGACCGCACCGCCAAGTACAACCAGCTTCTTCGCATCGAGGAGGAACTGGGCACCACCGCCAAATATGCGGGGAAGGCGGCCCTCAAGGCGCGGCGCTGAGCCCTCGAATCCGCCACGTCCGGACGATATAGTTCACGCAGGAATGGTAGTTCACGCAGGAATGGACATTGGGAATCGGACCATGACGTATTCAGCTGATGTGGCTCAGGGACAGAGCGTAGTGGGCGGCGCCGTTGCGCAGACGTCGCGCAACCTCAGCGAATTCGTGGCCGCTTCCGTCGACTCCGCCCGCAGCAGCGATGCGCCGTTCTTTCATCTCGAATTCGATCGCGTCTTTCCCGACGACGTGTATGCGGCGATGCTGCGCGCGATGCCTGAAGCGGGCGATTACCGGCCGATGCACGGCCGCGCCAAGGGGCACGATCTCGAAGACGGTACGCATACCCGCGTCAAGATCGATCTGTTTCCGGAATACATCCGCCATCTCCCAAAGGACAAGCGGGCGGTCTGGGATACAGTCGGCCGGGCGCTGTGTTCGCGAGAGGTCAAGCAGGCGTTCATCCGCAAGCTGGCGCCGGGGCTCAAGCGCCGCTTCGGCGACGATTTCGCCAAGGTCGGGATGTTTCCGATCCCGATTTTGACGCGTGACATTCCGGGCTACCTGATCACGCCGCATACCGACACGAAGTGGAAGGGCATCACCGTCCAGCTCTATCTGCCGCGCGACAACTCGACGAGCCACATCGGCACGATCTTTCATGACCGGCTGCCCGACGGCAGCATGCCCAAGCATACGCAGATGAAGTTTTCGCCGAACACCGGCTATGCCTTCGCAGTGGGTGACAATACCTGGCATTCGGCCGACCGGATCGGACCGGAAGTCAAGACTCGGGACTCGATCCTGCTGACCTACTTCGTCGATTCGGGTCCGCTGCGGATCGCACGCAACCGCGGCAAGCGGGCGATCAATTTCCTGCTCAATGAGTACCGCGCCCTGGTCCCGAACTGACGTCGGCGCGAGCCGACTGAGTCCGTTAAAGTCGTCTTAGTGGGTAAATGTGTAATAACGTGTTGAAATAATTGGACTTTTACTGTTTCCGAAATCGGCCAACTAACGATGAACTAACTGCCGTGTGCGGTCATCGGACGGTTCCCGTTGCAGTCCCCGTACACGCAGTTTCCGGCCCGACCCTCACCGACCTAGGGCCCAGGTCCTGAAATCGCACCAGTGCGCACGGCATCGCGAAGGGGAGTCGGCCCAGGGGGTTTCGACGGAGTCGAAATCGGGGTCACCGAGCGGACCAATATTTTTATAAAGAAACGTTGCGGCCCGGAACTGCCTGCCCTATATTCTTATAAAGTTATTTTTGAAGGGGACCACACCATGGGCCGCAAACCAATCGGCAACCGAGCGATGTCCGGTAAGGAATATCAACGTCGCTACTGGTTCCGAAGATTCGTGGAGGAAAACGGTAAGGCCGAAACCGGCCAAGAGCTTCGCGTGGCCAAGGCGCGGATTGCTGAGCTTGAAGCCCGGGTTGCGGATTTGGAGCGGCCGGCGGGCGAGGCAAAGCGTGACCGCATCCGTCGTGAGGGCGCAATCGAGGCCGCGATCACCGTCGATGATTTGCCGCAGACCTATAAGGAAAAGTACGCGGTGCTGCAACGGAAGTTCGAACGTGAGAAGGCCGAGACCGTTCGACAACTCGTCAACGAACAAGTGAAAAAATGGCACAAGGAATACTGGCTGCCGACACATACCAAACTGGTAAAGGACGCCGAGCGAGTTCTAAATATGCGTAGAAACGGCATCATGCCGAAGTCCACTTTCAAAAAGATCTTGCGGTGTTTGCACTCCGACACTCGCAGCAATATCACTGAGCGATGGTTGAATGAAGCTTTTCAAGAGTTCAAAGACCTTGAACGCGTTCTCGTTAAAGAAGAGCCCGCACCGGAGTCGTTGGTTGGCAGTCTCCCCAACTCACTAGACGCCTGGGATGCAATGCGTCGTCAGGCAACCGAAGAGCGACGTACGCGTCGCAACGTCGCAAGACGCTAAATCGCGCGATCCCGGGCGAGCTGCAGTGCTCCGCGTGCCCGCCCGGGACGTTCGCAGCACGGCGGAATAAAAAACCCTGGGCTTCAACCCAGGGGTCTTCGAGGAATCCGAAACTTGCGGTTGGTTACCGGACGTTGCCCGGTTCGGCCATGTCGGCGGCCTTGAGCAAAACCTCGCGAAGGATGGCGGACAACGCCTCCCAGAACTCGTCGCCATATTCGCCGTCGGCGTCGGGCCGATGCTTGGCTTGAAGTTCGCGTTGGATTTCGGAGTAGACCGGCGTCGAGGTCAGGTCCGATAGAAAAAGACGTTCTGCAAGTTCTGCTGTGGTTCGCATTTTGGTTGGGCTCCGTTGCTGGGTTTGCGACGAGC